>JBEGVR010000200.1:0-23448 GCA_041178265.1 Pseudomonadota bacterium | reverse complement strand
GCCTGGCCACGATGACCAGCGTGCCGGGCGTGTTCGCGGCGGGCGACGTCCAGGACCATGTCTACCGCCAGGCCGTCACCTCGGCTGGCACCGGGTGCATGGCCGCGCTGGACGCTCAGCGCTTCCTGGAAAAAGGCGACTGAGTTATACTTCGTAGCTTTGCCGGAATCGCGGCAACATTTTTGGAGAAGCGTCCATGGCACGCGTCTGTCAGGTCACGGGCAAGGGCCCGATGGTGGGAAACAACGTCTCCCACGCCAACAACAAAACGAAGCGCCGCTGGCTGCCCAACCTGCAGTACCGGCGTTTCTGGGTCGAGAGCGAGAACCGCTGGGTGCGCCTGCGCGTCTCGAGCGCCGCACTGCGCCTCATTGACAAGAACGGTATCGACAGCGTGCTGGCGGACCTGCGTGACCGCGGCCAAGCCTAATCAAGGAGCAGCATCATGGCGAGCAAAGGCGGACGCGAAAAGATCAAGCTGGAGTCCACGGCGGGCACCGGCCACTTCTACACCACGAGCAAGAACAAGAAGACCATGCCCGAGAAAATGTCGATCATGAAGTTCGACCCAAAGGCGCGCAAGCATGTCGAATACAAGGAAATCAAGCTGAAGTGATTCGGCCCTGCACCCAGCAAAAAGCCCCGCAAAGTTGTGCGGGGCTTTTTGCTGGGTGGCCTGGAGGACACCGGCGCAAGCCGACGCCCTAAACCCCCAGGGCACGCGTCAGGCGTGGGCTGCGCGCAGGCGCTGGGAGAAGGCTTGCAGGCGCGCAACGCCGCTTTCCTCGGCGCGCTTGCACCAGGCTTGCAGGTCGTGCGTCAGTTGCTCGCGCGAGACCGTAGTGTTCAACCACATCTGCCGAAGTTCCTCACGCATGGTGAGCATCTTGTCCAGGGCGGGCGAGGCGGCGCGGGCCCGATCGACCTGGCTGCGGGCATCGGCCGGCACGCGGTCGTCGTCACGATGCAGCCAGCGACGGGCCGCCTGGAGGATAGACAGGTCATGGCCACGGGCCCGTAGCACCGAGATCTCGTCGGAACAGGCGCGGCGCATCTCGCGGGCGTAGCGAGCCATCACCTCGTAGCGGTTGGCAATGATGGCCTCCAGCGTCTTTTCATCGGCCACGGCGCGGACATCACCCAGTCGCAGCTTGGGCGGCACCTTCTTGACCTTGGCCCAGCCGATGGCCTGCATGGCACGGATGTAGGCCCAGCCCAGGTCGAACTCGTAGCCTTTGACGGAAAACTTGGCCGAGGTGGGGTAGGTGTGGTGGTTGTTGTGAAGTTCCTCGCCGCCAATGATCAGGCCCCAGGGCGAGATGTTGGTGCTGGCGTCGGGCGCCTCGAAGTTGCGGTAACCCCAGTAGTGGCCGATGCCGTTGATGACGCCGGCGGCGGTGACGGGAATCCAGAGCATCTGGACGGCCCACACGGTGGCGCCCAGGGCCCCGAAGAGGGCCAGGTCGATGATCAGCATCAGGGCCACGCCCTGCCAGCTGAAACGGGAGTAAAGGTTGCGCTCGATCCAGTCGTCAGGGGTGCTGTGACCGAACTTGGCCAGGGTTTCGGGGTTCTTGGCTTCAGCACGATAGAGCTCGGCGCCCTGCCAGAAGACGGTTTCGATGCCACGGGTCTGGGGACTGTGGGGGTCGTCGGAAGTCTCGCATTTGGCGTGGTGCTTGCGGTGGATGGCCACCCATTCCTTGGTGACCATGCCCGTGGTGAGCCACAGCCAGAAGCGGAAGAAATGCGAGGGAATGGGGCCCAGTTCCATGGCGCGGTGCGCCTGCGCACGGTGCAGGAAGATGGTGACCGAGGCGATGGTGATGTGCGTCACCACCAAAGTGAAGATCAGCACCTGCCACCAGGACAGGCGCCACAAGCCGTGGGCGAGAAAGTCGATCGCCGCGTTCAGGATGGACCAATCAGGTAGCTGCATAAGGAGGATCAATGGAATCCAAAGTGGGTTGGAGCGATTCTAAGGCCGAGGGTTCCATGGACGCCGGAAAAATGAATTCTTTTGGGCGCCATTGAGGCCGATTCCATCACTGCCGGACCCAGGCTGCCGCAAAAAAACCGTCTGTGGCATGGCGGTGCGGCCAAAGACGCAGGTAATCCCCGCTGCACAGGGCCCCGGCGTCGGCCAGCTTCAGGGGGGCCAGCGCCTCGGTGGCGGGCAAGGTCTGCCAGCCGCTTTCCGCCGCGCCAAAGGCCTGGGCGACAGCCTCGTTCTCCTCGCGAAGCAGGCTGCAGGTGGCGTAAACAAGTCGTCCACCCGGCTTGAGCAGGCGGGCGGCGCTTCGCAGGATGGCCAGCTGCTTGGCGGCCATTTCGCGCACGGATTCAGGCGACTGGCGCCATTTCAGGTCCGGGTTGCGGCGCAGGGTTCCCAAGCCTGAACAGGGAGCATCGACCAGCACCCGGTCGATCTTGCCGGCCAGGCGCTTGATGCGGTCGTCGCGCTCGTGGGCGATGGCGGCGGGGTGCACATTGGACAGGCCGCTGCGCGCCAGCCGCGGCTTGAGCGCGTCCAGGCGGTGGGCCGAGGTGTCGAAGGCATACAGTCGCCCGGTGTTGCGCATGCAGGCGCCGATGGCCAGCGTCTTGCCGCCGGCGCCGGCGCAGAAGTCCACCACCATTTCGCCGCGACGCGCATCGAGGAAAGCCGCCAGGAGTTGCGACCCCTCGTCCTGGACTTCGATGGCGCCGCGCGTGAAGGCCTCCAGACGCGTAAGCGCGGGCTTGTCGGCCAGGCGCAGGCCCCAGGGGGAATACGGCGTGGGCTGCGCCTGGAGACCGGCGCGTGCCAGCTCCTGGCGCAGGTCCTCCCGCTTGTCGGCCAGGGCGTTGACCCGCAGGTCCAGGGGCGCAGGCTGCAGCAGGCTTTCCACCAGCGGCCAGAAGCCCTCGCCGACCTGGTCTTTCAGGGGCTGCACCAGCCATTCGGGCAGGTTGTGGCGATGGCGCTCCAGCAGGTCCTGGGGGGACACGCCATCGCAGGCATCGAGCCAGGCCTTCTCCGCGTCGGACAGCGCGCTCTTGAGGAAATCGCGCGGGCCGGCAAAGCCCAGGATGGCCATGCGCCGCTCACGCGGGCCGCTGCCCGAGGGCGCAAAGTGGTCAAAGCGCAGCTTGTGCCGCAGCACGGTGTAAACGGTTTCGGCCAGGGTGGCACGCTCGCGAGGGCCCAGGGCACGGCGGTCACGGAAGTAGCGCGACACCACGGCGTCGGCCGGGTGTTCGAGCTTCAGGGCCAGGCCGACCAGTTCGGCGCAGGCCTGGAGCAGGGCTTTGGGGTGCATGGGGCAGGCGAGTTGGCTACGCGGGACGCAGCAGGCGGGCGATGGCCCGGGGATAGATCACGTGTTCCTGGGTCAGGACGCGGGCGGCCAGCGTGTCAGGGGTGTCGCCCGGCATGACCGGCACGACCGCCTGCTCCAGGATCGGGCCGTGGTCCAGATCATCGGTGACATGGTGCACCGTGGCACCGGCAAAACGGCAGCCCGCCGCCAGCGCGCGGGCATGGGTGCGCAGGCCGGGAAAGGCGGGCAGCAGCGACGGATGGATGTTGACGAGCCGTCCTGCATAACGCTGGACAAAGGCTGGCGAGAGGATGCGCATGAAACCGGCGAGCACCACGAGGGCGGGCGCATGGCGGTCGATGGCCCGGGCCAGCTCGGCGTCGAAACCCTCGCGGCCGTCAAAGCGCTGGTGATCGACCACCTCGGTGACGAGGCCCAGCGCGCGCGCCAGGTCCAGCCCGGGGGCCTGCGGCCGGTTGCAGATGACGGCGGCAATGCGCGCCCCGAGGCGGTGCTCCCAGTCGTCCTGGCGCGCGGCGCGCACGATCGCGGCCATGTTGGAGCCGCCCGAGGAAATCAGGATGACGAGATTCTTCATGGAAGCCCCGATTATCCCCAGCAGCCACTGCGCCTGCGGCCATCTTGTCGCCCCACGGACACGCGGAAAAGAACGCGCGTGCTACAACCGCCGCTGGCTTGGAGACACCCCATGGATTTGGCATTCACCCCCGAAGAACAGGCATTCCGCGAGAACGTCCGCGCATGGGTGCACGAGAACCTGCCGCAGGACATCGCCCACAAGGTCCACCACAGCCTGCACCTGACACGCGAGGACATGCAGCGCTGGGCCCGCATCCTGGGCGGCAAGGGCTGGCTGGGGTATGGCTGGCCCCGGCAGTTCGGTGGCCCCGGCTGGAACGCGGTGCAAAAACACCTGTTCGAAGAGGAATGCGCCCTGGCGGGCGCGCCGCGGATCGTCCCCTTCGGGCCGGTGATGGTGGCGCCGGTGATCATGGCCTTCGGCTCGCCCGAGCAGCAACAGCGCTTCCTGCCCGGGATCGCCTCGGGGGACGTGTGGTGGAGCCAGGGCTACAGCGAGCCGGGCTCCGGCTCGGACCTGGCCTCGCTCAAGACGCGCGCCGAGCGCCGGGGCGACAAGTACATCGTCAATGGCCAGAAGACCTGGACCACGCTGGGCCAGTACGGCGACTGGATCTTCTGCCTGGTACGTACCGACAGCTCGGGCAAGCCGCAGACCGGCATTTCCTTCCTGTTGATCGACATGAAGTCACCGGGCATCCAGGTGCGGCCGATCATCATGCTCGACGGCGGCCATGAGGTGAACGAGGTCTGGTTCGACAACGTGGAGGTACCGGCGGACAACCTGGTGGGCGAGGAGAACAAGGGCTGGACCTACGCCAAGCACCTGCTGTCGCACGAGCGCGCCAACATCGCCGACGTCAACCGCGCCAAGCGGGAACTCGAGCGCCTCAAGCGCATCGCCAAGGCTGAAGGCCTGTGGGACGACACACGCTTTCGCGACGAGATCGCAAAACTGGAGGTCGACATCGTCGCCCTGGAGATGCTGGTACTGCGCGTGCTCTCGGCCGAAAAATCGGGCAAGCACTCGCTGGACATCGCGGGACTGCTCAAGATACGCGGCAGCGAGATCCAGCAACGCTATTCCGAGCTCATGATGCTGGCCGCCGGCCCTTACGCGCTGCCTTTCATCCGAGAAGCGATGGAGGCCGGCTGGCAGGGCGACTTCCCCGGCGGCGCCACGGACCTGGCGCCCCTGGCGGCGACCTACTTCAACATGCGCAAGACCACGATCTACGGCGGCTCCAACGAGGTGCAACGCAACATCGTGGCGCAGACGGTGCTGGGCTGAACCGGGTCGCACGCCCCTCCAAGGAACCGACATGGACTTTGACTTCTCCGACGACCAGGAACAACTGCGCGATGCGGTGCGCAAATGGGTGGACCGCAGCTACGGATTCGAGCGCAGGCGCGCCGCAGTGCGCGCGGGCGGCTTCGACCCGGCGTCCTACCGGGAACTCGCCGAGCTGGGCCTGGCCGGCCTGTACATCCCCGAAGCCCACGGCGGCATGGGCATGGGCCCGGTCGAGGGCATGGTGGTGATGGAGGAACTCGGGCGCGGCATGGTGCTCGAGCCCCTAGCGCAGACCCTGGTGACCAGCGGGGTGCTCGCCAGCTACGCGCCGCAGGCGCTGCAGGCGCAGTGGCTGCCGCGCATCTCCAGCGGCCAAGCGCTGGTGGTGCTGGCCCACCAGGAGCGCCACGCCCGCTGGAAACTCGAGCGCTGCGAGGCCCGGGCCGCGAAGTCGGGCGATGCATGGCGGGTGAGCGGCACCAAGAGCATGGTGCCTGCGGGAGACCACGCCGATGCCTTCCTGGTGCCGGCGCTGGCCGATGGCACGATGGCCCTGTGGCTGGTCGAGCGACAGGCTGCCGGCGTCAGCACGCGCGGCTATATCACCCAGGACGGCAGCCGCGCCGCCGAGGTGATGCTGGCTGACGCGGCCGCGACCCAGGTGACGCTCGGGGGGCTTGCCGCCCTCGAACACGCCGTGGACATCGGCATCGCCGCGACCTGCGCCGAGGCCGTGGGCGTGATGGACAAGACGATGCAGCTCACGGCGGACTACATGAACACGCGCAAGCAATTCGGCGTGCCCATCGCCAGCTTCCAGGCGCTGCGCCATCGCATGGCGGACATGAAGATGCAGCAGGAGCTGGGACGGTCCATGAGCTACTACGCCAGCCTGAAGCTCAATGCGCCGGCCGATGAACGCCGCCTGGCGATGGCCCGTGCCAAGTACCAGCTGGGGGTGGCCATGCGCTTCGTCGGCCAGAACGCGGTGCAGCTGCATGGCGGCATCGCGGTCACTGACGAATACATCGGCAGCCACTACTTCAAGAAACTCACCCAGCTCGAATTGAGCTTCGGCGACAGCTTGCACCACCTGGGCGAGGTGTCGGTGCGGATGAAAGACTCCGCAGGAGTGTTCGCGTAGCCTGGATCCCCCCCGAAGCGGCCTGCGGCCGCCTCCCCCCAAGGAGGCGCCGCCAGCGGCCCGGCGGAGCCGGTTCCGCGCCGGCCCTGGGAATAACCCGCGCGGCTTGCGAGCCTGCGAGCCTGCGACAGGCGCCCGGCTAGACCTCAGGCGTACAGGCGTGAGCTTTTCGGCAGGTGCGCCATCAGGAACTCCATCTGGTCGGCCAGGATGCGCCGGTTACGCAGGATGAAGTCTTCCCAGAGGCTGGGAACGTAGGGCGCATACAGGAGCGGCATGTTGGCCTGCTCAGGGGTGCGGCTGCTTTTGCGGTGGTTGCAGGCGCGGCAGGCGGTCACGACGTTCATCCAGTGGTCGCGGCCGTTTTGCGCGAAGGGGATGATGTGCTCGCGCGTGAGGTCGGACTCGTGATGCTGGCAGCCGCAGTAGGCGCAGGTGTTGCGGTCGCGGGAAAAGAGCTTGCTGTTGGTCAGGCCCGGCTTGAGGTCGAAGGGGTTGATGCCGGGAACGCCCTTGGTGCCAATGATGCTGCTGACGGCAATGACCGACTGATCGCCCGTGACGGCGTTGTAGCCGCCACGAAAGACCGCCACCTCCGCGCCCACTTCCCATCGGACCTGGTCGGCGGCGTAATGCAGCACGGCCTGTTCGAGCGAAATCCAGGACTGCGGCAGGCCCTGGGCAGACAGCTTCAACACCTTCAAGCGTGACCTCCTTGAATGACGCGGACTACTGAACAAGTTAGCCCTCACAATATAACCTCTTTCGATCCCCCGAAAACCACCGCCCCTGATGGCAAGGGGGCCTGGCGTCACCCCAAAGCTATCCATCGCGCGATGCAGATCTTTCGCGGCTTCCACCACCCGGACATCGCGCCGGCCTGCGCCCTGACCATCGGGAATTTCGATGGCGTGCACCGCGGCCACCAGGCCATGCTGGCTCTCTTGAACAACGAGGCCCGCCACCGGGGCGTCCCCAGTTGCGT
Source organism: Pseudomonadota bacterium (assembly GCA_041178265.1). Lineage (GTDB taxonomy): Bacteria > Pseudomonadota > Gammaproteobacteria > Burkholderiales > Burkholderiaceae_C > Ramlibacter. The sequence continues at coordinate 16,123 of JBEGVR010000200.1, read as the reverse complement.
CCTGACCTTCGAGCCGCACCCGCGCGATTACTTCGCGAGGGCCCTGCGCAAGCCGCAGCTGGCCCCCGCGCGCATCGCCACCCTGCGGGACAAGCTGACCGAACTGGCGGCCTGCGGGGTCGACCAGTGCGTGGTGGTGCCCTTTGACGCCCGCCTGTCCAGCCAGCAGCCGCTGGCCTTCATCGACGAAGTGCTGGTACGCGGTCTCGGTGCGCGCTATGTGCTGGTGGGGGACGACTTCCGCTTCGGGGCCCGCCGCGCCGGGGACTACGCGATGCTCGATGCGGCCGGGACGGCCGGCGGCTTCGACGTGGCCCGCATGAACAGCTATGAGGTGCACACCCTGCGCGTGTCCAGTTCGGCGGTGCGCGAGGCCCTAGCGCGCGGCGACATGCAGGCCGCCGCCACCCTGCTGGGGCGCCCCTACAGCATCAGCGGCCATGTGGTGCACGGGCGCAAGCTCGGGCGCGAGTTGGGTCGCGGGCCGGGGCGGCCCGAGGGCTTTCCCACCCTGAACCTGCGCTTCGCGCACTGGAAACCCGCCGCCAGTGGCATCTTCGCGGTGCATGTTCACGGTCTGCACGACGCCCCCCTGGAGGGCGTGGCCAACCTGGGCGTACGTCCCTCGCTGGATCCGGAGGACGTCAATGGGGGGAGGGTCTTGCTGGAAACCTACTGCCTGGACTGGCCGACCAGCCTGGGCCAAGAGGGGGCCTACGGTAAAATCATCCGGGTGGACCTCCTGCACAAACTGCACGACGAACTGAAGTACGAGAGCCTGCAAGCCCTCACGGCCGGCATTGCCCGCGACTGCGATGCGGCACGCGCCTTCTTCGCCTCCACCCGCCGCCAGACCACGCGCGACCGAATTTAGCGTTCCCTGCGCCCCGTCCGCTGCCCCTCGACAGGCTCAGGGCGGACGGCTGCAGGACCTCCCGCCCGAGCCCCCTCCCCCGCACCGTTCGGGCTGAGCTTGTCGAAGCCCCCCGAAACGCACCGCCATGTCCGACCCGATGAACAACGCCCCGGCGACCGATTACCGCGCCACGCTGAACCTGCCCGACACTCCCTTCCCGATGCGCGGAGACCTGCCCAAGCGCGAGCCGGGCTGGGTGGCCGAATGGGAGGACAAGGGCCTGTACAAGCGCCTGCGCGAAGCCCGCTGCGGCCACGAGAAATTCGTGCTGCACGACGGACCGCCCTATGCCAATGGGCAGATCCACATGGGTCACGCGGTCAACAAGATCCTCAAGGACATGATCGTCAAGTCGCGCCAGCTCAAAGGGCTGGATGCCGCCTACATCCCCGGCTGGGACTGCCACGGCCTGCCGATCGAGAACGCGATCGAGAAGAAGCACGGACGCAACCTGCCCCGCGACGAGATGCAGGCCAAGAGCCGCGCCTTCGCCACCGAGCAGATCGCCCTGCAGATGACGGACTTCAAGCGCCTGGGCGTGCTGGGTGACTGGGACCACCCCTACCAGACCATGGCCCCGCGCAACGAGGCCGACGAGATCCGTGCCTTCAAGCGGGTGATGGAGCGCGGCTTCGTGTACCGGGGCCTCAAGCCCGTGTACTGGTGTTTCGATTGCGGATCCTCACTGGCCGAATTCGAGATCGAGTACGCGGACAAGAAATCGCAGACCCTGGACGTGGGCTTTGAAAGCGACGATCCGGCGAAGCTGGCCGCCGCCTTCGGCCTGCCGGCACTGACCAAGCCGGCGTACGCAGTGATCTGGACCACCACCGCCTGGACGCTGCCCGCCAACCAGGCCCTGAACCTCAACCCCGAGATCGTCTACGCGCTGGTAGATACGCCGCGCGGGCTGATCGTGCTGGCCGAGACGCTGGTGGAGAAATGCCTGGCCCGCTACGCGCTGGAAGGCCAGGTGCTGGCCACGGCGCCCGGCGAGAAACTGGGTGGACTGAACTTCCGCCACCCCCTGCACGATGTGGATGCCGCCTACCGGCGCCTCTCGCCCGTCTACCTGGCCGACTACGCCACGGCCGATGACGGCACCGGTATCGTGCACTCTTCACCCGCCTACGGCGTGGACGACTTCAACAGCTGCGTCGCCCACGGCGTGCACTATGACGACATCCTCAACCCGGTGCAGGGCCACGGCAGCTACGCGCCCGACCTCGCGCTCTTTGGCGGGCAGAACATCTGGAAGGCCGCGCCGGTCGTGATCGACACCCTGCGTGGCGCCGGGCGCCTTTTTGCCACCGAGGCCATCACCCACAGCTACCCCCATTGCTGGCGCCACAAGTCCCCGGTGATCTACCGCGCCGCGGCCCAGTGGTTCATCCGCATGGACGAAGGCGAAGGCGTGTACACCCAGGACAAGGCGCCCGCCACGCTGCGCCAGCTGGCCCTGGCCGCCATCGAGGACACGCAGTTTTATCCCGAGAACGGCAAGGCCCGCCTGCGCGACATGATCGCGGGCCGCCCCGACTGGTGCATCTCGCGCCAGCGCAGCTGGGGCGTTCCGCTGCCCTTCTTCCTGCACAAGGACTCGGGCGAGTTGCACCCCAAGACCCCCGAGATCCTGGATGTGGCGGCCAGCCTGGTCGAAGCCGGCGGCATCGAGGCCTGGTCCAAGGCCTCCGCCGAGGACATCCTGGCACGGGTGGGTGCGGCCGCCGACGCGCCGCACTACACCAAGAGCACCGACATCCTGGAGGTGTGGTTCGACTCCGGCACCACGCACACCACCGTCCTCAAGGGGTCCCACGCCGGTAGCGGCCACGACAGCGGCCCCGAGGCCGACCTGTACCTCGAAGGCCATGACCAGCACCGTGGATGGTTCCACAGTTCGCTGCTGACGGCCTGCGCAATGTACGGGCGTGCGCCGTACCGCGGGTTGCTCACGCACGGCTTCACCGTGGACAGCCAGGGCCGCAAGATGTCCAAGTCCCTGGGCAACGGCGTGGACCCGCAAAAGACCAGCGAGAAGCTCGGCGCCGAGATCATCCGCCTGTGGGTGGCGGCCTCCGATTACTCGGGCGATATCGCGGGCGACGACAAGATCCTGGCCCGCGTAGTCGATGCCTACCGCCGCATCCGCAACACCTTGCGTTTCTTGCTCGCCAACGTGAGCGACTTCGACCCTGCGAAGGACGCCGTGCCGTTGTCTGAGCTGCTGGAGATCGACCGCTACGCCGTCAGCCGCGCAGCGCAGTTCCAGGCCGAGGTGCTGGCCCATTACGAGGTGTACGAGTTCCACCCGGTGGTGGCCAAGCTGCAGGTGTATTGCTCGGAAGACCTGGGCGCCTTCTACCTGGACATCCTCAAGGACCGCCTCTACACCGCTGGCCCGAAGTCGCACGCGCGGCGCAGCGCCCAGACGGCGCTGTGGAATATCACGCACGCGATGCTGCGCTGGATGGCGCCATTCCTCAGTTTCACGGCTGAAGAGGCCTGGAAGCTGTTTGGCGATTCCGACTCCATCTTCTTCGAGACCTATGCCGAGATCGGCGGTCCCGACGCAGCGCTGATCGCGAAATGGAATCGCGTCCGCGAGATCCGCGATGTCGCCAACAAGGAAGTCGAGGCCCTGCGCGAGAAGGGCGAGGTCGGCTCGTCGCTGCAGGCGGACCTGACCCTCATCGCGCCGCCCGCCGACCATGCCATCCTGGTCAGCTTCGCCGAGGACCTGAAGTTCATCTTCATCACCTCGGCGATCACGCTGCAGGCCGGTGAGGCGCTGGCGGTGAAGGCCAGCCCCTCCAAGGCGGTGAAGTGCGAGCGCTGCTGGCACTGGCGCGACGACGTGGGCAGCGAAGCGGCCCACCCGACGATCTGCGGGCGCTGCACGTCCAACCTTTACGGCGCGGGCGAAGCCCGGGCGCACGCCTGATGGCCCGCCCTGGCGCAGCACGCAGCGGCATGCTGCCCTGGCTGGGGTTGGCGCTGCTGCTTTTCCTGGCCGACCAGTTCACCAAGGTGCTGATCCTGGGTTATTACGCGCTGGGCGATTCGACCTACGTCACTTCGTTCTTCAACATCGTTCGGGTGCACAACGCGGGCGCGGCCTTCTCCTTCCTGGCTTCGGCCTCGGGCTGGCAGCGTTGGTTCTTCACCGCGCTGGGGGTGGGCGCCGCGATCTTCATCGTGTGGATGCTGCGGTCGCACCATCAGCAGCGCCTGTTCGCCTTTTCCATGGCCTGCCTGCTCGGGGGCGCGCTGGGCAACGTGGTGGACCGCCTGCTGCATGGCTACGTGATCGACTTCGTGCAGCTGCATTACGCGGGCTGGGCATTTCCCGCCTTCAACGTGGCCGATGCCGCCATCACCGCGGGCGCCATCGGCATGATCCTGGACGAATTGAGGCGGGTGCGGCGCGGCCGCTGACCCTGGCGCTGCGGCGCGTTCAGCGGGCCTGCCGCGTGCTCACCAGGATGCCCGCGACGATGAGCGCGAAGGCCACCCCATGATGCACCTGCGGCGGTTCGCCCAGGAAGGCCGCTGACATCAGGGCGGCGAACAGGGGCGTGAGGTTGCTGAAAAGCCCCGCCACGGCAGGTCCCACCCGCTGCACGCCCAATCCCCACGAGCGATAGGCCAGGATCGCCGGACCCACGGCGATATAGACCAGGGCCGCCGCGAGCGGCAGCCCCCACTGCACGGGAGCGGGCGTGCCCAGCGTCCACTCCGCCGCGCAAAAGAGCCCGGCCCAGGCCAGGCCAGGCACCAGTTGCACCATCAGGAAGGCCGACCAATCCGCGCGCAGGCCCGCAGGATCGTTCGCGCTGCGCGTGAGGAGCCAGCTGTACCAGGCCCAGGTGGCCGTAGCCACCAGCATGTACAGGTCGCCCACCACGAAACGGACATCGGAGAGCCGTGTGAAGTCGCCATGCGACAGCACCAGCAGCACGCCCGACACCGAGAGCAAGGCCCCGGCGACCTGGCGCAGGCCTACCCGCTGCCCGAAGAACAAGACCCCCAGCAAGAGCACGAACACGGGCAGGCTGGATCCCACCAGGGTGACGTTGACGGGCGTCGAGGTCTTGAGCGCCAGGTACTGCATGGCGTTGTACAGGCCGATGCTCAAAAGCCCGAGCAGCGCGTAGCGGCGCCAGTGCGGCCACAAGCCGCTGCCGGGACGCAGCACCCACGCCGCCAGGGGCAGCAGCAGCACGAAGGCGATCACCCACCGCAGCAGGTTCAGGGTCATGGGCGGCACCATCGGCGCCACCAGCCGGCCCACTACCGCGTTACCGGCCCACATCAGGGGGGGCACCAGAAGCAGGCCAGCGGTCGCGAGATTCAGGGGCTGATTCATGGGAGGGTGCACTGTAGCCGACCCGGCAGCAGGCCCTGCGGATTCATGGCAGGATGCAGCGCTTCGAAACCTTGCAGGAAATAACAACCATGACCCAAGCCGTACGCATCAGCCAGCATGGCGGCCCCGAGCAGATGGAACTGGTGGATGTCGAGGTCGGCGACCCCGGCCCCGGCGAGATCCGCATCCGCCACCACGCCATCGGCCTGAACTTCATCGACGTCTACCAGCGCACGGGCCTGTACCCGATGCAGCTGCCCACCGCCCTGGGCATGGAAGGCGCCGGCGTCGTCGAGGCGGTGGGCGCGGGTGTCACGCATTTGAAGGCAGGCGACCGCGCGGCTTACGCCAGCCACCCCCCGGGCTCGTACACCCAGGCACGCGTGATGCCTGCCAAGTGCGTGTGCAAGCTGCCTGACGTCATCGATTTCGAGACGGGCGCGGCGATGATGCTCAAGGGCCTCACGGCGCAATACCTCCTTAAACGCGTGCTGCCGCAGGGCGGGCTGCAGCGTGGCGACCACGTCCTGTTTCATGCGATCGCGGGCGGTGTCGGCCTGATCGCCGCCCAGTGGGCCAGGCACCTGGGGCTGCAGCTGATTGGCACCGCGGGCAGCGACGAGAAATGCGAACTCGCACGCTCGATGGGCGCCGCCCACGTGATCAACTACCGGCGCGAGGACTTCGCCGCCCGCGTCAAGGAGATCACCGGCGGCAAGGGAGTGAAGGTGGTCTACGACTCGGTGGGCAAGGACACCTGGGACAAGTCGCTGGAGTGCCTGCGTCCGTTCGGGCTGATGGCGACCTTCGGCAATGCCTCTGGGCCGGTGCCGCCCTTCGCGCCCGGCATCCTGGGCAACAAGGGCTCGCTGTACGTCACGCGCCAGACCCTGTTCACGCACATCGCCACGCGCGAGTCGACGCAGGAGATGGCCGACGACCTGTTCTCGGTCGTGGCCAGCGGTGCGGTGAAGATCCGCATCGACCAGCGCTACCCGCTGGCGCAGGTGGCCCAGGCGCATCGCGACCTGGAAGGGCGCCAGACCACGGGCTGCACCATCTTGCTGCCCTGACCCGGCGCGGGACACAGGTCCCGCGCGCCGGTGCCTCAGGTCGACGAAGGCGTCTGCCGGTCTGCCACCGCCCTCAGGCGGCTCGGGGCCAGCGCTCCCACCGAATCCAGGATGGGGTAGGCGATCGAGCAGATATGGGAGTTGATCCGCTTGAGGTCGCTGATCAGGTCCAGATGCAGCGAGCTGGTCTCGATGCTCTGGACCGTGTTGTCCGACAGGCGCGCGATGTGGGTGCCCGCGTAGGCGCGCTCCAGGTCGCGGAAACGCGCCTTTTCCTCGAGCAGGCGCTGCGCGTCACGCACCGAGCCATTGAGGAACACGCTCATGCCCAGGCGCAGGTTGTCGACCAGGCGCGCATGCAGGTCGCGGATCTCGGCCAGGCCCGCGTCCGAGAAGCGGCGGTCCTGCTTGATGCTCTTGTCCTCGACGTCGATCACGATGCGCTCGACGATGTCGCCGATCTGCTCCATGTTGATGGTGAAGCTGATGATGTCCGTCCAGCGCCGGCTCTCGTCTTCGCCCAGGGCTTCGCGCGAGATCTTGGTGAGGTAGTACTTGATCGACGAGTACAGCTGATCGACCTGGTCGTCCAGCTGGCGCAGTTCCTGGGCCAGGCGCAGGTCCCGGTCCTCGATCACGCGCAGCATCCCCTTGAGCATGGTCTCGACCACGTCGGCCTGGTGCATGGCTTCGCGGGCCGCGCAGCTGATCGCCAGCGAGGGGGTAGCCAGGGCCGTGGGGTCCAGGTGGTGCGGGCGACCACCCGCCCGCGAGGCGTCCGGCTTGGGCAGCCAGGACTCCACGCGCCGCGCCACCACGCCGGTGAAGCCGAGGAACAAGAGCGCCATCGCGGTGTTGAACGCCAGGTGGAAGGCGACCACCGTGGTCAGGGCATCCAGGTAGGGGCTGACATGCCGCAGCCACAGGCCCACGACCGGCGCCATGATCAGGACGCCTGCCATCTTGAACATCAGGTTGCCCAGGGGCACCTGCCGCGTCTCGACGGAGGACCGCGCCGTGGCCAGCACCGCCAGCAGCCCGCTGCCCAGGTTAGCGCCGAGGGTCAGTCCGAGCGCGGTTTCCATGGGCACCGCGCCGGAGGCTGCCAGCGTGGCCGTGAGCAGCACCACAGCCAGGCTGGAGTAGGCGACGATGGCCAGCGCCGCACCCACCGTGATCTCCAGCAGCAGGTCGCTGGCCAGCGACTGCAGCAGGGCCTTCACCGCCGGCGCCTGCACCATGATCTCGGTGGATTGCGATACCAGGCGCAGGGCCAGCAACATCAGCCCCAGGCCGATCAGGATGCGACCGAATCGGCCCGCCGGACGGTCCTTGATGGAAATGAATAGGACCACGCCCGTGAAGATGAACAGCGGCGACAGCCACGACAGGTCCAGTGAGAACACCACCACCATCAGGCTGGTGCCCACGTCGGCACCGAGCATCACCGCGAGCGCAAGGGGCAGGGTCACCAGGCCCTGGGCCACGAAGGAAGCAATGATCAGTGCGGTGGCGGTACTAGACTGGACCAGCGCGGTCACGCCCAGGCCAGCCAGGGCGGCCGTCGGCCGGGACCCGATGCTGCAAGCGAGGATCGTGCGCAGGTTGGCGCCAAAGACCCGAAGGATGCCGGTGCGGACCAGGTAAGTGCCCCAGACCAGCAGGGACACGGCAGCCAGGAGGTTCAACAGGTGCTTCATGCGGGGGCCATGATAAGTCGTGATCAGGCTTTGGGCGGCCAGCGGTCGTAGAGGCGCACGGGGACTTGCCGCCCCCATAGCTCGATGGCGGCCTGCGTGCCGGCGTGGGCCGCCTGCGCGTGCTCCCCGCGCACATAGCCCAGGCCCACGCACGCCCCGGCCAGCGGGCTCCAGCCGACGGACGTGACATCACCCACCGTCTGCCCGTCGGCGACGATGGGCTCGCCGCCCCAGGCGAAGTCGTCAGACTGGCACACCAGCGTCACCAGCTTCTTGCGCAGGGGCTGGCCCTGGCTGGCGCGCAGGGCCTCACGGCCGATGAAACCCCCCGATTTGTCCAGCCTGACGCTGAAGTCCAGACCCGCCTCCCAGGGCGTCTCGTCCGGCCCGAGTTCCGCGCCCCAGGCGCGGCGGCCCTGCTCGATGCGCAGGGCGTCCAGCGCGTAGTAGCCGGCGTCGCGCAGCCCCAGGTCATGGCCGTATTCATGCAAGGCCAGGTACACGTGGCGGGCCATCTCCACGGGCACATAGAGCTCGAACCCCGGGCCGCCCACATAACTCATGCGCGCGGCGCGCACACGGGCGTGACCCAGGTCGATGATGCGTGTCCACGAGAACTTCAGGGCCTCGGGTGAGAGGTCATCGGGGCTGGCCCGCGAGAGCAGCGCACGGGCCTGGGGCCCCATCACCGACAGCACGCTGTACATCGGCGAGACGTCGGTCAGGACGGCATGTTCGTGTGCTTCGATGTGGCGGCCGATCCAGTCCGCGTCGCGCACCGCCTGCGTCGAGCCGGTCACCAGCAGGAAGCGGTCGGCCGCCTCGCGGATCACGGTGAGGTCGCTCTCGATGCCGCCGCGCGCATTGAGCAAGGGCGTGTAGACCATGCGGTCCACCGGCACGTCCATTTCGTTGGCACACAGGCGCTGCAGGACGGCCAGCGCGTCGCGCCCCTGCAGCAGCAGCTTGGAAAAGGAGGTCTGGTCGTACAGGGCCACCGCTTCGCGGGTGGCGCGCTGCTCCGCCTGCATCCACGGCAACCAGCCCGGCGTGCCCAGGGTGTGGGGTGGCCGGACCGCACCACCAGGCCGGAAGTAGCTCGCCCGCTCCCACCCGTTCCTGCTGCCGAACTCGGCGCCGCGGGCGGCCAGCAGGTCATACAGCGGCGAGGTGCGCAGCGGCCGCACGGTCTCGAGTTCCTGGCGGGGCCAGCGCATCGCATAGTGCAGGCCCAGCGTCTCGCTGGTGCGCGCGGCCAGCGCGCGCCGGTTTCCGGTGAAGTCACCGAAGCGGCGGATGTCTACATCCCACAGGTCGGTGGAGGGTTCGCCGCCCACGATCCATTCGGCCATCAGGCGCCCGGCACCCCCGCTGTTGGCGATGCCCGCAGAATTGAAGCCGGCGCAGACGAAATAATTGCGAACCTGCGGCGCCTCGCCCAGGATGAAATTGCCGTCGGGCGTGAAGCTCTCGGGCCCGTTCAGGAGCATCTTGATCTCGGCGGTCTCCAGGCAGGGCGTGCGGTGCAGGGCGTTTTGCATCAGCACCTCGAACTGGTCCCAGTCCTCCCCGAGCAACTGGAACTGAAAGTCCGCCGGGATCGGGTCCACCGTCCAGGGCTTGGCCTGCGGCTCGAAGCCTCCCATCACCAGCCCTCCCACTTCCTCCTTGTAATAGAGGTAGCCATCGGGGTCGCGCATGACCGGCAGCATCGGGTACACGCCCTCGATACGGCCGGTGACGATGTAGAAATGTTCGGCTGAATACAGCGGCACGTTCACGCCCGCGAGCCGCCCGAACTGGCGGGCCCACTGGCCCGCGCAATTGACCAGGATCTCGCAGCGCACTTCGCCCTGGGCGGTGCGCACACCCGCGACCCGGCCCTGCTCGGTCAGCACGCCCGTGACTTCAATGTCTTCGGCGATCTTCACGCCGCCCTGGCGCGCGCCCTTGGCCAGCGACATGCACAGGTCCGCGGGGTTGGCCTTGCCGTCGCCAGGCAGCCAGATCGCGCCCTGCAGGTCGTCGATGCGCATCACCGGCCATTTCTCGCCGGCCTCGCGCGGGGAGATTTCCTCGCAGGCCACGCCGAAGCTGCGGGCCAGCGCCACCTGCCTGCGCAGCACCTGCATGCGTTCGGGCGTGCGCGCCACGTTGACGCTGCCGCACTGCTTCCAGCCGGTGGCCAGGCCGGTCTCCTGTTCCAGCGTGGCATACAGCTCGATGCCGTATTTGCTCATACGGGTCATGTTGCGGTTCGGGCGCATCTGGCCCACCAGGCCCGCGGCATGCCAGGTGGTTCCGCAGGTCAGCTTGCCCTGCTCGATCAGGAGGACGTCCTTGCACCCGAGCTTGGCCAGGTGGTAGGCGGTGGAACATCCTACGATGCCACCACCGACGATGACGATACGGGCATGGGCAGGCAGGGTCATGGCGTCATCCCATTCGCAAGGCCATCACGCCGGACGCGATGACCATCGTGCCCAGCGCGCGGCGGAGGGTGAAGGCCTCCTTGAGGAACCAGGTCCCCAGGAGGGCAGCGAACAGCACCGAGGTTTCGCGCAAGGCGGCCACGGTAGCCACCGGCGCCAGGGTCATGGCCCACAGGGCGATGCCATAGGACCCCAGCGAGGCGGCCGCCCCGACGGTGGCGACGGGCAGGCGCGCACGCGCATAGGGCAGTGCGACAGCGAAGCCGCGCTTTCGAAGCACCATGAAGGCAAAGGGCCAGCCATCCAGGACGAACAGCAAGGCGACGTACTGGAGGGCGCTGCCGCCCGCCTGTACCGCGCTGCGCGCGCCCAGGGCATCGACCACGGTGTAGACGGCGATCACCACCGCATTGAGCAGGGCGAAGGCCACGGCGCGCGGTTGCTCCAGGGCGCGGGGCGACAGCCCCAGCACCAGGGTGCCGGCGCACACGCCGAGCACGCCGGCCCAGGCCAGGAGGGAGAGGTGTTCGCCGACGGTGAAGGTGGCCGACAGGGCCACCAGCACCGGGCCGACGCCGCGCATCAGGGGATAGGTCAGGCCCAGGTCGCCATGCTGGTAGGCACTGGTGAGGACCACGTAGTAGCCGATATGGATCATGACCGAGGCCGCGATGTAGGGCCAGGCCGCCGTGGGCGCCACGCCGACGGCCAGCATCAGCGGCAGCCCGATGGCGCATCCAATCAGGTGGATCAGGGCGGTATCCAGTTGCTTGTCGGCGCTGGACTTGACCAGTGCGTTCCAGCAGGCGTGCAACAGCGCGGCGAACAACACCGCAGCGGCGACGCCCCAGGTGAGGGTCATGCAGCGGCCAGCGTGCAGCGGCGCGCGCGCTCCAGGTAGTGCGACAAGGGCGGCGTGGGCAGGTTGGCGACCTTGGCCAGGTCGTCCCAGATCCTCAGGCTCACGCCGTCGGCGGCGCCGGGTTGCGCCAGGAAGTTCTGGGCCTGCGACGCGTCGTAGACGCCTCCCTGCAGCGCCAGCGAGCGCTTGGAATCCTCGGACAGGGCCTCGTAGTAGTCGGCGCGGGTGGCGCACAGGTAACGCTTGGCGTCCACATGCAGCTTGATCGGATCGAGCACCCCGTCGCCGAACAAGCCGCGCAGGAACGGCAAGGCGCGGTACTGATGCACGTCGTCGACACCGCGCAGGGTGGGCGTCTCACCGAGGTCATGCAGCAGGTGGCCCAGGTCATGCAGCAAGGCGGCGGTGACCAGTTCGTCGCGGGCCCCCGCCTGCTCCGCGAGCCACGCGGATTGCAGGGCGTGCTCCAGCTGGGTGACGGGTTCGCCGGTGTACTGTTCGCCCCCCTTGGCGGCGAACAGCTGCTCGATGTCTTGCAGGGTCAGGGCCATGGCGTCACACCCAGGGAAGCGAATAGGTCTTGAGGTTGGTGAAGCTCTTGATCGCTTCCTGCACGCCTTCCTTGTAGCCCAGGCCCGAGTCCTTGATGCCGCCGAAGGGCGTGAGCTCCAGGCGGTAGCCGGGCACCTCGCGTACGTTGACCGTGCCCACATCCAGCTCGTCGACGAAGCGCGCGATGTAGTCCATCCGGTTGGTGCAGACCGCGCTGGACAGGCCGTAGGCGGTGCCGTTGGCGATGCGGATTGCATCGTCGATGTCACGGAAGGTGATGATGGGAGAGACCGGGCCGAAGGTTTCCTCGCGCACCACGGTCATGGCCGGATCCACCCGGTCGATCACCGTGGGCGCGTAGAGCGCGCCACGGCGCTGGTTGCCCGCCAGCAGGCGCGCGCCCTGGGCCACCGCCTCGTTCACCCGGGCCTCGAACTGGATGGCGGCGGCTTCGTCGATGACCGTGCCCATGTCCATGGCGGGATCGCCGGGGTCTCCGAACTTCCAGGCCCGGGTCTTTTCCACCACCATCTCGGTGAACCGGCCCGCGACGGCCTGGTGGACCAGCATCCGCTTGACGGCGGTGCAGCGCTGTCCGGAGTTCTTGTAGGAGCCCTGCACCGCGAGGCTGGAGGCTTCGTCCAGGTCGGCGTCCTCCATCACGATGAGGGGGTCGTTGCCACCGAGTTCCAGCACCACGCGCCGGTAGCCCGCCTTGGAGGCGATGTACTTGCCGATGGCCACGCCGCCTGTGAAGGTAATCAGATCGACATGCGGATGCGTGAGCAGTTCGTCGGCGATCTCACGCGGGTCGCCGGTGACGACACTGAGCATCTGCGGCGGCAGGCCGGCTTCGTACAGCAGGTCGGCGAAGAAGATCGCCGAAAACGGCACCTTCTCCGAGGGCTTGAGCACCATGCGGTTGTTGGTGGCGACGCTGGGCACGACCTTGTGGGCCACCTGGTTCATCGGATGGTTGAACGGGGTGATGGCGCTGATCACTCCCAGCAGCGGCGCGCGCTGGGTGTAGACGCGGCGCTTCTTGCCGTGCGGGGTGAGGTCGCAGCTGAAGATCTGGCCGTCGTCCCTGAGCACCTCGGTGGCGCCGAACAGGAGCACATCGCTGACACGGCCCGCCTCGTAGATCGCGTCCTTGTGGGACAGGCCGGCTTCGGCGGTGATGAGGGCCGCGACAGCGTCCAGGCGCGTTCGCACCAGGGCTGCGGCGCGCTGCAGGATGGCGGCACGTTCGGCCCGTGACAGGCGCGGACGGAAGGCATGGGCAGTCTCGAAGGCCTCGCGCACTTCCTCGAGCGTGGCCTTGGGCACCGTGCCGATCGCCTGGCCGGTGTAGGGGTTGGTGACGGTGATGACGCGGTCGCCGCTGCGGCCCTCGCCCGCCTTGCGCCCGGCGATGCGCATGCGGTCCAGCGCATGATCGCGTATGAATTGCTCGATGCCGGCCATGCGGGTGGCTCCTTGACTGCTCATTGCGCGTGATTGAGGACCAGGTCGAAGGCGTCGAAATTGCGCCAGCGGCGGTTCGGGTCCAGGCCCTCGATCCTGCGGTTGATGATCAGCGGCACGCGCTGCTCGCTCAGGCCGCCGTGCGATCGCAGCGGCGCGTCCAGCCCCGACAGGTCATGGCGGGCGGCGGCGGTGCCGATCACGGTGAAGCGCTCGGAAACGCAGACGATGTCACCGATGCGGTCAGGGGGCAGTTCGAAGCGGCGCGCCGCCTCGTCGCGATCGAGCACCGCCTCCATGCCACGCAGCGCACGCAGGCGGGCAATGACGGCGGGCGCGTCGGCACCCGCCGGCAGGTAGACGGTGGCGAAAGACCCAAGCGCGCCGTGGTGCACCACATAAGGGTCGGTGATCGGCAGGATCACCCGGGCCGCGCCGGCCCCGATCGCGGCATCGAACCAGTCCTGCAGGTAGATCACGTCCGGGCGGCCGTCCATGGCCACCTTGGCGTTCATGCCGTGGTCGGCGGTGAGCGCGATCACGCAGCCCATGGCGTCGAGCTGCCCGAGGTAGCCGTCCATCATCGTGTAGAAGGCGTTGGCGCCCTCGGTGCCGGGCGCGTGCTTGTGCTGGATGTAGTCGGTGGTGGACAGGTACATCACGTCGGGGCGGCGCGTTTTCATCAGGGCCACACCCGCCGCGAAGACGAACTCCGACAACTGCGCGCTGTAGACATCCGGCACCGGCATGCCCACCAACGCCAGCACGCCGGTGATGCCGTGTTCCTCGTGCGTGACCTGGTCGGCCTTTTCCGAGGAAAAGCAGATGCCCTTCATGCCATGCCCGAGCAGGCGGCGCAGCTTGTCCTTGGCCGTGACGACGGCGACGCTGCGGCCGGCGTTGGCCAGGGCCGCCAGGATGGACGGGGCGCGCAGCCACTTGGGGTCGTTCATCATGACCTCAGAACCCGAGGCCGTGTCATACAGGTAGTTGCCGCAGATGCCGTGCACGCTGGGCGGCGCGCCCGTGACGATGGACAGGTTGTTCGGGTTGGTGAAGGTGGGCACCACGCAATCGGCCACCAGGCCGGTGCCACCGGCCAGCGCCTGCTTCAGCCACGGCATGCGACCGCCAGCCACCGCCTGGCCGAGGTAGTCGGGCTCGCAGCCGTCCACGCAAACGACGACGGTCGGCGCGGTGGGCTCCTTGTAGCGGCGCTGGTTCACGGTCAGCATGAGGGTTTCTTCGGGTTGGGTGGGTGGGGTCAATCCGCCGCTTCGGCGGTGAGCGCCTGGCGGCGCAGGTGGTTGTCGATGGTGCGCTGCTTGCTGTCCATCACGTGCTGGTGCATCGCCCGGCCTGCGGCGTCGGCATCGCCGGCGGCGATGGCCTTGAGGATGTCGCGGTGCTCCCCCGCTGACACCGGCAGCAGCCAGCCGTCCTCGAGGTTCAGGCGCCTAAACAGCGAGAGCTCCTTGATCAACTTGCGGTAGATGGCGGTGACCTTGCGGTTGCCCGCCATCTCCACCAGCCGGTCGTGGAACTTCAGGTTCAGGAGGTGATACCTGTGGGCGTCCTTGGACTTCACCGCCTTCTCCATGGCGTCGACCAGGCTGCGGATTTCCTTGACCTGCAGGGGCGTTGCGCGTTCGGCCAGCTGCCGGCCCACCATGGCGTCCATCGCCGCGCGCAGGTCGAAGATCTCGATGGCCTCGTCGATCGGGATGTCACGCACGAAGACCCCGCGGTTCTTCTCGGTGCGCACGAGCCCGGCCTCTTCGAGCATGCGAAAGGCCTCGCGCACCGGCCCGCGCGAGACGCCCATGCGGGTGGCGAGGTTGGCTTCGGTAAGCTTGCTGCCCGGCGCGTAGTCGCCGGCCAGGATGGCCCGCTCGACCTCCTGCTGCACCGCCGTGGCAAGCGAAGCGCTCTGCAACAGTGCGATGGTGTCCGGCAAGGCGAGGGTCATGCCCCGAATTAAAGCATGTGTTTGTAGATTGTCAACAATCCACAAAAAACAATTGACAAGGTGAACTGACGCGCGTTGAATGCATAACGCAAAGTAGCCGTGGCCTGGGAATCTGTCACGGCGCAAACCTGCTTGACAGGCAAAAACGACAACCTTTGTTCACGAGGAGATCTTTCATGCGTATTTCCCGCCTTTTTTATGCGCTGCTGGGCGGCGCGCTGGCCCTGTTCGCGGGTGCCGCCGCCGCGCAAAAGACCCAGTTGCTGGTCTACACCGCACTGGAGACCGACCAGCTCAAGGCCTACCAGGAGGGCTTCAACAAGGTCCACCCGGACATCGAGATCAAGTGGGTGCGCGACTCCACCGGCGTGATCACCGCCAAGCTGCTGGCGGAAAAGGCCAACCCCCAGGCCGACGCGGTCATGGGGGTCGCCGCCTCCAGCCTGGCCGTCCTGGACAAGCAGGGCATGCTGCAGCCGTATGCGCCCCTGAACCTGGACGCGATCATGAGCCAGTACCGGGACAAGAAGAAGGTGCCGGCCTGGTGGGGCATGGACGTGTGGGGCGCCACGGTGTGCTTCAACACCGTCGAGGCCCAGAAGAAAGGCATTCCCAAGCCCGAGACCTGGAAAGACCTGACCAAGCCCGCCTACAAGGGCCAGGTCGTGATGCCCAATCCCGCCTCCTCCGGGACCGGTTTCTTCGACGTGAACGCCTGGCTCACCCTCTGGGGCGACGACAACGGAAAAGGCGGCGGCTGGAAGTACATGGACGCCCTGCACG
>JBEGVR010000199.1:0-2693 GCA_041178265.1 Pseudomonadota bacterium | reverse complement strand
CTGAGGATGGCGCCCCTGCACCACCACTTCGAGAAAACCGGCTGGAAGGAGACCCAGGTTGTGGTGCGCTTCTGGATCATCACCATGCTCCTGTGCCTGGTCGGCCTGTCCTCCCTGAAGCTGCGATAAGCCATGAACCACTTCCAAGACCAGCACGTCGTCATCCTCGGCCTGGGCATCTCCGGCCTGGCGATGGCCCGCTGGTGCGCACGCTGCGGCGCGCGGGTCACCGTCGCCGACACCCGCGAAGCCCCGCCGCATCGGGCCGCCCTGCGCGAGCAGCTGCCGCAGGCAGCCTTCGTGAGCGGGCCCTTCACCGAGTCCCTGCTGGATGGCGCGCAGGCGGTGTTCCGCAGCCCGGGCCTGGCGCCTGCGCAGGTGGATGCGGTGCTGGACGCCGCGCGGGCTCGCGGCCTGCGCGTGGGCGGCGAGCTCGACCTGTTTGTCCAGGCGCTGGACGTGGTGCGCGTGCAGACCGAAGCGGCCGAACGCGCGGAGCAGGCGGCGCGCGCCGCGGCCCAGGCGGCTGAAGCGATAGCAGCGGCCGCCCGGGTCGAGGTCGAACCCGAGCCGGACGTCGATGAGGGGGCAGCCCCGGCGCGGGCCGGCGACGACGACGAGCCGGCCCTCGTCGCCCCCGAGCCGCCGCCCGCCGGCTACCGCCCGGCCGTCCTGGCCGTCACCGGCACCAATGGCAAGACCACCGTCACCTCACTCACCGGCCAGCTGGTCGAGCGCAGTGGCCACGCCGTGGCCGTGGCCGGCAATATCGGCCCCACGATGCTGGACACCCTGGCGGCCCGCCTCGACGCTGGCGACCTGCCCCAGGTCTGGGTGCTCGAGTTGTCCAGTTTCCAGCTGGAGGGCGTGGAAGGCTTCGAACCCACCGCCGCCACGGTCCTCAATCTCACGCAGGACCATCTGGACTGGCACGGCAGCATGGACGCCTATGCCGCGGCCAAGGCCCGCGTCTTTGGGGGTCAGGGCCTCATGGTCCTCAATCGCGAAGACACGCGCGTGATGGCCATGCTGCCCGCGCCGGTGCGCCTCAAGGGCGGCAAGACCGTGCAGCGTGCGCACGTTACCTTCGGTGGCGACCTGCCCCGGCGCCCTGGCGACTTCGGCATCGAGGTCGTGGGCGGCATGACCTGGCTGGTGCGTGCCCTCGAGGCCGATGAGACCATCAAGCGGCGCCGCGACGAGGCGCAGGAGCTGCATATCCAGCGCCTGATGCCCGTCGACGCCCTGCGCATACGCGGTCGCCACAACGCGGTCAACGCCCTGGCCGCTCTGGCTCTGGCCGTCTCGGCCGGTTGCCCGCTCGGCCCCATGCTGTATGGCCTGCGCGATTACCGGGGGGAGCCGCACCGCGTCGAGCCGGTGGGCATCGTGGACGAGGTCGAGTTCTTCGACGACAGCAAGGGCACGAACGTGGGCGCCACCGTGGCCGCCCTGCAGGGCCTGGGTGCCGACCGCAAGCTGGTGGTGATCCTGGGCGGTGACGGCAAGGGCCAGGATTTCTCGCCGCTGGCCGAACCCGTGTCCCGCCATGCCCGCGCCGCGGTCCTGATCGGCCGCGACGCGCCCCAGATCCGCGCTGTGCTCGAGCCCCTGGGCGTGACGATGCTGGACGCCGATTCCATGGAGCAGGCCGTGCGCATGGCCGCCAGCCGAGCGCAGGCGGGCGACGCGGTGCTGATGTCACCGGCCTGCGCCAGCTTCGACATGTTCGACGGCTACGAGCATCGCGCCCGGGTCTTCCTGGACGCGGTGCGCACCCTGGCCCACGAGGCCGGCACCGTGCTGGAGGGACAGTCTTGAACCTCGCGCCCGCCCGCCTGCTGCAATGGATCACCGGCCGTCCTGGCGCCGACGTGCCGGTGCGCACCCGCAGCTACCGCGCCGGCGGATCAGACTCGCGGGTCGACCCGTTCGACTTCACATTGCTGTGGGTGGTGGTGGGCCTGCTGGCCTTTGGCCTGGTGATGGTGTATTCGGCCTCGATCGCCATGCCGGACAACCCGCGCATGGCGCGCCTGACCAACAGCCACTTCCTGTTTCGCCATGTCTTCGCGCTGGTGGTGGGACTGACCGTGGCCATCCTGGCCTTCCAGGTGCCGGTGGACACCTGGGAGCGCTTCGCGCCCTGGCTCTTTGTTGCGTCCCTGATCCTGCTGGTGGCAGTGCTCATTCCGGGCATCGGCACCGTGGTCAATGGCGCGCGCCGCTGGATCTGGCTGGGGTTCATGAGTTTCCAGCCCTCGGAGCTGGCCAAGTTCGCGGTGGTGCTCTATGCGTCCGACTACATGGTGCGCAAGATGGAGGTCCAGCAGAACTTCATGCGCGCCGTCGGCCCGATGGCGGTGGCTGTTGCGGTGGTGGGCCTGCTGCTGCTGGCCGAGCCCGACATGGGCGCCTTCATGGTGATCGCGGTGATCGCCATGGGCATCCTGTTCCTGGGCGGGGTCAACGCCCGCATGTTCTTCCTGATCGCCGGCGTGCTGCTGATCGCCTTCATGCTGATGATCGCCTTGTCCGATTGGCGGCGCGAGCGCATCTTTGCCTACCTCGATCCCTGGAGCGAGAAGCATGCCCTGGGCAAGGGCTACCAGCTGTCGCACGCGCTGATCGCCATCGGCCGGGGCGAGATCTTCGGCGTGGGCCTGGGCGGCAGCGTCGAGAAGCTGCACTGG
>JBEGVR010000198.1:0-12021 GCA_041178265.1 Pseudomonadota bacterium | reverse complement strand
CGGCGGCGACCGCCTGCGAGGACGCATAGGCGCCCCGCAGCAGCACCATCGCGGTGCCGACCACGTACTCCGCGACCGAAAGCGCATTGGCGCCCGTGGCGGGAATGACGCGCATGCGCCGCGACTCGCAGGCCGCGACGTCGATGTTGTCCAGGCCGACGCCCAGGCGAGCGACCACCCGGCAGCGCCCGAGGGCGCTCACCAGGTCGCCACGCACCTGGGTGCGATTGCGCACGATCAGGACGTCTGCACTGACGCAGGCGGCTTGAAGTGCCGCCGGCTGGTCCACCAGGGTGGGGTCATAGACCACGGCATGCGCCACCCGCAAGCGCGCCACCGCCGGGGGATCCATGAACTCGCTGATGACGATCTGGGCCATGTCCGATTCCTTCTGCCTGCAGATACGAGGCGGCTGCCCGCCCGGGCGGCCGGGGCCGGGCTCAGGCCGACTCGAACAGACGGGTGAGGACGAACTCGCGGTGGCCCAGGGCTTCGGCGGCGGTCATGCGCCCGTTGGCGGTGCGCAGCATGCACTCGAGCAGCTTGTCGCCCGCCTGGTCGAGGGTGATCTCGCGCTGGAGCAGGCCAGAGGAATCGACGTCGATGTGCTCGCTCATGAGGCGCACTGTGCGCGGGTTGGCGCAAATCTTGATTACCGGAAGGATGGGGTTGCCGATCACGTTGCCCTGGCCGGTGGGAAAGAAGTGCACCGCGTAGCCGGAGGCGGCGCAAAGGGTCACCATCTCGGCGGCGGCGCTGGACGAATCCATGAACCACAGGCCCGGGTGAGTGGGCGCTTCGGCCTTGTCGATGACGCCGTCGACCGTGCACTTCTTGCCGATCTTCTGGATGTTGCCCAGCGCCTTTTCCTCGATGGTGGTCAGGCCACCGGCGATGTTGCCCTTGGTCGGCTGGCTCTCACTGAGGTCGGTGGTCTTGTGGCGGTTGATCATGTCCTGGTAGCGGTTGAACATGAACATGAAGTCCTCGGCCACCTTGGGCGTCTTGCAGCGCGCAGCGACGATCTTCTCGCCCCCGGTGATTTCGCTGGTCTCACCGAAGCACAGGTAGTTGCCCAGGGGATGCAGCTTGTCGAAGGCATTGCCCACGGTGGGATTGGCGCCACAGCCGCTGGTGGTGTCGCTCTCGCCGCATTTGGTGGAGACCCACAGGTCGGAGATCGGACAGACCTCGCGCTGCTTCTCGCTGGCCCACTGCATGTACTCGCGGGCGGCCTTGCTGGCCTTCATGATGGTGGCGTGGTCACCGTGACCCTCGATACCGAAACCGGTGACGGGCTTGCCGGTGGTGGCGATGCCATCGACCACCTTCTTGGTCCATCCATCCTCGATGCCGATCACCACCACGGCAGCGACGTTCGGGTTGCAGCCGGTGCCGATCAGCGTGCGGAAATGCAGGTCCAGGTCGGCGCCGAACTGCAGGCGGCCATAGGGGTGGGGAATGGCCATGCACCCCTTGATGTTGTGGGCCACGGCCTCGGCGGCGGCGTTGGACAGGTCGTCCAGCGGCAGGATGATCACGTGGTTGCGGACGCCGACGCGGCCGTTCTCGCGGCGATAACCCAGGAAGGTGGTGTCTTTGGAAATGACGGACATGGAGTTGGCTCTTTCTGTGGAACGGAAACGGCCGGGGCTTACCAGCGCTTGGTCTTGATGTTGTGGACGTGGGCGTGCTGGCCTGCCGAGATCGGCGCCACCACCTTGCCCATGTCGATGCCGTACTTGATCACGGTGTCACCCACCGCCATGTCCTTGAGGGCCACCTTGTGCCCGATCGGGATGTCGGCCTTGGCCTTGAGCTCGATCATGCGGTCTTCATCCATGATCCAGCCCTTGAGCTGGTCACCGCTTTTCACACCCTCGACCACCACCACCGCGACGGTGTCCTTGGCATCGTGCAAGACAAAATGAATCATCAAACCTCCGGTGAAATAACTGCAACACGCGAGACTGTGCAAAAGGCCGGATGGACCGTCAATCAACTCATATAGATGACTTGTATCTCCCTGCGCCGCCGCCTACACTGGACTGCAAGCGCACCATGGAGAACACCACCCCTTCGAGCCTCGGGCCGATCGACGCGAGCGACGGCAAGCTGTACCTGCAGGTCAAGCGTCGGCTCATGACGCTGATCGAACAGGGCACGTGGTCGCCCGGGCGGCCCATTCCCAGCGAGCGGCAGCTGGCCGGCGAGCTCGATGTGAGCATCGGCACGCTGCGCCGGGCGGTCGATGAACTGGTGCAGGAACAGGTGCTGGTGCGAAGGCAGGGCAAGGGCACCTTCGTCACGCTTCATTCGCGCGACCGCTACCTGTTCCAGTTCTTCCGGGTGGAGCCGCGCGCGCTGGGTCTTCCTGCCAGCGCGCAGCACGAATACCCGCTGGTGGAGTGCCTGTCGTTCGAGCGCGATCGCGCCGACGAAGCCGCTGCCGCAGTCCTGCGCATGCGCGAGGGCCAACCGGTCTTCGTCATCACCAACCGCCTGAGCCTGGGCCGCCGGCCCATCGTCCTGGACCGCATCACGGTGTCGGCGGCGCAATTCAAGGGACTCACTGAAAAGCGCTTCACCGAGCGCAGCGGCACCATCTACAACCTGTACCAGACCGACTTTGGCATCACCGTCCTGCGCACCGACGAACGCGCCCGGGCGGTGCTCGCCAGCCGCGAGGCCGTACGCTGTCTTGGCGTGCCCGCGGGTGCGCCCCTGATCGAGGTGCACCGCATCGCACTCACGTTCGGCGAGCGCCCGGTGGAATACCGCGTCTCCACCATCCAGACCGAGCGGCACGACTACGTCTTCGACCAGCGGCGGGCGGTATGACCCTGCCCCAATTGCCTCTCCCACCGCGCCCGCCAGCTGGCGATCTCGCCCGCTGGCGCGCGCTGGCCGAGGGCCTGGTGCGGCGGCCGGTTGGCTCCTGATCCAGGAGGCGGGCGGACAGGTCTGGTCAATGGACGGGAGGCCCTGGTTTGCCTCCCAGGCCCTGGCCGCCGCAGCCACCCCGACCCTTCGGGACCGATTCGTGCGACAATTAGGGCGCGCCGTCACCAGTTAGCGGCGTCCGGCACTCCTGCCGGGGCCTGGCGGTCACGCCGCCACAAGGCCTTCCGACCCCTCAATGCATCGGCTCCTACTGGCGATCGCTCCCGCGATCGGTGTGGCCGACCCCTGCGCCCGGTATGGCGCCTTTTCAATGACTTTTGACACTCTCAATCTGGCACCCGCCATCCTCAAGGCCGTGCGCGAACAGGGCTACGACAGCCCCACTCCCATCCAGGCCCAGGCCATTCCCGCCGTGCTCCAAGGGCAGGACCTCCTGGCCGGCGCGCAGACCGGCACCGGCAAGACCGCCGCCTTCACCCTGCCCCTGCTGCACAAGCTCACCATGAGCCGCAGCGCCACGAACAAGTTCGGCACCTACGGCATCCGCGCCCTGGTGCTCACCCCCACGCGCGAACTGGCCGCCCAGGTGGAGGAATCCATCCGCACCTACGGCAAGTACCTGCAGCTGACGTCCACCGTGATCTTCGGCGGCGTGGGCATGAACCCGCAGATCGACCGCCTGAAAAAGGGCGTCGACATCCTGGTGGCCACGCCGG
This sequence comes from Pseudomonadota bacterium, assembly GCA_041178265.1. GTDB lineage: Bacteria > Pseudomonadota > Gammaproteobacteria > Burkholderiales > Burkholderiaceae_C > Ramlibacter. The sequence continues at coordinate 8,401 of JBEGVR010000198.1, read as the reverse complement.
GGCGCCTGCTGGACCTGCAGCAACAGGGCTTCCTGGACCTGTCCACCGTGCAGATCCTGGTGCTCGACGAAGCTGACCGCATGCTGGACATGGGCTTCATCCACGACGTCAAGAAGGTGCTGGCCCTGGTGCCCAAAGACAAGCAGAGCCTGCTGTTCTCGGCCACCTTCAGCGACGAGATCCGCGACCTGGCCAATGGCCTCTTGAAAAATCCGCAAAGCATCCAGGTGACGCCCCGCAACACCACGGTGCAGCGCATCACGCAGACGGCGCACCTGGTGGGCCGCGGCAAGAAGAAAGCGCTGCTGGCGCACATCATCCAGAAAAACGACTGGAGCCAGGTGCTGGTGTTCACGCGCACCAAGTTCGGCGCCAACAACGTGGCCGAATTCCTGGAGAAGAACGGCATCACCGCGATGGCCCTGCATGGCAACAAGAGCCAGGGCGCGCGCACGCAGGCGCTGGCGGGATTCAAGAGCGGCGACATCCGCGCCCTGGTGGCCACCGATATCGCCGCACGCGGCATCGACATCGACGAACTGCCGCACGTGGTCAATTACGAGATCCCGAACGTGCCCGAGGACTACGTGCACCGTATCGGCCGCACCGGCCGCGCCGGCAACAGCGGCGAAGCGGTCAGCCTGGTCTGCCTGGACGAAGAGGGTTTCCTGATGGAGATCGAGCGCTTCGCGAAGCAGCAGATTCCGATCGAGCCGGTGGAGGGCTTCGGCCCCGAACCCGACGAGCGCGCCGAGCCCATTGCCATGGGCCGCCAGACCATCTGGGGCGGCGCCGGCAAGCCGCCGAGCCGCGAGGTGATGGCCGCTGCGGCCAAGGCTGCGCGCTCGGAGATGATGCAACGCATACGTGACAACAAGACCACGCAGGGTGGCAATGGCGGCAGCCGTGGCGGCCAGCGCCAGTCGGCGGGGCCCAAGCCCGCGCAGGGCGGCCGTGGCGGAAACGGCAATCCGCAGCCGCGCCAGGGCCAGGGCCAGGGCCAAGTCCGCAACGGCGGGGGCCGCGCGCCCCAGCATCAGCGGCTCGAGGACGCAGAGGCGCAACCGCGCATGGGTGCGCACCAGAGCGGTGGACCCTTCGTCCTGCGCGATCCGGTCCCGGTGCGCAGTAAGGGGGACGGGCAGCCCGATCCCTTGCGCACCAGCGTCGACAGCATGGGTGGACGTGGGCGCCGTAGCGGCGGTGGCGGTGGCGGTGGCGGTGGCGGCGGCGGCCGCGGTTTCGGTGGCGGCGGCGGTGGCCGCAGCGGCGGCTCGCGCAATTGGGGCCGCTGAGGGGCCGTTGACCACGGCGACGCGCGCGGGGGGTTGAATGACTGCGAAGACACCGGCGCCAGACCTGCTGCAGGAATGGCTGGCGCTCGAGCACGAGGTGCAGGCCGGGTTCGCGCGCGGCGCGGGCGCTGGCTTCACCCGGCCGGCAGACGCCGCGCACCTGAGCGGCCTGGAGATGATGCAGGCGATGCTGCGCGGGGAACTGCCGCATGCCCGCATCGGGAAGACACTGGATTTCCTGCCGGTGGAGATCTCCGAAGGGCATGCCGTATTCCAGGGCACGCCCGGACCCGACCACCTGAACCCCATGGGCGGTATCCATGGCGGCTGGTATTCCACGCTGCTGGATTCGGCAATGGGCTGCGCGGTGCATACCCTGCTGCCCGCCGGGCGGGGCTACACCACAGCGGAACTGAGCGTGAACATCGTGCGGGCGATCAGCACCCAGGTGTCACGCGTGCGCGCCGAGGGACGGGTGCTGCATTGCGGTCGGCAGCTGGCCACCGCGGAAGCTCGCCTGGTCGGGCCCGATGGAACCTTATACGCCCACGGAACGACGACTTGCCTGGTGTTTGAGCTGGTGCGCTGAGGTTGCTCAAAGTCAAAGCACGAACGGCCGCCCCGTCACCGGTGTCGTTGGCACCGCCATGTCCTGCCGCGCCATGATCCCCGCCTCCCAGGCCAGGCGACCCGACTCCACGGCAAGGCGGAAGGCCTGCGCCATCGTCACCGGATCGCGCGCCTGCGCCACGGCGCTATTGAGCAGGATGGCATCGAAGCCCAGCTCCATCGCCTGCACCGCATCCCGCGGCGACCCGATGCCCGCGTCCACCACCAAAGGCACCTCCGGCAAGCGTGCGCGCAAGGTGCGCAGCGCCGTCGGATTGAGCAAGCCCTGCCCCGACCCGATCGGAGCACCCCAGGGCATCAGGATGCGACAGCCCACGTCCAGCAGCCGCTGACAGCTCACGAGATCGTCCGTGCAATAAGGAAACACCTCGAAGCCATCGCGCACGAGAATGCGCGCCGCCTCGACCAGTTCAAAGGGATCGGGCTGCAGGGTGTGCTCGTCGCCCACCACCTCCAGCTTGATCCAGTTCGTGTCGAACAACTCGCGGGCCATGCGCGAAAGCGTTACCGCCTCGTTGGCCGTGCGGCATCCCGCAGTGTTGGGAAGCAGGCGGGCGCCGGTTGACCGCACCATGGCCAGGAAGTCATTGGGCTGGCCATCACCCGCGAGCTGGCGCTTGAGGCCCACGGTCACCACCTGCGTGCCGGAGGCGGCGATGGCGTCCTGCAGCACCTTGGGCGAGGGATAGCCGGCGGTGCCGAGGAAGAAGCGGCTCTCCAGGCGGGCGCCGCCGATCTCGAGGGGCAAGGGCATGGGATCAGCCTCCGGTGATGGGTTGGAACGTGAACACCTGGTCACCCGCCTGCAGCACACGCGCGGCACGCGCATCGCGGGCCACGAACTCCTGGTTGACGGCAGTGGCCAGGGCCTGGGGCGTGTCGGCCAGGTGGGCCACCAGGTCGGCCAGGCTGCTGCCGGCGGGCACCTCGCGCGGCTGGCCGTTGACGACGATGGAAATCATGCGGATACCTCCAGGGTGTGCAGGGCCGACTCCACCAGCGCCGGCGCGATCAGCCAGCCATGGCGGAACAGGCCATTGACCTGCGTGAGACCAGGCTCGCTCGCGAGCATCGGCAGGTTGTCGGGCAGGGCCGGACGCAGGTTGGTCTCGGTGTGCACCACGCGCGCCTCGGCCAGGGCCGGCAGGACGCTGTGGGCCGCTGCGAGCAGCTCGACGGTGCTGCGCAGCGAAATCGGCGAGCGGTCCTCGCTCTCGATCTCGCTGGCGCCCACCAGCACATGGTCGCCGGCGCGCGGCACGATGTAGACGCGGTGGCGCGGATGCAAGAGCCGGATCGGGCGTGACAGGCGCACGTCTGGCGCGTGCAGGTGCAGGATCTCGCCGCGCACGCCACGCACTGGCAGCTGCGGGCGCGCACCGGTGCCGCGCACGTCGAACACCCAATCCACGTCGATACGGCGGCCGCCGCCATGCAGGTGGCGCGCGCCCACCGCATCGACGGACTTCCCCCAATGGAACACCGCGCCCGCCGCAGCCGCGCCCTCGGCCAGCGCACCCATCGCCTGCACGGTGTCGATCTGGCCCTCGTGCGGCAGCAGCCAGGCATGCGGCGCGCCGCGCACGTCGGGTTCGAGTTCGGCCAGCTGCGGGCCGGTCAGGGCCTGGGGCGCGTATTCGGCCGGCGCCTTGCCACGCACCAGGTCGACCACGCGGCTGGCGGCGCCTTCGTCGCCGCGGTGCGCAAGCAGGAGGGAGCCCCGCTGGTGGACGTCCACCCGCCACGGCAGGTCCGCCACCAGGCCGGGCCACAGCACCAGCGATCGCAGGCCCATCGCGAACACGTGTTCGTCGGCGCATTCGAGTTCGGCCACGGGCGACAGCATGCCGGCCGCCGTCCAGCCCGCCGCCCCGCGGGCACGGGCGTCTGAGGCGGGATCGAAGACCTGCACGGCATGGCCCGCACGGGCCAGTTGCAGGGCGAGCAGGCGCCCCAGCAGGCCAGCGCCGGCGATCGCGACACGCAGGCGGCTGCTGGCCCTGGCGGGCTGGGGGACCGCCAGGGACGGCGGGGAGCCGGTCGGGACCACCATGCGGATCTACCTCGTGCTGGACATCGTGCGTTGCGGCAGGCACGCACAGGAGGAAGGGCCGGTGGGATGGGGCTCTCCTTCCGCCGGTGCGAACCGGTTCAAGTTCACGGGTTTGGCTGGCCATCTCAGCGGGCGGCTTGTCGCCGTCCGCACCCCGGAGCAACCGTGATTCTAGGCCCATGCGACAATCCTGCCTGCTCCGGGGTGCACGCCTAGCGTGCTGAGATGCAGACCCGCGAACTTGATCCGGTTCATGCCGGCGTAAGAAGAGCCCTCCCGCCAGGCCGCCCACGCGGCCGCCTCGCGGGTCCCTCCTTCGGAGCATTGCGTTCATGGCTTGCGAAGGAGTTGCAGTGACCCCGTCCCCTCTCGCCGACGGCCTCCAGGCCACCCCAGGCACCGCGCCGATCGCGCGGACCCTGCGCTATCCGCGGGTTCTGTCCATCGCCGGATCGGACAGCGGCGGGGGTGCCGGCATCCAGGCCGACCTCAAGACCTTCGCGGCACTGGGCTGCTTCGGCATGACCGCCCTCACCGCCCTGACCGCCCAGAACACGATGGGCGTGCGTGCCATCCACGCGGTGCCCCTTCAGATGCTGCACGCGCAGATCGACGCGGTGGTGGAGGACATCGGCGTGGACGCGGTCAAGGTCGGCATGCTGCATTCGGCGGCCACCGTGCAGGCGGTGGCTGACGCCATCGACCGCCACGGGCTGCAGCGTGTGGTGCTGGACCCGGTGATGGTGGCCACCAGCGGCGCGACGCTGATCGACCACGAAGCCATCGAGGTGCTGGTGGCGCGGATGTTCCCGCGCGCCGTGTTGGTCACGCCCAACCTGGACGAGGCGGCGCTGCTGGTGGGTCGGCCCCTGGCCACCGAATCCGACCTGGAGGCCGCCGCGCACGTGTTGATCGAGCGCGGCGCACGGGCGGTCCTGCTCAAAGGGGGCCACCTGGCCGGCGACACCGTGAGCGACCTGCTTCTGGCGCGCGACGCGCCCCCCCTGTGGCTGCGCGGGCCGCGCATTCCCAGCGCCAACACGCATGGCACGGGCTGCACCCTCTCCAGCGCGATCGCGGCGCACCTGGCGCGGGGCACCACACTGGAAGACGCGGTGCGCGCGGCGCGTGAGTATGTACGCGGCGCCTTGCAGGCGGGCGCGCCGGTGCGCACGGGCGCGGGCAGCGGCCCGCTCAATCACGCCTGGCAGCCCGAGGCCATGCACACGGTGCGCCCGCCATGAATACCTGGACACCGCAAGGCCTCTCAGCCGCGACCCGGGCGCTGGTGCCCGAGGTGCTGGCCTTCCTCGGGCAGGACGGCTGCGACGATGCCGCCTTCGACGCCATGGCACGGCGCCTCTTCGCGCACCAGTACGCGCACAACGAACCCCTGCGGCGCTTTTGCCAGCGCCGGGGGCTGACGCCGCGCCGCGTGCAGACCTGGCGGGACATTCCCGCCGTGCCGATCCAGGCGTTCAAGGAAACCACCCTCAGCTGCGAACCAGTCGACGTTTGCGAGCGCGTCTTCATGACCAGCGGCACGACGCGCGCCGAGGTCCGGGGCTGCCACCACCACCCGACGATCGCGGTATGGGACCTGTCGATGCGGCGCAATTTCGAGGCGCATTTCATGAACCAAGGCGGGGGCCGCATGCCGATGGCCATCCTGTTTCCGCCCGAGACCGAGATGCGCAACTCCTCGCTGGCCCGCTACCTGGCGCAGGCCGTGCGCGAGTTCGGCACCGGGGACAGCGCGTGGTACCTCGCTGCGGGCGGCATGGACCTGGCGGGGCTGCGCGCCAGGCTGCGCGAAGCGCAGCACAGGGGTCAGCCCCTGGCGGTACTCGGGGCGAGCTACGGCTTCGTGCACCTGCTGGACGCGATGGCGCAAGACGGCGAGACCGCGCGCCTGCCCGCCGGCAGCCGCCTCCTGGACACCGGCGGCTACAAGCGCCAGTCCCGCGAACTGGCGCCCGAGGATTTCTACCGCGAACTCTCAGCCCGCCTGGGCGTGCCGCGCGCCCAGTGCATCAACATGTACGGCATGACTGAATTGAGCAGCCAGTTCTACGACGCAGGCAATGAAGTCACGCCCGCCGTCAAGCGCGGGCCGCACTGGCTCCGCAGCCGGGTGGTGGACCCGCTGACGGGCCGCGAGATGCCCCCGGGCGAGCGCGGCGTGCTGGTGCACTGCGACCTGGCCAGCTTCAATTCCACCACCACCCTCCTGACCGAGGATGTGGGCGTGGCCGCGGGTGGCGGCTTCCTGCTGCTCGGGCGCGCCGAGGGCACACAGGCCCGGGGCTGCTCGCTGGCGGTCGCCGAATTCCTGGGGGCGGCATGAAACCGGCGACACCCTGGAAGGCAGGACACCTGCCCGGGCTGGCGGACCACGAGGTCGCCTGGCACACGCTGCGTTTCGAAGGCGTGCCGGACCAGCCCGTGGACATCGCGGTGCCCGCGCTCACGCCGCAACAGGCCGACGCCCTGGCGCAGCGCGTGCGCCGATCGGCGCGCGAGGTGCTGCAGGCCCTGCCGGTGTCGGCCCTGATCGAGCGCATCGACCAGGCCGTGGCCCGCCTGCTGGACGTGAACGACCCGCTGCGCCAGATGGCCGACGACCTGCTGCCCCGCGTGACGGGCTACGACGCCGTGATGGTGAGCCTGGGCCTGACCCGCTACCTGCACACCTTCCGCGCGCCACAGCTGCATCGTTTCGTGAGCGAGGATTTCTCCAACCCCAAGATGCTCGACGAATTCCAGCCCGCCGCCAAGGGCGGTATGGTGCGCGCCTTCGGACCCGGCCTGCTGGTGCACCACTGGGCCGGCAATGTGCCCGGGCTGCCGTTGTGGAGCCTGGCCTGTGGCCTCTTGGTGAAGGCCGGCAGCATCGGCAAGCTGCCCAGCGCGGAACCCGTCTTCGCCACACTGTTCGCGCGCGCCCTGGCGCAGGTGGACCCGGCCCTGGCCGACAGCCTGGCCATCGTCTGGTGGAAAGGCGGCGAGGCCGAGCCCGCCGCCACGCTGCATGCGCAGGCCGACACGGTGCTGGCCTACGGCGGTCAGGACGCCATCACCCAGATCCGCGGCCAGGTGGCGGCGACCACGCGCTTTCTCGCCTATGGCCACAAGCTGGGCGTGGCCCTGGTGGGCCGCGCGGCGCTCGACGCGCAGCGCGGGCCCGCGATGGCGGGCCTGGCGGCGCAGGACGTGGTGCGCTACGAGCAGCAAGGCTGTTATTCGCCGCATGTGTTCTACGTCGAGCGCGGCGCCCGCCTGACCCCGCGCGATTTCGCGCAGCACCTGGCGGGCGCGCTGCAGGCGCTGTCCCGTCGGCATCCGCGCCAGCCCCTGGGCCTGGCCGATGCAGCGGCCGTCGCGCAGTGGCGGCAATCGGTGGAGTGGAGCAATCCGGGCGGGCATGCGGCGCAAGGCCAGGTGCTTCTGGGGGACGAAGCCTCCCCCTGGGCCGTGGCCTTCAGCGAGCGAATGCTGCCCCTGGCCCCCACCGCCGGATGGCGCTGCGTGCAGGTGGTGGCAGTGGACGCGCTGGAAGCGGCCGCCGACGCGCTCGCCCCCCATGCCCCTTACCTGCAGACCGCGGGCGTGGCCGTCGAACCCGCGCGCCTGTATCCGCTGTCGCTGCGGCTGGCGCGCGCGGGCATCACCCGCGTGTGCGCCCTGGGGGCGATGACTGCGCCGGAAGCAGGCTGGCACCACGACGGCGGGTTCAACCTGCGGGACCTGGTGCGGATCGCCGAGGTCGAAGCCTCCGCTGAACGCGCGGCTGATCGCCTCGCGCCCTACGCCCAGGAGGACGACCTGTGAGCCTTGACGGCACCGGCCCCTTCCTCGCGTTGCACGACGCGGCCTTCGGCTTTCCGGGCGCGCCGCGCACGATCGACGGCGTGCACCTGGCCGTCGCCCGGGGCCAGGTGCACGGCATCCTGGGCCGCAGCGGCTGCGGCAAGACCACCCTGCTCAGGCTGGCCGCGGGCCTGCTGGCACCGCAGGCCGGACGCGTGACGGTAGGTGCGCACGACCCGCGGACCGTGCGCGAGGATATCGGCTTCATGTTCCAGCACCCTACCCTGCTGGAGTGGCTGTCCGCGCTGGACAACGTGCTGCTGCCGGTTTCCCTCCAGCGGCGCCCGGATCGCCCGGCGCGCGAACGGGCGATGCAGTTGCTCGGGCAGCTCGGGCTGGCTGGCCTGGAGGCGCGCCGGCCCGGGCAGCTTTCCGGCGGGCAGCAAAGCAGGGTGGCCCTGGCACGGGCCCTGGTGTTGCAGCCCTCCCTGCTGCTGCTGGACGAGCCCTTCGCCGCCCTCGATGCCCTGACGCGCGAGACCTTGCAGCAGGACCTGCTGGCCCTGTGCGCGCACACCGGCGCTACCACGCTGTTCGTGACGCACGACATCGC
>JBEGVR010000197.1:0-6011 GCA_041178265.1 Pseudomonadota bacterium | reverse complement strand
CCAGGAGCTTCCAGCGCGTCAACGGGAAGCCTTCCTGATGCGTTATTGGGAGGATATGGATGTCGCCGAGACGGCTGCAGCCATGGGTTGCTCGGAAGGCAGTGTCAAGACACACTGCTTTCGTGCGGTCCAGGCTCTCAGCATCGCCCTGAAGGCACGAGGAATCCATCTATGAACGTCACCACGCGTACGCCCGCCTTGCACCCCCTCCAGGACCAATTCGGTCAACGGGTCGCCGCGCGCCTGTCCGAGGGGGCGGCCCAGTTGCCCTACGACATCGCCGAGCGCCTTCGGGCGGCGCGCGCGCGCGCGACCGCCGGGCGCAAGCGGGAAGCCATCGTGCCCGTCCGGTCCCACGCCCTGGCCGGCGCCGGCCGCCTCGTCGACGAGGGCCTGAGCCTGTGGGGCCGGCTGGCGTCCGCCCTGCCCGGGGTGGTGCTGGCCGCCGGCCTGGTGACGATCCACTTCGTCCAGAACGAGCTGCGCGCCTCCGAGGTCGCCGAGGTCGACGCCGCCCTGTTGACGGACGACCTGCCCCCCGCCGCCTACACCGATCCGGGATTCGTTCGTTTTCTCCAGTCCGAAGACTGACCCCGGGGACGGCCATGACCCTTCCCCGCCGACTGTCTCTGGCTGCCTGCTGGCTGGCCCTGGCCAGCGGCGCCTGTCTGGCGCAGGTCGCGCCGGCCCCGGCCGCCCGTGCCCCTTCGGCCTCCGCCCAGGTCCAGCCCCGTCCAGGCGGCCCGGCCTGGACCGAACTCACTGCCGACCAGCGCCTGTCCCTGGGTCCCCTGGCCGGCAGCTGGGCGCAGCTCTCCGAAGCCCAGAAACGCAAATGGATCGCCCTGGCCGGCAACTTCCGCAAGATGTCGCCCCAGGAGCAGGCCAAGCTTCACAGCCGCATGAGCGAATGGGCGGCCCTGAGCCCCCAGCAGCGGGCCCAGGCCCGGCTCAACTTCGGCGAGACGCAGCAGCTGTCCGCCGAGGAAAAAAGGGCGAAATGGGAGGCCTACCAGGCCCTCCCGCCCGAGGAAAGGCGCAAACTCTCAGAGAGCGCCACGCGCAAGCCGCCCACCACCGCCGCGGCGGTCAAGCCGGTGGCACCCCAGAAGCTGGCCACCCTGCCCAAGGCGACGAGCGAGGACACCAAGCCCCCCCGCATCGTCTCGGTGCCGACGACCGAAGCGGTCGACCCCGCCCACTGACCCCGCCCCGTGAGCGACTCGCGCCCGACGGCATCCCCTGCCGCCCCTGCCGCCCCTGCCGCCCCTGCCGCCCCTGCCGCCCCCGACGCCTCGCCCGTCTCGCCCGCCCCCGACCTGCGTGCGCCCAGCCTGCGCCGGCGCATGGCCTGCTGGCTCTACGAAGGCATGTTGATGTTCGCGGTCGTCTTCATCGCTGGCTGGCTTTTCAGCACCCTCGGCCAGATGCGCCACGGCCTGGACGCGCGCCGCCCCCTGCTGCAGGCCTTTCTTTTCGTCGTCTTTGCGATCTACTTCGTCTGGTTCTGGTCGCGCGGCCAGACCCTGGCCATGAAGACCTGGGACATCCGGCTGGTCGACCGCGAGGGCCGGCCTGTCACCCAGGCGCGTGCCCTGCTGCGCTACGTCCTGTCCTGGGCCTGGTTCCTGCCGCCCCTGGCCGCCCTGGCGCCTTTTCGCCTGGCCGGGGCGGAAGTCGCCGTGCTGCTGGTCGGGTGGGTCCTGGTCTGGGCCCTCCTGAGCCGCTTCCATCCCTCACGCCAGTTCTGGCATGACGCGCTGGCGGGCACCCGGCTGGTGCATGTCGGCCGGGCCTCCTGACCGGGCCGCGCCCTCTTTCTGAGCCAGAATCGCGCGCATGCAGCTGATCGATGACGCCCTGCCAACGGCCAACCCCCAGAAAGAGCGGGTCGGCTGGCTGCTCCTGGCTGGCGGCATCTGGGTCGCTGCCCTTGTGCAGCGGCTGACGCCCGCTTGAGGTCGGCCTTGGCCCCCGCTTTCTCGGTCTGTGTGTACTGCGGCTCGCGCAACGGCGTCGCCGCTCCCTACATTGCCGCCGCTCGCGCCGTGGGCACCTGGATCGGGGCCCATCGCGGCCAGCTGGTCTACGGCGGGGGCAACAACGGGCTCATGGGAGAAGTCGCCGACGCCGCGTTGTCGGCCGGTGGGCGCGTGGTCGGCGTCATTCCCCAGGCCCTGGTCGAGAAGGAATGGGCCAAGCGCGATTGCACGGAGCTGCACATCGTCGAGTCCATGCATGACCGCAAGCACCTGATGGCGCAGCGGGCCGATGCCTTCCTGGCGCTGCCCGGCGGCATCGGCACCTTCGAGGAGCTGTTCGAGGTCTGGACCTGGCGCCAGCTCGGGTACCACAACAAGCCGCTGGGGCTGCTGGACGTGGACGGCTACTACCAGCCCCTGCTGCAGTTCCTGCACGCGAGCGTGCAGCAAGGCTTCATGAGCGACTGGCAGATGGACCTGGTGGAGGTGGGCAGCGACGCGCCGACCCTCCTGAAATCACTGGTGCAGGGCGCGGGCCTGGCCCCGGCGGGCGACCTCACGCGGATCTGAGCAGCTGCGGGCCGCGCCCAGCGTCAGACCGCAGATTCGTCGGTTTCTCCCGTGCGGATACGTACGATGCGCTCCACCGAGGTCACGAAGATCTTGCCGTCTCCGATCTTGCCGGTACGGGCAGCGTTGACCACCGCGTCGACGCAGCGGTCAACGTCTTCGTCGCGCACTACAAGTTCGACCTTGACCTTGGGCAGGAAGTCGACCACGTACTCTGCGCCGCGATAGAGCTCGGTGTGGCCTTTCTGGCGGCCGAAGCCCTTGACCTCGGTGACGGTCAACCCCGTGACCCCGCAGTCGGCCAAGGCTTCACGGACTTCCTCGAGCTTGAAGGGTTTGACGATGGCGGTGATTTGCTTCATGGGGAAAGGTCTCCGGGAAATGCAGATGCCCGGGGCTCAGGCACGGAAGCGGGCGGTAATAGGATAGCGCCAATCCTTCCCAAAGCTTCGGTGGGTGACGCGAATCCCGACTGGCGCCTGCCTGCGCTTGTATTCGTTGAGGCGGATCAGGCGGGCCACCCGCTCGACGACCGCGCGCTCATAACCGTGGGCCACGATGGCCTCGATGCCCTCGTCTTCCTCCATGTAGCGCGCCAGGATGGCGTCGAGCACCTCGTAGGGTGGCAGGCTGTCCTGGTCCTTCTGGTCGGGGCGCAGTTCGGCGCTGGGCGGGCGGGTGATGATGCGCTCGGGGATGGGGTTGAGGCCGGTGCCATAGGGGTCGTGGGCGTTGCGCCAGCGGGCCAGGGCGAAGACACGCGTCTTGAGGACGTCCTTGATCACGGCAAAGCCGCCCGCCATGTCGCCATAGAGGGTGCAGTAGCCGGTGGCCATCTCGCTCTTGTTGCCCGTGGTCAGTACGATGCTGCCGAACTTGTTGGACAGCGCCATCAGCAGCACCCCGCGAATGCGGGCCTGGATGTTTTCCTCGGTGGCGTCCTCGGGCCGGCCGGCAAATTCGGTGGCCAGGGCCGACTTGAAGGACTCGAACATGGGCGCAATGGAGATCTCGTCGTAGCGCACACCCAGGCGCCTGGCCATCTCGCGCGCGTCCAGCCAGGAGATGTCGGCGGTGTAGGGCGAGGGCATCATCACGGCACGCACCTGGTCCGCGCCCAGGGCATCCACCGCGATCGCCAGCACCAGCGCCGAGTCGATGCCGCCGGACAGCCCCAGCAGCACGCCGGGAAAGCCGTTCTTGCCCACGTAGTCATGCACGCCCAGCACCAGCGCGTCCCACAGCTCGGCCTCGGCGCTGGCGGCAGGCGCCATCGGCCCGCTGACCGTCACGCCCCGGGCTGTGGCCTGCAAGTGCATGAGGCCCAGGTCTTCGCGGAAGGACGGCGCACGCGCCGCCAGCGACCCGTCGGCCGCCAGGGCGAAGGAGGCGCCGTCGAAGACGACTTCATCCTGACCGCCCACCAGGTGGGCATAGACCAGCGGCAGTCCCACGGCACGCGCCCGCTCGGACATGCGGCCGATGCGCTCCTGCCCCTTGCCCACGTGGAAAGGCGAGGCATTGATCACGGCCAGCACCTGGGCCCCCGCATCGCGCGCCAGGCGCGCCGGCTCATCAAACCAGGCGTCCTCGCAAATGAGCAGGCCCACGCGCACGCCCTCCACCTCAAAGACCACGGTGTCCTGACCCGGCGCGAAGTAGCGGCGTTCGTCGAAGACCTGGTAGTTGGGCAGTTCGCGCTTGGCGTAACGGGCGACGGTGCGCCCCTCGCAGACCACGGTCGCGGCATTGAAGCGGCGCTGCACCTGCACCGACCGGCTGCGTTCGTCGCCGCCCAGCGGGTGTCCGACCACCACATGCAGGCCTTTCAACCCGGCAAGTTCGCGGGTCACCGTGTCCAAGGCATGATCGCAGGCGTCCATGAAGGCGGGGCGCAGGAACAGGTCCTCGGCGGCATAACCGCACAGGGCCAGTTCGGGCGTGAGGACCAGGCGCGCACCGCGGTCATAGGCGTCGCGGGCGGCGGCAATGATCTTGCGGGCATTGCCGGACATGTCGCCCACCACGAAATTGAGCTGGGCGATGCAAAGGGACAGGGACATACCGGCAGTGAAAGACAACTCGAACGATTATGTCACCCGTGTGTCAGGCCACCCGGCGCAGGTGCCGCGCGAGGCCTGGAACGCGCTGCTGGGGCCCGGGCCGCAGGCCTCGCCCTTCATGCGCCACGAATACCTGTGCGCGTTGCACGAAAGCGCCAGCGCCACGGCCCAGACTGGATGGACGCCCGCCTTCATCACCCTCTGGCGCGGCGATGTCTTGCAGGCGGCCTGCCCGCTTTACCTGAAGGCGCACTCCTACGGCGAGTACGTGTTCGACTGGGCCTGGGCGAATGCCTACGAACAGAACGGGTTGGCCTACTACCCCAAGGCCCTGGTGGGCATTCCCTTCACGCCGGTGCCCGGCACGCGCCTGCTGGCCCGCGACGATGCGGCGCGCCAGGCCCTGCTGCGCGAAGTGCTGCGGTTTTGTGATCAGGAGAAGCTCTCCTCGCTGCACCTCCTGTTCCTGGGCGACGAGGACCGACAGGCCTGTGCGGCGCAGGGCCTGATGGCGCGCCACTCCGTGCAGTTCCACTGGACCAACACCGGTCCGGGCTACGTGGACTTCGAGGCTTTCCTGGCCAGCCTGTCCCAGGACAAGCGCAAGAAGATACGTCAGGAGCGGCGCAAGGTGGCCGAAGCCGGTGTCGGGTTTCGCGCCATCTGCGGCCCGGACATGTCAACCGCCGACTGGGATTTCTTCTACCGCTGCTACGAACGCACCTACCTCGAGCATGGCAACGCGCCCTACCTGACGCGCGCGTTCTTCGCGCAGATGGCGCGTGAGATGGCGGCGCACTGGGTGATGTTCCTCGGCGAACGGGGCGCCCGCCCGATCGCGTGCAGCCTGGTGGCCGTGAGCGAGGCGGCACCCGGTGGCGTGGCCTACGGCCGCTACTGGGGGGCGCTGGAGCGCGTGGACTGCCTGCACTTCGAGGCCTGCTACTACCAGCCCCTGCAATGGTGCATTGGCCAGGGCCTGCGCCGCTTCGAGGGCGGCGCGCAGGGGGAGCACAAGCTGGCACGGGCGCTGATGCCGGTGCGGGCCGACAGCGCGCACTGGCTGGCGCACCCGGCATTTGCCGACGCAGTGGCGCGATTTCTGGAGCGCGAGGGCCAGGGCGTCGAGCGTTACATGGACAACCTGGAGCGGCGCAGCCCCCTGCGGACGGGCGGGCCCGCCTGAGGGCTGGCGGATCAGCCGACGTGCTGCTTCTTGTAGTTGGCGATGCCGTCCAGGATTTCCTGCTTGGCCGACTCGGGGCCTTCCCAGCCCAGCACCTTGACCCACTTGCCTGGCTCGAGGTCCTTGTAGTGCTCAAAGAAATGGGCGATGGTCCTCAGACGCATCGGGTTGAGGTCCTCGGGCTTTTGCCACTGGGTGTAGATGGACAGG
>JBEGVR010000196.1:0-2918 GCA_041178265.1 Pseudomonadota bacterium | reverse complement strand
TGGTACTTTCTCTCCGACCCCTTCAGGCCGACCAGGTCGACGAAATGCGCCACGCGCTCTTCGCGCTCCCGGGTGCTCAGGCCCTTACCCGGCGTGCCATGGTGCAGTCCGAAACCGACGTTCTCCTGCACCGTCTGCCAGGGCATGAGTGCGTAGTCCTGGAACATCACGCCACGGTCAGCCCCTGGGCCAGTGATCGGATGGCCGTCCTTGTCGATCACGCCGGTGGTGGGCTTGTCCAAGCCGGCGATCATGTTCAGGACCGTCGATTTTCCGCAGCCTGAGGGCCCGACGATGCAGATGAACTCGCCCTGCGCGATGTCCAGCGACACGTCGGCCACGGCCAGGGTTTCCTGGCCCGTGCGCGGCGCGACGAAGCGCTTGGTCACGTTGTGCAGGCGCAGCTTGGGGGAAGTGGAAGTCGGGGTCATGCTCAGTGTCTCCAGGGAATCAGCCGCACCTCCGCGGCCCGGAAGATGCGATCGATCAGGAGGGCGACCATGCCGACGACGATCATGCAGACCACGATCGCGTTGAGGTCGATGTTGTAGGCGTAGAAGACGAACATCATCTGGCCGATGCCGCCCGAGCCGCCGCCGCCGGACTTGGCGCCGACCGCCAGTTCGGCCGCGATGATGGCCGTCCAGGCCACGCCCATCGCCAGGCGGGCCCCCAGGAGCACGGCGGGCAGGGCGCCGGGCAGGATCACCCGGGTCAGGATGGTCAGGCGCGACATGCCCATGGTCTGGGCTGCCATCACCAGCTTGCGGTCGACGCGGCTGACCCCGTGCACCGTGTTCACCAGCACCGGAAAGAAGGCGGCGTAGGTCACGATGGCCAGGGCCGACGGCGTGCCGGTACCGAACCACAGGATGGCGATCGGCAGAATCGCCATGGGCGCGATCGGCCGGAAGCTCTCGACGAGCGGGTCCAGGCTGTCACGCACCGCGCGGCTCGAACCCATGAGTGCGCCCAGGGCGGTGCCCAGGACCAGTGCCACCAGGAAGCCGGTGACGACGCGGCCCAGGCTCTGGACGAGCGCGGACAGCAGGCCGCCGTTTGCAACCAGTTCGACGAAGGCGTGCACCACGCGCAGGGGGGCGGGCGCCGGGCTGTTGGCCGGCAGGGTCAGGGCCCAGGCGTACCAGGCCACGAGCAGGCCAGCCGGCAGGGCCGACGCGCGCAGGAACTGCTGCCAGCGGGTGGGGTCAGCGAGCGGTGTCGTCATTGGATCTCCGTTCCTTCTGACCACGGGGTGAGGCGGCGCTGCAGCGCGCGCAGGCCCACGTCGCACACGTAGCCAACCAGACCGATCGCCATGATGAAGGCGAAGACCTTGGGCGTCATCAGCAGCTGGCGGTACCACTCGATGGCAAAGCCCAGGCCACTGGGCGAGCCAATCAGCTCGGCGGCGACGATGGCGGCCCACGAGCCGGCGAAGGCCAGGCGGATGCCCACCATGATGGAGGGCAGTGCCGCCGGCACGAGCACGTGCAGGAGCAGCGCGCGGCGTCCGATGCCCATGGTGTGGGATGCGGCGATCAGCTTGCGGTCGGTGGCCCGCACGCCCGCCACCGTATTGAGCAGGATCGGGAAGAAGCCCACGTAAACCATGATGAAGATCGGCAAGGCATTGCCCACGCCGAAGATGAACAGCGCCAGCGGCAGCCACGCGATGCCCGAGATCGGGCGCAGCATCTCCACCAGCGGGTCGATGGTGGCGTCGGCGCGTCGGCTGTGCCCCATCCAGAAGCCCAGGGGCACCGCAATCGCGATGGCGATCGCCAGCGCCAGCAGCAGGCGCGAGGTGCTGATGGCGGCATGCTCCAGCAGCTCGCCACTGGCGGCCAGATCCCACAGGGCGGCCAGCACCCGCAGCGGCGAGGGCAGTTGCAGCGGGTTGTCATTCCACAGGTGCGCCAGCCACCACAGTGTCGCGAAGGCGGCGAACGAGCGCAGGGCCAGGAACAGTCGGTGCCTGGACGCGCGCGGCCGGGCTTGGGTGGGGGCCGCCGCTGTGGCGCCTTGGGTGGGCAGGGTCACGGAATGCTCCATGGACGTGGGCCTCAGCGGGTGACGGACAGGAAACCGCCGTCGATGTACAGCGTGTGGCCGTTGATGTAGGCCCCGGCTTCCGACGCCAGCAGCAGCGAGGCGCCGCAGATGTCCTCGGGCCTGCCCCAGCGCTTGGCCGGAGTCCAGTCGGAGACGAAGGCGTTGAACTCCGCGTTGTTCGCCTGGCTGAACGGCGTCACGGTGTAGCCGGGGGCCAGCGCGTTGACGGTGATGCCGGTCCCGGCCAGGTCGGCGGCCAGCGCGCGGGTCATGCCGGAAACGCCTGCCTTGGCCGATACATAGGGCACGAGGTTGGGGCGGGCCACGTGGTTCATGATCGACCCGACGTTGATGATGCGCCCGCCACCCTGGCGCACCATCAGGCGCGCGGCCTGCTGGCCGACCAGGAAGCAGGCGGTCAGATCGGTGTCGATCACCTTTTGCCACTCCTGCGGCGACAGGTCCAGGAAATGGGTGCGCACGATGACGCCGGCGTTGTTCACGCAGATGTCGATGCGCCCGCACAGGGCCACCGCCTGCTCGAAGGCCTGTGCCACCGCCTGCGGGTTGGTGACATCGAAGACCAGGCCATGCGCGTCGCAGCCGGCGTCGCGGAATTCACGCACGCGTTCATGGACGGCTTCGTTGAAGTCACACAGGATCAGCCGTGCGCCGGCCGCGGCGAAGCCCTTGGCCAGGCCCAGGGCGATACCGCCAGCGCCGCCCGTGATCAGGGCCACCTTGCCCTCGAGGTTGAAGATCGAGGCGGGCGCCAGGGCCTTGTACAAATGGCCGTCCTCGCGGGTCGCGCCTGGAATGGGGGTCGAAATGCTCATGGCTGGGGCGGGGGTGTCCGAAGGTCT
>JBEGVR010000195.1:0-11063 GCA_041178265.1 Pseudomonadota bacterium | reverse complement strand
TGATGCTGCGACGGGCGATGAGGTGGATGCCGCCTACTTCCTCTCGTGCAACAGGAACAAGGAGTCGGTGGCGATCGACATCGCCGCGCCCGAGGGCCAGCGCCTGGTGCGCGCGCTGGCGGCGCAGTGTGATGTGGTGATCGAGAACTTCAAGGTGGGCGCGCTGGCGCGCTACGGGCTGGACTACGCCACGCTCAGCGCGCAGCAGCCAGACCTGGTGTATTGCTCCATCACCGGCTTTGGCCAGACCGGTCCCTATGCCGAGCGCGCCGGTTATGACTACCTGATCCAGGGCATGGGCGGCCTCATGAGCGTCACCGGCGAGCCCGATGGCGCGCCAGGCGGCGGCCCGCAGCGCGCGGGCGTGGCACTGGCCGACATCCTCTCGGGCATGTACGCGGCGCTGGCCATCGTCGCGACCCTGCGCCATCGCGACCAGGGCGGCGGCGGGCAGCACATCGACATCGCGATGCTCGATGTGCAGGCGGCGGCGCTGGCCAACCAGGCGATGAACTACCTGACCACCGGCGTTGCACCCCAGCGCATGGGCAATGGCCACCCGAACATCGTGCCCTACCAGTCGTTTCGTGCCAGCGATGGCCACCTGATCCTGGCGGTGGGTAACGACGCGCAGTTTCGCAAGATGGCGCAGGCCATGGGCCGGCCCGAGATCGGCGAGGACCCGCGCTTTAGCACCATCGCCCTGCGCGTGGCCAACCGCGCGGTGCTGGTGCCAATGCTCGAAGAAATCATCGCGCAGCGCCCCATCGCCGAGTGGGTTGCGCGCATGGAGCCGGCCGGCGTGCCGTGCGGGCCGGTCAATACCATCGATCGCGTCTTCGCCGATCCGCAGGTGCAATCGCGCGGCATGCGCCTGGACCTGCCGCACGCACGTGCGGGCCAGGTGCCGTCGGTGGCCAGCCCAATGCGCCTGTCGGCCACGCCAGTGCGCTATCGCAAGGGCCCGCCGGTGCTGGGCGAGCACACGAACCAGGTGCTCAAACGCGTGCTGGGCGCTGACGATGAGGCGCTTCGGGCGCTGTCCGAGCAACACGTGATCAAGGATGCCAAGCCATGACGCCACCGCCTGACGACACCCGCCCCTGGGACGACGCGCCCGTGATGGGCCTGGGCCTGCACTGGGACGATGTGGCCGTGGGCCAGCGTTTTCGTACCCTGGGCCGTACCATCACCGACGCCGACATCACGTTGTTCGTGGGTGTCACGGGCATGGTGGAAGAGATGTTCACGAACCTCGAATACATCCGGGTGGAATCGAAGATCGGTGCGCGCCCTGCGCCGGGTTCGCTGGTGTTCTGCATCTGCGAGGGCCTTCTGATGCAGTCGACCATGCAACGCACCGGCATGGCTTTCATGGAGTGCGACTTGCGCATTCTCAAACCGACCGTGGCAGGCGATACCCTGCATGTGCAGGCCGAGGTCGTCGAGGCGCGGGCCACCCGCAAGCCCGGGCGTGGCCTGATGCGCACCTTCAACCGCGTGGTGAACCAGCGCGGCGAAGTCGTCGCCACCTACAACCCCCTTCGACTGGTGAAGAGTCGCAACCCCTGAGGAGACCCACGATGACCCTGCTTCGCAAACTGCAACACCTGCTGGCTTCCGTCCTTTTCCTGGCGGTCGCTGGCGCACAGGCGCAGTCGCCTGCCGCCGCCTTCCCGAACAAGCCGGTGCGCTTCGTCGTGCCGTTCGGCGCGGGCACCACCACCGACCTGGCCGCGCGTTTCATCGCCAAGAATTTCACCGACATCACCAAGCAGCCGGTGGTCGTGGAGAACAAGGCGGGCGCCAACGGCTTCATCGCCTTGCAGTATGTCCTGTCCCAGCCGGCCGACGGCTACACGATCGTGATCGGCACCAACACCACGCACGCTGCCAACGCGGCCCTGTTCAAGAAGCTGCCCTATGACCCCGTGGCCGATTTCATGCCGATCAGCGGCATCATCGTCGGCGGGGTGGTGCTGGCGGTCTCGCCCAACCTGGGCGTGAGCAACGTGCAGGAACTGATCGCGCTGGCCAAGCAGCGCCCGGGCAAGCTGACCTTCGGCAGCGGCAATTCCTCGTCCCGCGCCGGTGGCGAGGTGATGAAGGACCTGGCCGGCCTGAACATCCTGCACGTGCCGTACAAGACCCTGCCCATGGCGATCACCGACGTGATCGGCGGGCAGATCGACATGGTGTTCGGCGACGCGCCTGCGGTCATGCCGCTAGTGCGTTCGGGCAAGCTGCGCGCCCTGGGCGTGTCGACCCGGGCGCGCATGCCCGGCTACGAGAACATTCCCACCGTCGCCGAGCAGGGCGTGGCAGGCTACGAGGAGAGCGGCTGGCTCGGCGCCTTCGCGCCCAAGGGAACGCCCGCTGACGTGGCCGAGCGTCTGAACCAGCTGATCGCGGGCATCATGCGCACCCCTGAGGCCGCGCGGTACTTCGGCGAGAACGCCTGGACCCCGATGCCCGGCAGCCGCGATGAACTGGCCCAGTTCCAGCGCGCCGAGCTTGCGCGCTGGGCGCGCCTGGTGAAGTCCGCCGGTATCGAGCCCGAGTGAGCGCGCCGGTGGCTTCCGCGACCGCCTCGACCGTGCGACTGGGGGCCGGCAGCGGCTTCTGGGGCGATGCGCTCGATCCCGCGATGGAGGTGCTGCAAAAGGGCCAGGTGGACTACCTGTGCTTTGACTTCCTTGCGGAACTCACCATGGCGCTGCTGCAGCGCCAGCGCCAGAAGAACCCGCAAGCGGGCTACATCCCGGATGCGGTGCAGGCCATGAAGGCCATGATGCCGCTGGCACGCGAGCGCGGCACACGCCTGATCTCCAACGGCGGCGGCGTCAACCCGCGCAGCGGCGCGCAGCGCATCGTGGAGGACGCGCGCGGCCTGGGCCTGCAAGGCACGAAGGTGGCCCTGGTCGAGGGCGATGACCTGCTCGATCGCCTCGATGACTTCATCGCCATGGGCCTGCCGCTGGCGCACATGGAGACGGGTGACACCGGTTTTGCGCGCGTGCGTGACCGCGTGGTGGCGGCCAATGTCTACACCGATTGCAGCGGCATCGTAGAGGGCCTGGGCCTGGGGGCCGACGTGGTGATCACCGGCCGCGTGTCGGACAACGCGCTGTACGTCGGGCCGGTAATGCACCGCTTTGGCTGGATGCACGACGCCGCCCATGCCGACCGCATCGCCGCGGCGATCACGCTGGGCCACATTGTGGAATGCGCCAGCGCCTGCACCGGCGGCATGTCCTCGCGCTTTGCCGACATGCCGCACATGGGCCGCGTGGGCTTTCCTATCGTGGATTTCCATGCCGACGGCAGCGCCGAGGTGTCCAAGGTGCCAGGCTCGGGCGGGCGGGTCGATGCCCACACCGTCAAGGAGCACCTGGTCTACGAGATCGGCGACCCGCGCGCTTACCTGATGCCCGACGGGGTGGCGGACTTCACCTCGCTCACGCTGACCGAGCCCGGTCCCGACCGGGTGCGCGTGAGCGGCGTGCGAGGGCGCGGACAGCCCGACACCCTCAAGCTGGTGATCGGCTACCAGGACGGCTGGATCGGCGAGAGCCTGGCCTTCTTTCCCTGGCCGCATGCCTATGAACGCGCCTGCAAGGCCCGGGAAACCCTGCTGGAGCGCTTCGAGCGCATGGGACTGCAGGCGAACCAGGTGCATTTCGACTTTGTCGGCCTGAACGTGCTGCATGGGCCGGCCGCGCCGCTGCCGGCCGCGGATCGCCTGGCCCAGTGCAACGAGGTTGGCCTGCGCTGCGCGGTGCACACCCGTACCGCGGAGGAGGCCGAGAAGGTGCGGCGCGCCGGCACCCACCTGTGGATCATGGGCCCGGGCGGCACATCCTTCGGCACCCCGATGAAGCCGCGGCCCGTGGTGTCGCTGTGGCCCACGCTGATTCCGCGTGAGCTGGTGAGGCAGACCGTCACCGTGCTGGAGGCCTGACCATGACGAAACTGCTTGCGGATATCTGCTACGTGCGTTCGGGCGACAAGGGCAATGTATGCACCGCGGGCCTGATCGCCCGCACGCCGGCCGACTACCCGAGGCTCCTGGCCAGCGTCACGCCCGACAAGGTAAGGGCGCTGTATGGGGACTGGATCCATGGCGAGGTGCAGTGCCACCGCATGGACAACATCCAGGCCCTCGTGGTGGTGATGAACGGCGCGCTCGGCGGCGGGGCCACCCGCACGCTGCGGTTGGACCAGACCGGCAAGTCGCTCGGGCACGCGCTCCTGCGGCTGCCGGTGGTGGCGGGCTGAACGTCCGGCGGACTGACGGTGCGTGCGCCCTCCGGGCGGTGCCATCGGGCGCCGTGAGGTCATACTCGGGCCTGATCCCACCACGCCCGCGCCTGGCCATGAACTCGCCGCACTTCGTACAGCTTCACATGCCGTCGGCCCGCGCCCTGGCGCAGAACGCGCACGACGGCCTGCTGCAGCCGGTCGCCGAGCTGGCCCCCAAGTTCTTCTACAACGCGCTGGGTTCGCGCCTCTTCGATGCGATCACCGAGCTTCAGGCCTACTACCTCACGCGCACCGAGGCGGCCATCTTTGCCGCGCACGACCACGCCATCGCGCAGGCGGTGCATGCGGTGACCGGCCCGCGGCCGGTGATGGTGGATGTGGGCGCCGGCAACTGCGCGAAGGCGGCTCGGCTTTTCAGCGTGATCGACCCGCCTGCCTATGTGGCGGTGGACATCTCGGTCGATTACCTGCGTGCATCGATGGAGACTTTGCAGCGTGAGTACCCCGCGCTTTCCATCAGCGGGGTGGGTCTGGATTTCTCCGAGGGCCTGGCCCTGCCCCACGACCTGCCCGGCGTGGGCGAAACGCCGCGCCTGATGTTCTACCCAGGCTCGAGCATCGGCAACTTCTCGCCGATCAGGGCCCAGGCCCTGATCGGGGACATGCGCCAGGCGTCCCGGGGCGGCGCGCTGCTGGTCGGAGTTGACCTGGTCAAGTCGCCCCAGGTGCTGCAAGCTGCCTACGACGACGAGCTGGGCGTGACGGCGGCCTTCAACCGCAACGCGCTCCTGAACCTCAATGCGCTGCTGGATGCCGACTTCCGCATTGCGCAGTGGCGGCACGTCGCCCTGTTCAATGAAGTCGAGTCACGCATCGAGATGCACCTGCAGGCACGCGAGGACCTGGTGGTGACCTGGCGGGGCGGGCAGCGTCGCTTTGCGGCAGGCGAGCGCCTGCACACCGAGAACTCCTACAAGTGGACGCCGGCGCGGTTCACCCAGTTGCTGCAGGAGGCGGGCTACACGCAGGTGCAGGCCTGGCACGACCCGCAGGAAGCGTTCGGCGTGTTCCTGGCCTGGGGCTGAGGCCGCCAGAGACCCCACCGCGGCTGGGTGCGACGGCGCGCGGTAAGGTCGCCGCCCATGGATTCCGTGTCGCAATTCGCCCTGGGTGCCGCGGTCGGTGTGGCGGTGATGTCACGCCGCACCGCCATCTGGAAGGCGGCGCTCTGGGGCGGCATCGCCGGCACCTTGCCGGATCTGGACGCCTTCATCGACCACGGCGACGCGGTGAGCAGCATGGTCTTTCACCGGGCGGCCAGCCACGGCCTGTTCTGGTTGACGCTGGGAGCGCCGCTGCTCGGGTGGGTCGTGGCGCGGGTGCATGGCGAGGGCGCGCTCGGTCAGCGCTGGGCGCTGGCGATGGGGCTGGCGCTGGTGACCCATCCCCTGCTGGACACGATGACGGTGTATGGCACGCAACTGCTGCAGCCGTTTTCCGCATATCCGTATGCCGTGGGCAGCATCTTCATCATCGACCCGCTGTACACGCTGCCCCTGCTGGTGGGCCTGGCGATCGCGCTGGCCCGTCCGGCATGGCGTGGCTTGCGAGCCAACGCCTGGGGCTTGGGCCTGTCCGTGGCCTACCTGGCATGGAGCGCTGCGGCCCAGTGGCATGTGCAGGCGGTGGTGCAGGCGTCGCTGGCGGCCGGTGGGGCGCCGTCCGCGCGTGTGCTGGTCACCCCCGCGCCCCTGAACACGGTGCTGTGGCGGGTGGTGGTGATGCGCGAGGACGGCTACGAGGAGGGTTTCTATTCCCTGCTCGATCCCGAGCCCCGCGTGCGCTTCGAACGCTTTGCCAGTGATGCGGGCCTCTACCGCACATTGCAGGACCTGCCCGCGGTGCGGCGCATCGCCGCGTTCTCGCACGGCTTCTACAAGGTGCATGAACAAGGTGGCGAGGTCTACATCACGGATCTGCGCATGGGGCAGGAGCCGGGCTATGTGTTCTCTTTTCGGGTGGCGCGCCGCGAGGGCGCGCGCTGGGTGCCGGTGACGGCCGCCAACGCGGGCGCGCGCCCCGACCTGGACCGTGGGCTGCCCTGGCTGTGGGCGCGCCTGCGCGGGCAGGATGTGCCCTCGCCGCGCTGAGCGTTGGGCTCCTGCGGGCTCAGGCCGGCGTGTCCACGCAGGTGCGAAACCCGGCGGCGATGTCGTTGCGCCCCGGCTCGAAGAAGTTGCGGTAGTCCGGATGGCGCATGCGCGGCTGCGTCATGAAGGAGGCGCCGCGCAGCACGGGGCGGCCGTCGAACCAGGGGGCGGAGTACTCGCGGTAAGGGTGCGGCGTGAAGCCGGTGAACGGCGAGAAGGGCGTGGCGGTCCACTCCCACACGTCGCCCCAGCGGAAATCCTGCGGCGCGTGGGCCCGGGCCCACGCCCATTCGGCTTCGGTCGGCAGCCGCCGGCCGGCCCACCGGCACCAGGCCTGCGCCTCGTGCCAGGACAGGTGGCAGGCCGGCTCTAGCAGGTGCAAGGGGCGCCACTGGCCGTGGCGCCATTGCCGCCAGGCGCGGCCTTCGTGTCGCAAGTAGCGCGGCGCCGCCACCGGGGCGCCAGCAGATGCACCTTGTGCTTGCAGCCACTGCCAGCCGGGTGCGCTCCACCACAGGTCTTGCGTGTAGCCGCCGGCCTCCACGAAGGGCAGGTAGTCCTGCCAGCGCAGGACCTGGGCATCCATCTGTATGGCGTCCAGGTCGACGGCCTGGCGGCCGCATTCGTTGTCGAAGGCGAAGCCCGCGTCGGCCTGCGTGCCCAGGGTCCAGCACGCGGCCGGGAGGGACAGGGGTGGGCCGGGATCGGGCAGGGCAGGCGCCTGCCAGCGCACATCGCCGATCGCCACGCCCAGCGCCTGCGCCATGTACAGCGCCGCCTCGTGGTGCATGTCTTCGTGCAGCAGGGTGAGGCGGAAGAAATACAGGCGGGCGGCATCGGCGTCGTTCTCGGCGGCGAGCAGGTTCAGCGTGGCTTCCAGTTGCGCCGCGATGTCGGCGCGGGTGGTGCGTGCATCGGGCAGCGGCAGGGACCAGCGCGTTGAATGCGCCACGTATCGCGAGTCGTACAGGGCATCGGCCTGCGCGCGCGCGGGCGCGCGGCGCGGCGCCTGGGGGTCGGCGCGCCATCCGAGTGCGCGTTCGGGGTTGCGCGCCAGCCACCAGGACTGGAACCAGCCCATATGACCCAGTTCCCACAGGGGTGGATTGAGTTCCTCCGCGCGCGGCACCCGGAGCGAGGGCAGGGCGGCCTCGAAGGCTGCGAAGGTCTGCAGCGTGTCCTCGCGGCTGGCGACCAGGTCCTGCGCCAGCGCGCGGGCGTCGCCGTGGCGCGCGCGTCGCGCGGGCGTTGCTGGGGCGGTGTCCGTGTGCATGGCCGCCGTGTCAGGGCGCCAGCGCGCCGCGTGCAGCGATGAAGCCAGCATGGCCCCGCGCACGCAACTCGCAGGCCGGGCACTGTCCGCAGCCGTAGCCCCAGGCATGGCGCGTGCGGCGCTCGCCCCGGTAGCAGGTGTGGGTGTCTTCGGTGATCAGGTCCACCAGCGCGTCGCCGCCCAGCGTGCGCGCCAGATGCCAGGTCTGCGCCTTGTCCAGCCACATCAGCGGGGTCTCGATCACGACGCGCTGGTCCAGCCCCAGCCCCAGCGTCACCTGCAGCGACTTGAGCGTGTCGTCGCGGCAATCCGGATAGCCCGAGTAATCGGTTTCGCACATGCCGCCCACCAGCACGCTCAGGCCGCGCCGGTAGCCCACTGCGGCGGCGAAGGTGAAGAAGACCAGGTTGCGTCCCGGCACGAAGGTGTTGGGCAGGCCGCTGCGCTCCAACGCGATGGCGCGGTCGGCGGTGAGGGCGGTGTCGCTGATCTGCCCGAGCAGGCCCAGGTCCAGCAGGTGGTCGTCGCCCAGGCGCGCGGACCAGGCGGGAAACCGCGCGCGCAGTGCGCCCATCACACGCTGGCGGCATTCGAGCTCGACGCGATGGCGCTGGCCGTAGTCGAAGCCGATGGTCTCGACATACGCATAGCGGTCCAGGGCCCAGGCCAGGGCGGTGGCGGAGTCCTGGCCGCCGGAGAAAAGGACGAGGGCGCGCGGGTGCATGGCGGAGGCGGGCGTCGGGGGCACGAAGGGCACTTTAACCCGTGACGGGCGTGGCGCTGCGTGGATACCCCCGGGGCACCAGTCCAGGCAGGGCCGTATGATCCCCGCGGCGGCCGACGTTCATGCCGCACACAGGAGGGCGACCATGGACATGCTGGTGGCAGGACTCATCGTTTTTCTGGGCGTGCACTCGACCCGCGTCTTCGCCGAGCCCCTTCGTGCGCGCTGGGTTGCCCGCATCGGCGAAAAGCCCTGGAAGGGGGCCTACGCGACCGTTTCGATTGCGGGTTTCTTCCTGCTGGTGTGGGGCTACGGCCTGGCGCGCCAGCTGCCGGTGCAGGTGTGGACACCGCCGCGCGGCATGAACCACTTGGCGGCCTTGCTGACCCTGGTGTCCTTCGTGATGCTGGTGGCGGCCTACGTGCCGGGCAACGGTATCAAGGCGCGCCTGAAGCACCCGATGGTGCTGGCGGTGAAGGTGTGGGCCTTCGCGCACCTGCTGTCCAACGGCACCCTGGCCGACATGGTGCTGTTTGGCGCGTTCCTCGTCTGGGCGGTGCTGGTGTTTCGCGCTTCGCGCCAGCGCGATCGCGCGCTGGGCACGGTGTACGCGCCGGGCACTGCAGCGCGGACCTGGATCACCATCGTGGCAGGCGCGGGCGCATGGGTGGTGTTCGCCTTCTGGGGCCACGCCCGCCTGATCGGGGTGAGCCCGCTGGGTGTGTAGTCGCCCGCGTGCCGGGTGCACGTTGCCTGGCGTTACCCGCCGGCCGGCTGGCGGTGCCCACAATGGGCGCACTACCCTGAAGGAGGCGTGCCATGAGCACCCGCAAGCGCGACGCCCAGGCCCCCGGCACCGGCAAGGTCGCCAACGACCACAACAAGCTCGGCGACAAGGCGCCCACCCAGAAGAATCAGGGCGAGCGCTCGCCCCAGAGCCGCAACGACCGCGACACCCAGGTCGGCAGCATGAACCAGTCTCGCGTGCGCCAGGGCGGCCCGGGCCGCAGCCAGCGCTGAGGGCGACCCCCCTGCGGGCGTCAAAACCCCCGGTGCCGTCATGGAGTCCGCAGGCGCGACAATGCGCGCCATGACCCGACTTGCCCTGAGCTACCTTGCCGTCCTGCTGCTGGTCGGCGTGCTCGATTACCTCTGGCTGCGCGTGATCGCCACCGCCTGGTACGAGAGCGCGATGGCCCACCTGCTGGCGCCCAAGCCCAATCTCGTGGCGGCCGCCGTCTTCTACACCGTCTACCCGGTGGGGCTGATGATCTTCGCCGTCGCACCCTCGGGCGGCGACGTGGTGCGGGCCCTGGCGCTGGGCGCGCTGTTCGGCCTGTTCGCCTACGGCACCTACAACATCACCGGCCTGGCGGTGATGCGGGATTGGTCACTGCACCTGACCCTGATCGACATCGCCTGGGGCGTGTTCGTGAGTGCCGCCGGCGCGCTGGCCGGCGCGCTGGCCTGGCAGGCGCTGCGGGGGCCCGGCGTCACGGGGTAGGGACCGCGCTGCGACGCACGCCCGCGAGCCGCACCTCCTGCGCCAGGTAAAGCATCGCGGCGAGCGCCAGCGGCCCAAGGTAGTAGACCGCGCGGTACGCGAGCAGCGCCGCCAGCAGTTGCGCCTCGGGCAGGCGGTGCGAGAGCAGGGCCACGAACACCGCCTCTAGCACGCCCAGGCCCGCCGGCACATGGGCGATCACGCCCGCGATGGCGGCCACCAGCAGCACGCCCAGCACCTGCGCATAGGGCAGTTGCCTCCGCAGCAGCGTGTACATGAGCGCGCCCATGAGGGCCCAGTTGGCACAGGACAGGGCCAGCTGCCCGAGGGCGATCGCGGGCGAGGGCAGTCGGATCACGCGGCGGCGAAAGCGCAGGCGCCGCCGCTGCGCCGCGAGGCAGACCGCGACGTAGACGCCGGCCAGCACCAGCAGCACCGGCCCGAGCACACGCAGGCCCAGGTCGGACAGCGCCCAGGACGGCGGCGGTTGCGGCGGCGCGAGGCTGAACACCAGGCCCGCCAGCACCAGGTAACCGAGCCAGTTGGTCACGAGGCTCAGGCCCAGCACGCGCATGATGGTGGGGTAGGTCAGCCCCAGGCGCGCATACAGGCGCAGGCGCAGCGCGATGCCGCCCACCAGGGACCCGAGGTTCAGGTTGAAGGCATAGCTGGTGAAGGTGATACGCATCACCTGCGCCGTCCGCAGCCGGTGCAAGGTGTAGGCCCGACCGAGCAGGTCGAAGCTGCTGTAGGTGGCGTGGCTGGCCGCCGACAGGGCGACGCCCGCCAGCAGCGTGGGCACCGGCATGGCCGCCAGGGCGTGACCCACGTCCTGCCAGGCGATGGTGCGCGCGTAGCGCACACCAAAGAACGCCAGCGCCGAAAAAAAGGCCAGCGTCAACGCCCGCAGCAGCCAGGTGCGCGCCTTGGGGCCCAGGGTCACGGCGGGTCCTTGGCGAGCGCGGGCTGCAGGCGCGGAGCATGCGGCGGCAACCACCGCGCCCAGCGCGGGAACTTGCGCATCACGTGGAACGCGAGGTAGCTGCGCACCAGTGCCGGCCCGCTGACGGGGGACAAGGCGGCGGCATCGACTTCCTGGCAATGCGCGAGCATCAGGTCCGCGAGATGGGCGTGCAGCAAGGCGTTAAA
>JBEGVR010000194.1:0-6001 GCA_041178265.1 Pseudomonadota bacterium | reverse complement strand
CCAGGCGTGCATCAGGTGCTTGCCCACGCCACGCGTGAGGCGCAGCTCGTGCACCTGCAGCATCCGGATCAGGTACTCGCGCGAGTCCTGCGGCCGCACCACGGACTGCATCGCATACACCGAGGCGATATCCCAGACCGAACTGGCCTTGTCCATCTCGGCCTGCGCCGGCTCGAAGCCCGGATCGCCTGGCGCCAGGCCATGCACCACCTTGACCGCGAACTGTGGGTCCATGAAGCTGATTTCGGCGGTGGGCCAGCCGGCAAACTCGTCGCTGTTGCGGCCACCGCCCATGTTCAGGTAGGCCTGGCCATAACTCTTGCGCAGTACCAGCGACAGTTTGGGCACTGTCATCAGCGACAGCGCGTTCATGAAGTTCATGATCTTGCCCGGCGCCCGTCGCCGCTCGGCCTCGGTGCCGATCACGAAGCCGGGCGTGTCCACCAGCATCACGACGGGGATGTTGAACGAGTCGCACAGCACCAGGAAGCTGGTGATCTTCTCGCAGGCGTCCGTGTCCAGCGCGCCGCCCTTGTACAGGGGGTTGTTGGCGACGATGCCCACGGTGCGTCCACCGAGTCGCGCCAGGCCCGTGACACCGACCTTGCCGAACCGCGCCTTGAGCTCGAAGAAACTGTCCGTGTCCACCAGCGCGCGAATGATCTGGCGCACGTCATACACCTGCGACCGGCTGGCCGGCAGCCATTTCAGGATGTCGGCCATGCCCTGCCCCGAGCCCGCCGGCACAGGGGCCACGGGTGGCGCCTCCTGGTGGTGGCCTGGCAGGTAGGACAGGAATCGCTTGATCGCGTCGATGGCTTCCTCGTCGCTGTCCACCACCAGGTCCGCAAAGCCGGTGACCTCGGCATGCAATTTCCAGCCGCCCAGTTCCTGAGGGTCGACATCCTCCTTCACCGCCATCGACGCCAGGAGCGAACTGGACACCGCCAGCACCGCGCCCTTGCGCATCACATGAAAGTCCGACATCACGGAGTACCACGAGGACGATCCGTAGGACAGCCCCAGCGTCGCCGAGGCCCAGGGCGTCTCCCGCAGGCGCTGGTACTGGGCCCCGTCATTTCCGAGCAGCAGCCCCATGCCGCGCGAACCCATGTGGTCGGGCATGCGGGCACCAGACGATTCACCCAGGAACACCATCGGCAGCCCGCGCTGCGTGGCCACCCGCTTGATGTGACCGATCTTGCGGCCGTTGGTCGCGCCGCTGGAGGCGCCCATGACGGTGAAGTCATTGGCGACGGCGGCCGACTCGCGCCCCTGGATCCGCCCGAAACCCGCCACCTTGCCGTCGGTGGGCGTGCTGGCGCTGTCGGCAGGCACCGCCGACGTGGCAAACAGGCCCGACTCGATGAACGAACCCGCATCGAACAGGCGCTCGATGCGCTCGCGGGCATTGAGCACGCCCTGCTCCCGGCGCCGATCGAGTTTGCGGCTGCCGCCCATGGCCATTGCCTGCGCCTGGCGCTGCGCAAAATCGGCGTCGAGCTGCGCCTGCCGCGCCGCGATCGGGTTCTCGGGCGTCGTCGTCATGAAACCTCCTGCGCGCCGCCCCGGGAGGCACGGTCCATCACCACGCCTTCGCGCTGCAAGGTGTCCAGGGTCTGGTCGTCCATCGACAGCCACTGCTGCAGCACGCGGCGCGAGTCCTCGCCCAGGTGCCGGCCCGCGTGGCGCACCGCGCCTGGGGTTTCAGACAGCCGGGGCGCGACCTGCGCCATGGCCACCGTCCCCAGGTCGTCGTCGGGTGCGTGCACGATGGTGCCGCGCGCGCGGTAGTGGGGGTCGGCAAAGATGTCCGCGATGGTGAAGATGCGCATCGCCGGAACAGCGGCGCGTTCAAGCACCTGCTCCAGGTGCGCCAGCGGATGCGAGCCGGTCCATCGGGCGATCAGGTCGTCGATCTCCTCGACATGGACCGAACGGTCGGTCGCCCGCGCAAATCGTGCATCCTCGGCCAGCCCCGGCTGCGCCATGGCCTGGGCCAGTCGGCGAAACACCGCATCGCCCATCGCCGTGATGTGGATGAACTGTCCGTCCTGGGTGGGATACAGGTTGTTCGGCGTCGATTCCGGCAGGCGTGAGCCGCAGCGGGTGGCCACGAAGCCGGTCTTGTCGAAGGCCGGGATCCAGGGCTCCATGAAACTGAAGGCGCTCTCGTACAGGGCGGCATCCACCATCTGGCCCCGGCCGGTGCGGGTGCGCGCAAAGATCGCCATCGTGGCACCGAACGCCGCGTACAGGCCGGTGATGTAGTCCGTCATCGAGACGGCCACCCGCGCCGGCGGCCGGTCAGGGTCACCCGTCAGATGGCGCAAGCCGCTCAGGGCTTCACTGATGACGCCATAGCCTGCGCGCTGGCTGTAGGGGCCGTCCTGCCCGAAGCCGCTGATGCGCACCATGACCAGGCCCGGATGCACGGCGCTGAGCGCCTCGTAGCCCAGGCCCCAACTCTCCATCGAACCGGGCCGGAAGTTCTCGATCAGGATATCGGCCTGCAAGGCGAGTGACCTCGCCACCTCGCGGCCGCGGGTCTGCCGCAGGTCCAGCGCCAGCAGCGCCTTGTTGCGAAAGATGCTGGCGGCATAGAGCGACTTGCCATGAAACCGCTTGCCCATGGTGCGCACGGGATCACCGGCCGGGTCCTCGATCTTGACCACCTCGGCGCCAAAGTCCGCCAGCAGGCGGCCACAGAACGGACCCGCCACCGTGGACCCCATCTCCAGCACGCGTATCCCTGCCAGCGGCCCCTGTGCGGCGGGCGGCGTGACGGGCGAAGGCTTGTCGTTTTGCACGGGTGGGCCTCAGAGGATGTATTTCTGGTAGCGGTCGAAGAACTCGCGGGCGCTGCGCATGTTTTCGCGACGCAGCTGCTCGGCCCGATCCGCCTGGCCCGCCACCATGGCCTCGAGCACGGCCGAGTGCTGTGCCAGGCCCAGGGCCGCCCGGCCGGGCAGGATGATGATTCGCCGTATGAGCGTCTGGGTGCGCTCCAGGATGCTGTCCAGCATTTGCTGCAGCACCGGGTTGCCGCAGGCTTCAATCATTTCGGCGCGGAAGGCCTCGTAGTCGCGGATGTACTCGTCCAGCAGGCCGGCGCCCACGTGCTGGACCATCGGACCCTGGAAGTGCACCAGCCAGCGCTCCCACTGCGCACGAGGGGCGTTCAGGGTGGCCAGCCGGGCACACGAACCCTCCAGCACCTCCCGCACTTCGTAAAGGCTGCCCACCAGCGCGGGCTCGAGGCGGGTCACCACGGCCCCCCGGTTGGGAATCCGCTCGACCAGCCCACGCTGCTCCAGCACGGCCAGCGCCTCGCGCACCCGGCTGCGGGGCACGCCGAACTCCTGGGCCAGGTCGCTCTCGGCCAGCTTGGAGCCGGGGGGCAAGGCGTGGGTCGCAATGCGCGACCTCAGCACCCCGGAAATATCGGGGCGCTCCGCCTTGGGTCGGGCATGGGGCATCAGATGGCTTCAGGACTGCTTTGACGGTTCAGTTGAAACCGATGAGACAGGATTGTCAACAAGATTGTTGGCAAACCCGGGGTTTGTCCTGAGGGGGGCCCTGTGGTCAGAGCGGCCCTGACCGATCGGCCGCCCCGGGGGCCGCAGTCAGATCACTGGAGCCCGGCGCCGTGGCCCTTGATGTAGGTCTCCAGAAACCCGATCTGCTGACCCATCTGGCGAATGTTGTCCTTGACCACGTCACCGATCGAGACGACGCCCACGACCCGCCCCGCCTCCACGACCGGCAGGTGGCGGAAATTGCGGGACGCCATCAGGCCGGTGCAGGCCTCGATCGGGTCCTGCAGCCGCACCGTTACCGGGTTGGCCGTCATGATGTCCTTGATGGCCACGTGCTTGGCGTCCAGGCCGGGCAGCAGCACCTTGATCGCGCAGTCGCCCTGCGTGACGATGCCCGCGAGCTTGCCCTCGTCAATCACCAGGACCGCCCTCACGCGTTTTTCCCGCATCAGCTGCAACGCAGCGACCACTTTGTCATCGGAGCTGACGCTCACCAGAACGATAGGTTGCAGCTTTTGCTCCAGGCAGGTCTTGACGGTTGCCATCCAGTTGTCTCCATGAGGTCGTTGTGAAATTCGTTTGTCGGGCTTCGCAGTCCCCGATCCGCACGGCGTGTCGGGGTGGGACGTTGCGAAGAGGCAGTTCATTCGCGATCGTCGCGGTCACGCAACTGGCTGATCACCCAGCAGGCCGCCGCGATCATCAGGATGGCGCCACTTTCGTACAAAAGGATCGAGGGATCGCCGTCCTTGCCTTGCAGGATGATCAGCCGGCTCAAGGCCGTCATGGCGATGAACAAGGGAATGGTGATGGGGATGCGGTGGCTGCTGTAGAACGCCCCCAGCATGCCCAGGACCTCGGCGTAAATGAACATCAGCAGGAGGTCCTTGAGCGCAACGCTGCGCTGCTCGATCAGCACCATGACCTCTTGTGCCATGGCGCCCACCGTGAACAAGGCGATCGTGACCAGGAAAACCTTTTCCGTCACGTCGATGAGGCGTTTGATGATCACCAGACTCTCCTGCAAGGGGGTTCGCAAGGCACACGGTTGCCAAATAAAAAGCACCTGAGGTCGCCCCGAGGTGCCTGATCAGGCAGTGCGTTGATGGTGGGTGATGCAGGGTTTGAACCTGCGACCCCTGCCGTGTGAAGGAGCAGCCGGCAGCAGCTCAGCAATGAAGATACTGCAAATTCAATGCGAAATCAAGGCAGTTTGCCTGAACTGGGTGCGTTCACCACGAACGGATGTGTGACGCGCCACAGCCCGAGGGCCGTGGCCGATCAATTGCGACGGATCCAGTTTTCCAGCACCAGACCGTCAACCCGCTGGAAGTGGCGTGTGTTGCCGGTCACAAGCACCGCATTCAGCGACAGGGCGTGCGCGGCAATCATCTCGTCGAAGTCACCGATCGGCGTTCCGGCGCGGCGAAGGCGTGCGCGCAGCACGCCATGGGCGTCGGCGGCTGCCGGGTCCCAGGGCGCCGTCGTGGTGGCCTGCAAAAACGCGGCGACGTACTGCGCCAGCGTTGTTGCCTCGGGCTTGAGGGCCAGGCCGTAGCGCAACTCGGCGCGTGTGACCGCGGAGATACACCACTGCGCCGGGTCCAGCCGCTGCAGGCGCTCATCTATTCCAGGGCTGCCGCGCAGCGCCGCACTGGCGGCGTTGGTGTCGAGCATGTAGAGAGCCATTCAGGCGAGGTCCCGGTCAGAGCTCATTCGCGCCAGCCGGCCAGCGGATCGCGCGTCTCGCTGCCCTGCTGCCGATCGGCGAGGAAATCCTCTGGAAAGGGGCCCAGCTCACTGCGCAGCGCCATGAAATCCGCCCAGCTGGCGCGTGGCTCAGCGGACAAGATCACGTCGCCCGTGCGCGTATCACGCCGGACGTAGACGCGGTCGGAGGAAAAGCGGAATTCGGCGGGCAGGCTGACAGCCTGGCTGCCGCCGTTGGTGAAGAGCCTGGCGGTTTTGGGAGTGGGCAGCGGCATGGGGCATCTCCAGTATAGCTATTATTGTAGCTACGCTCTCATGGATTGCAAGCCGAAAGGGGCCTTGGATGGCACCGATGGGCCACCTGGTGAACTTCGGACCATCGTCAGGACCTGTAGAACCGTTTGCGCCGTCACTGCTTGCGGCCGGCTCTTTCAGCGTGACGCGCCCTATCCTTTTCCACTACATCTCGGATCCCGAACGGCTGTTGCACTGCGCGAACCTGATGTTCGATGCACTGTCCAGAAAAGTTATCCGGGTGGAGAGCATTGCGGACTATTCGCTGGCCGATGCAGCCCGTGCCCACGAAGATCTGGAGGCCCGTCGCATGACCGGATCGCCCGTGCTGCGGCCCTGATGGGGCGAATGGGTGGTTGAGGGTTCAGGGCCGCAATGGAGCGCCCGGGAAGCGCCCCTCTTTATGCAGGTGAAGGACTGACTGCCGCGCGTTCAGCATCCATCAGTTCCTGCAAGAC
>JBEGVR010000193.1:0-4712 GCA_041178265.1 Pseudomonadota bacterium | reverse complement strand
GGTGGCTGCCGGCATGGGCGTCACGCTGGTGCCGCGCCTGTCCGTCAGCGACGACGCCCTCGACGTCGGAGGCGGCAGGCGCCGCAAGGACGCCCGCTCCTACGTGAAGTACATCCCCTTCACCGAAGGCGATGTGCCGCACCGGCGCGTGGTGCTGGTCTGGCGCCGCAGCTTCACGCGCTACGAAGCCATCGCTGCGCTTCGCAACGCCATCTATGCGTGCGAGCTGTCCGGTGTCAAGCGGCTTTCCTGAGGCGTGTCAGGCTATGCCGCTGATAGTCCCGATGTGCTTGCCCCGTGGGCGGCCCGCCCCGTAAAGTTCCCTGCATCGATTTCGCCTCATGCAAGGAGCTTCCATGGCCACTGCCACTGTCCCCGTCCTCCAGATCGGCATCACCGAAGACGACCGCGCCGCGATCGCGCAAGGCCTGTCCCGCCTGCTGGCCGACACCTTCACCCTCTACCTCACCACCCACAACTTCCACTGGAACGTGAAGGGCCCGCATTTCACGTCGCTGCATGCGATGTTCATGACGCAGTACACCGACCTCTGGAATGCGGTCGACCCGATCGCCGAGCGCATACGCTCACTGGGCCATGACGCACCCGGGGGCTATGCCCGCTTCGGTGAACTCGCCTCCCTGTCCGACGCGCCCCGGCATCCGCCGCCCGCGATGGAGATGGTGAGGATTCTCGTGGCGGGTCACGAGGCGGTGGCCCGTACCGCCCGCGAGCTGTTTCCCATGGCCGACCAGTGCAGCGACGAGCCCACCGCCGACCTGCTCACGCAGCGCATGACCCACCACGAGCAGACCGCGTGGATGCTGCGTTCGCTACTGGAAGACTGAGGCAAGACCGAGCGCCCACCCATGACGAAACCGGTCCAGGCCGACACGCCAAAGCCCACGCTCGACGCGCGGCAACGCATCGTCGGGCGCCTGCGCCTGTACCTGGACCTGATACGTTGGGACCGGCCGGCCGGCTGGCTCCTGTGCCTGTGGCCCACGCTCAGTGGCCTGTGGGTGGCTGCCGGCGGCTTTCCCGGATGGCACCTGCTGGCGGTTTTCGTGCTCGGCACCATCCTGATGCGAAGCGCAGGCTGCTGCATCAACGACGTGGCCGACCGCGACTTCGACCGCCACGTCAAGCGCACCGCACAGCGCCCCGTCACCTCGGGCCGCGTCTCCCCGCGCGAGGCGCTGGCCGTGGGCGCGGTGCTGGCGCTGGCCGCATTCGCCCTGGTGCTCACCACCAACGCCATCGCCATTGCCTGGTCCTTCGCCGCGCTGGCCATCGCCGTGGGCTACCCCTATGCCAAGCGCGTGGCCTCCATGCCGCAGGCGGTGTTGGGCGTAGCCTTCAGCTTCGGGATTCCCATGGCCTTCGCCGCGGTGCGCGGCGACGTGCCGGCGCTGGCCTGGGCCCTGCTCGCGGGCAACCTGTTCTGGGTGGTGGCCTACGACACCGAATACGCCATGGTCGACCGCGACGACGACCTGCGCATCGGCATGAAGACCTCCGCGATCACCCTCGGGCGCGCCGACGTCGCGGCGGTCATGGCTTGCTACGCGCTGTTCCTGGTGTCATGGGCCTGGCTGTTGTGGCCGCAGGTGGCGCACCCGGCCTATGCGCTGGGCCTGGTGGCCGCAGGCGCGCAAGCCCTCTGGCACTACGCCCTGATCCGGGGTCGTACCCGCGAAGGATGCTTTCGCGCCTTCCGCCTCAACCACTGGCTGGGGTTCAGCGTGTTCCTGGGCGTGGCGGCCGGCATGGCCTTGCGCTGACGCGCGGCGACGCGGGTCTGCAACGTGCCTCAGGCCTTGCCGAACTCGTCGCCCAGTTCGCCCGCTCGCCGGCAGGCGGCCTGCATCGCCCGGATGAACGCCTGTGGCACCTGGTCCTGCTGCATCGACGTGAGGGCGGCATAGGTGGTGCCGCCCTTGGAGGTCACGCGTTCGCGCAGCACCTCGGGCGGTTCCTCGGACCGGCGCGCCAGGTGTGATGCGCCCTCGAAGGTGGCGATCGCCAGCCGCTTGGCCTGTTCGCGCGTGAGGCCCATCTGCGCACCCGCGTCGATCATGGCCTCGAGGAACAGGAAGACATAGGCAGGCCCCGAGCCGGACAGGGCGGTCACGGCGTCCAGGTGCTTCTCCTTGCCGACCCACAGGAATTGGCCGGTGGTGGCGATCACCTGCTCGATGCGCGCGCGATCCTGGGCATGCACCGCGGCCCGGGCGTACAGGGCCGTCATGCCCTGGCCGACCAGGGCCGGCGTGTTGGGCATGGAGCGCACCACGCGCTCGCTGGCCAGCCAGGCGGCGATGCTGTCCGAGCGGATGCCGGCGGCCACGCTCAGGTGCAGCGGCTGCCCCAGGTGCGGTCGCACCTGCGCCGCAGCTTCCTTGAACATTTGGGGCTTGACGGCCCACACCACCAGCGATGCACGTTCCAGCTGCGGCCCCGGCGCCGCCATGGCCTGCACGCCCAGCGATTGCTGCAGGCGGGCGCGGGCTTGCTCGAAGGGTTCCACCACCTCGATGCTCGCGGCCGGCAGGCCCTGCCGGATCAGGCCGCCGATGATGGCGCTGGCCATGTTTCCCCCGCCGATGAAGGCCAGGGGCTCCTGCGAGGGGGACAGGGTGCTTTCGTTCATCGCGCGAGTCTATCGCCGCGCGATCTGGCGCCCATGGGCGCGCCGCCGGGCCGCTCCACGGCGCGAAGGCCCTCTAGGGGGCCATTCATGCGCGTGGGGCCCCATGCACCGCTGGGACACAATCGGGCGATGCAGCGAGCGCAATTAGTGGAGCGCCTGTCGCAGCCTCATCGCTACGACCTGGCCGTTGTCGGCGGCGGCGCCACGGGTCTGGGCGTGGCCCTGGATGCGGCGGCGCGCGGGCTCTCGGTGGTTCTCCTGGAGTCGCACGATTTCGCGGGCGGCACCTCCTCGCGCGCCACCAAGCTGGTGCATGGCGGCGTGCGTTACCTGGCGCAGGGCAACCTCTCCCTGGTGCGCGAGGCCCTGCACGAACGCGGCACCCTGCTTCGCAACGCGCCCCACCTGGCCCAGCCCCTGGCCTTCGTGATGCCGGCCTACCGCTGGTGGGAGCTCGCCTTCTACGGTGCGGGCCTGAAAGTCTATGACGCCCTGGCTGGCGCCGCGGGCCTGGGCCGCACCGAATTCCTGGGCCGGGGCCAGGCCCTGCAGGCCCTGCCGACCCTGCGCGCCCAGGGCCTCAAGGGCGGCGTGCGTTATTGGGACGGCCAGTTCGACGACGCCCGGCTGGCTGTGGCCCTGGCTCGCACCGCAGCCCGCCACGGTGCCCTGGTCGTCAATCACTGCGAAGTCACGGGCCTGGTGCATGCGGCGGGCCGCGTCGCGGGCCTGCACGCCCGGGACCGTGAGACCGGCCGAGCCTTTGAGGTCCAGGCAGGCTGCGTGGTGAATGCCGCCGGGGTCTGGGTCGACGCCCTGCGCCAGCTCGATGGCCAGGCCAGTGGCCGGCCGGTGCGGCCCCTGGTCGCTCCCAGCCAGGGCGTGCATCTGGTGGTCGACGCCGGTTTCCTGCCCGGACGCCAGGCCCTGATCGTGCCCCGCACCGCCGACGGCCGCGTCCTGTTCGCGGTGCCCTGGCTCGGCAAATTGATCCTGGGCACCACCGACACCCCCCGCCAGGACCTGCCGCGCGAACCCGCCGCCCTGGATGCGGAAGTCGATTTCATCCTGGCTGAGGCCGGCCGCTACCTGGCCCGAGCGCCCACGCGGCAGGATGTGCGCAGTCACTGGGTGGGCCTGCGCCCCCTGGTGCGCCCCCCCGAGGACGAAGGTGCCGCCACCCGCACCATCAGCCGCGAACACACCGTCCAGATCAGCCCCTCCGGGCTGGTCACCGTGACCGGCGGCAAATGGACCACCTACCGGTCCATGGCCGAGGATGTACTCACGCAGTGTGTCTGCGAGGGACTCCTCGCGCCTTTCCCCTTGGCGCTCTCAGGCGGAGTGACCACCAACTTGCATCTGATCGGCGGTGAGGCGCCCGAGGCCGAGCCGACCGACCTGAGCCAGCCCCCGGGGCACCATCTGTATGGCAGCGAGGCGCTGGCCGTGCAGGCCCTGCCGGGGGCGCAGCGGTGGCTTGGGGGCGGGCTGAGTGAGGCCATGGTGCGCTTTGCGGCCCGCCAGGAATACGCCCGCACCGTCGAGGACGTGCTGGCCCGACGGTCCCGCCTGCTGTTCCTGGACGCCCGGCAGGCCGCCGCCCTCGCCGCCCCGGTGGCCGCCCTGCTGCGCGAGGAAACCAGCGTGGACCCCCGCGAAGCGGACTTCCTGGCCCTGGCCGCCCGCTATCTGCCCGCCGCTTTCGGGCAGGGCGCTTGACGCGCTCCAGTTTTCAGGCATAATCGTGGGCTCGCCTATTTTCTGGTGAGCGTTGGGTTTTGCGTCTCCATGGAGTGTCCGAGGGGAGGCAAATCCGATTTTCAGCCTAATCGAAGCCCGTGCCGTCCTTGTGGGGTGCAGGCGCCGACAGGCCCAAGACTGACCCGGTGGTATGGAGCGTCGTGAGCGCAGCGTCACTGGGTACAAGTTGGGAACTATTTGAAATGATCCAGACTGAATCCCGGCTCGAAGTCGCCGACAACACGGGTGCGAAATCCGTGCTGTGCATCAAGGTGCTCGGTGGCTCCAAGCGTCGCTACGCCAGCGTGGGCGACAT
>JBEGVR010000192.1:0-5702 GCA_041178265.1 Pseudomonadota bacterium | reverse complement strand
TGCACAAGCCCGACCCGACGCTGCCCGCCGACCGGCAGGACAAGCGCGCGGTGGTCCCCATCGAACGCGCCGACTGGGAGGCCTGGCTGCAAGGCAGCCCGAGCCAGGCCCTGGCCCTGATCCGCACGCCTTCGCCCGGCCTCCTGCGTCACGGTCCTGCCGACCCGACCATCCCGGTGCCGCCGCAGATGGCGGCGGCCACTTCGCAGTGATCAGTCGCCCGCCTCGCCCAGGCCGCCCAGGTCCTCGATCAGCCGGTCCAGCGAGGCATACAGCTGCCGCTTGAAGTCCTTGCCCAGTTGCGCCTCGATGCGTTCGTAGATCGCGTCGACCTGGGGCGCGATACGGGCGGCCAGGGCGCGGCTCCTGGCCGTGGTCGACACCAGCACGCGGCGCTGGTCGCCGGCCAGGGGCTTGCGCGCCACCCAGCCCAGGTCGTCCATGCGCGCGAGCATGCCGGTGAGGCTGGGGCTGGAAATGCCGCACAGCAGCACCAGCTCGCGCGGCTCGGTGGGCCCGCGCTCGGCCAGCACACGCAGCACGCGCCACTGCTGCTCGGTCACGCCATGGGCATTGAGCACCGGCCGGAACTGGCGGATCACGCTCTCTCGCGCCAGCAGCAGCAGCAGGGGCAGGTTGCGGTTTGCAAAAGGGGGGCGGGCCTGGAATGCCTGGGACATGGGGGGTCAATCGATGGTTCGCAGCAGCCGTGCGGACGCCGCCATTCTTGCATCACTCACACATGAAAGAATACACTGCTCATATGTTAGCGACTTCCGTCCTCCTCAACCCGCTGGTGCTGCCTGGCTTGCCGCTGGCCCTGGCGCGGCTGGGCCTGTCCGGCACCGTGTACGGCGTGCTGGCCAACGACCCGGCGCTGGTCCAGGCCCTGGGCGACGCAGTCAACCAGCCCCCCTACAAGGCGCCGCCCTTGGCGCCGGTGCTGTTCATCAAGCCACGCAACACCCTGGCCGCCGCTGGCAGCCACACTCACCTGCCTGCAGGCGAAGACGCCTACGCGCTGGACGCGCACCTGGGGCTTGTGATCGGCCGCACCGCCTGCCGGGTCGGCCCGGCGCAGGCGCTGGACCACCTGGCCGGCTACCTTGCGGTGGCGGACCTGAGCGTGCCGCACGCCAGCTACTACCGCCCCGGCCTGCGA
Organism: Pseudomonadota bacterium; assembly: GCA_041178265.1. Classification (GTDB taxonomy): domain Bacteria; phylum Pseudomonadota; class Gammaproteobacteria; order Burkholderiales; family Burkholderiaceae_C; genus Ramlibacter. The sequence continues at coordinate 4,540 of JBEGVR010000192.1, read as the reverse complement.
TCCAAGGCCCGTGACGGCAGCTGCCTGCTGGGGCCCGCGGTCACGCCGCCCGCCGCCGTCAACAACCCCGACGCCCTGGCCGTGCGCGTGAGCGTCGACGGCCAGGGCGCACAGGCAGCCTCCACCGCGGGCCGCGTGCGTGGCGTCGCGCAGCTGCTGGCCGACGTCACCGCCTTCATGACCCTGCGCCCGGGCGACGTGCTCCTGCTCGGGGCCAGCCGCGGCGCGCCGCGTGTGCGCGCCGGCCAGTCCTGGCGCATCGAGATCGAGGGCCTGCCCGCGCTCGAAGGCGCGGTCACCGCCGCGACCACCATCCGGGAGGCGGCCGCATGAAGACCGCCCGCATCGCCTATGGCGGTGCCCTGCACACCGCCACGCCCCACCCGCGCGGCCTGCAGCTCGAAGACGGCCGTGTACTGGCCGAAGACGCCGTCGTCTGGCTGCCCCCGGTCAACGTGGGCACCGTCATCGCGCTGGGCCTGAACTACGCCGATCATGTGAAGGAGTTGTCCAAGGAACTCACCGTACGCACCGACGACGAGCCCCTGGCCTTCCTCAAGGGCCCGGGCGCCCTGATCGGCCACCGCGGCCAGACCCGTCGCCCCGCCGACGCCAGCTTCATGCACTACGAGTGCGAACTCGCGGTCGTGATCGGGCAGGCCGCCTGCCGGGTGCGCCGCGAAGACGCCATGCGCCACGTGGCCGGCTACACGGTGTGCAACGACTACGCCATCCGCGACTACCTGGAAAACTGGTACCGTCCCAACCTGCGCGTGAAGAACCGCGACACCTGCACGGTGCTGGGCCCCTGGTTCGTCGACGCCGCCGATGTGCCCGACCCGCACGCCCTGGCCCTGCGCACCCTCGTCAACGGCCAGGTGGTGCAGCAAGGCAACACAACGCACATGATCCACGACATCCCGGCCCTGATCGTCTACCTGAGCGGCTTCATGACCCTGCAGCCTGGCGACATCATCCTCACCGGCACCCCCGACGGGGTGGTCAATGTCCACGTCGGCGACGAAGTCGTCACCGAGATCGACGGCATCGGCCGCCTCGTCAACACCCTCGTCGGCGACGACGCCTTCGGCCTCTGAATACCTCGCACGCCACACCATGCGCATCGACCACCTGATCGCCGGCAAGTCCGTCCCTGGCCGCGACTACTTCGCCACCCTCAACCCCGCCACCCAGGACACGCTGGCCGAAGTCGCCGCCGGCGGCGAAGCCGAGGTGCAGGCCGCCGTCGCTGCCGCCAAGGCCGCCTTCCCCGCCTGGGCGGGCCTGCCTGCCACCGAGCGCGCCAGGGTCATGCGCAAGCTGGGCGACCTGATCACCCGCCACGTACCCGAGATCGCGCAGACCGAGACCGACGACACCGGCCAGGTGATTGCCCAGACCGGCAAGCAGCTGGTGCCGCGCGCGGCCGACAACTTCCACTACTTCGCGGAGATGTGCACCCGGGTGGACGGTCATACCTACCCCACGCCCACGCACCTGAACTACACCCTGTTCCATCCGGTGGGCGTGTGCGCGCTGATCTCGCCCTGGAACGTCCCCTTCATGACCGCCACCTGGAAGGTCGCGCCGTGTCTGGCCTTCGGCAACACCGCGGTGCTGAAAATGAGCGAGCTCTCACCCCTGACCGCCGCCCGCCTGGGCGAGCTGGCGCTGGAGGCGGGTGTGCCCGCAGGGGTCCTGAATATCGTGCACGGCCTGGGCAAGGACGCCGGCGAGCCGCTGGTGCGTCACCCGGACGTGCGCGCCATCTCCTTCACCGGATCGACGGCCACCGGCAACCGCATCGTGAAAGAGGCCGGTCTGAAGAAATTCAGCATGGAACTGGGCGGCAAGAGCCCCTTCGTGATCTTCGAGGACGCCGACCTGGACCGCGCGCTGGACGCCGCCGTCTTCATGATCTTCTCCAACAACGGCGAGCGCTGCACCGCCGGCAGCCGCATCCTGGTGCAGCAGTCGATCTACGCCAGCTTCGTCGAGAAATTCGTCGCCCGCGCCAAGCGACTGGCCGTGGGCGACCCCCTGGATGAAAAGACCCTCATCGGCCCCATGATCTCGCAGGCCCATCTGGCCAAGGTGCGCAGCTACATCGAGCTGGGTACCCAGGAAGGCGCGACGATGCTGTGCGGCGGCCTGGAAACGCCGCCCCTGCCCGCGCGGGTGAAGAGGGGGAACTACGTGCTGCCCACCGTCTTCGCCGACGTGGACAACCGCATGAAGATCGCGCGGGACGAGATCTTCGGCCCGGTGGCCTGCCTCATCCCCTTCCAGGACGAGGCCGACGCCGTGCGTATCGCCAACGACATCGCCTATGGCCTGTCCAGCTATGTCTGGACCGAGAACATCGGCAAGGCCCACCGCGTGGCTGCGGCGGTCGAGGCCGGCATGTGTTTCGTGAACAGCCAGAACGTACGCGACCTGCGCCAGCCCTTTGGCGGCACCAAGGCCTCGGGCACCGGCCGCGAAGGGGGCACCTGGAGCTACGAGGTCTTCCTCGAACCCAAGAACGTGGCGGTGTCGCTGGGCGGCCACCATATCCCGCACTGGGGCGCCTGACGCAGCGGCACGCACCAGGAGTCACAAGGAGTCACGTCATGGGCACGCTCGCACTGGCCGCCAAGATCACCCACGTTCCCTCGATGTACCTCAGCGAGATCGACGGCCCGCGCAAGGGCTCGCGCCAGGACGCGATCGACGGCCACCACGAGATCGACCGGCGCTGCCGCGCCCTGGGCGTGGACACCCTCGTGGTGTTCGACACGCACTGGCTGGTCAACGCCAATTACCACATCAACTGCGCACCCCACTTCAAGGGCCTGTACACCAGCAACGAGCTGCCGCATTTCATCAGCAACATGGGCTTCGAGTTTCCAGGCAACCCCGCACTGGGAAAATTGCTGGCGCAGGTATGCAACGAATGGGGCGTAGAGACGCTGGCGCACGATGCCACCACGCTCAATCCGGAGTACGGCACCCTGGTCCCCATGCGCTACATGAACCTGGACCAGCATTACAAGGTGGTGTCGGTCTCGGCCCTGTGCATGGCGCATTACCTGCATGACAGCGCCCGCCTGGGGTGGGCGATCCGCCGCGCCATCGAGGACCACTACGACGGCACGGTGGCCGTCTTCGCCAGCGGCTCGCTGTCGCACCGCTTCGCGCAGAACGGCCTGGCCCCCGAATTCGGCTTCAAGGTCTGGAGCCCGTTCCTGGAGGCCCTGGACCGCGACGTCGTGCGCATGTGGGAGCATGGCGACTGGAAGACCTTTTGCGGCATGCTGCCCGAGTACGCCGCCAAGGGCCACGGTGAAGGCTTCATGCACGACACCGCCATGCTCCTGGGCGCGCTGGGCTGGTCAGCCTACGACGGAAAGGCCGAGGTGGTGACGCCCTACTTCGGCGCCTCGGGCACGGGGCAGATCAACGCCATCTTCCCGGTCACCCCGCAAGATGGCAACGCCATCCCCCGCGCGCAGGCCTCGGCCGCCGAGGGCTACACCGCCATCAGCAGCCGCCTGTAAGCTGCCGCCCCATGCCGCACCTCGTCATTCTCTACACCGCCCACCTCGACCCCGCCGCCGACATGACGGCCCTGTGCCGCCGGCTCGCCGATGCGATGCTGCAGGTGCGCGACGAGGCCGGCCAGCAGGTCTTTCCCACCGGCGGCACGCGCGTGCTGGCCTATCCGGCAGCCCACTACGCGGTGGCCGATGGCCAGGGCGACTACGGCTTCATTTACATGAACCTGCGCATGGGGGCGGGCCGCAGCGATGCGGTCAAGCAGCGCGCGGGCGACGCGATCCTGGCCGCCGCGCGCGCGCACCTGGCGCCGCTCTTCGAGCGATCTCCGCTGGGCCTGACCGTGCAGGTGGACGAAAGCCCCGGCCAGGTCTACGACGGCAAGCACAGCACCCTCCACCCCCTTTTCAACAAGCCCTGACCCCATGTTTTCAGACGCCCTGATCGCCCAACTCGCCGCCGAACTGGACCAGAGCGAGCGCACCCGCGTGCAGGTGGAACATTTCAGCAAGCGCTATCCGGGCATGACGATCGAGGACGGTTATGCCGTCTCCCGCGCGTGGATGAAGATCAAGCAGGCGCAGGGCCGCACCGTCATCGGCCACAAGATCGGCCTGACCTCGCGCGCCATGCAGATCTCCAGCCAGATCTCCGAGCCCGATTACGGCACGCTGCTGGACGACATGCGCTACGGCCCCGGCGACATCCCCGCCGACCGCTTCATCGCGCCGCGCGTGGAGGTTGAACTGGCTTTCGTGCTGAAAAAGACGATCGAGGGCGACAAGGTAAGCGTCGACGATGTCCTGGACGCCACCGACTACGTGACACCGGCCATCGAGATCATCGACTCGCGTATCGAGCAGTTGGACCGCCACACGAAGGTGATGCGCAAGGTCTTCGACACCATCTCCGACAACGCCGCCAACGCCGGCATCGTGCTGGGCGGCCGTCAGGCCAGGCCACGCGAGCTGGACCTGCCCTGGTGCGGCGCCATCCTGCGCCA
>JBEGVR010000191.1:0-2770 GCA_041178265.1 Pseudomonadota bacterium | reverse complement strand
TCGTCCCCATGATGTTCGTGGGGCTGTTCGTCTTCCTGCTGTCGGGAATCCCGGTGGCCTTCGGCCTGGCGGCCACCGGCCTGCTGTTCGGGTTCATCGGCATGGAGGCGGGCCTGTTCGGCAGCACCCTCTTCCAGGCCCTGCCGCAACGGGTGTTCGGCATCATGCAGAACGAAACCCTGCTGGCGATCCCCTTCTTCACGTTCATGGGCATCATCCTGGAGCGATCCGGAATGGCCGAAGACCTGCTGGAAACCGTGGGCCAGGTGTTCGGCCCCCTGCGCGGCGGCCTGGCGATCGCGGTGATCCTGGTGGGGGCCCTGCTGGCGGCGACCACCGGGGTGGTGGCCGCCGCGGTGATCTCGATGGGCCTGATCTCACTGCCCATCATGCTGCGCTACGGCTACAACCGCACGATCGCCACCGGAACGATCACCGCCTCGGGCACGCTGGCGCAGGCCATCCCCCCCTCCCTGGTGCTGATCGTGCTGGCCGACCAGCTGGGTCGCTCGGTGGGCGACATGTACGCCGGCGCCCTGATCCCCGGCCTGATGCTGGTGGGCCTGTACCTGCTGTTTGTCGTGTTGGTTGCCCTGTTCCGCCCCGCCTGGGTGCCGGCGCTGCCCCCCGAGGCCCGCATCTACCGCGAGGCCAACGGCAACAGCGGCCACCAGTCCCTGCTCGTGCTGCTGGTCATCTGCGCCGCGGCCGGTTACGCCTGGTCGCAGGTCCACGAGCGGGTCATCAACCCCTGGGTTGAACGCACGACCCCCGCACCGGGCGACGAGGTCATCATCCTGTCGATGACGGTGGCCTCCTTCCTGGCGCTGGGTCTGGCCATGGTCAACCACGGCCTGAAACTCGGGCTGCTTTCACGCCTGAGCGAACGGGTGACCTTCGTGCTGATCCCGCCGCTGGTGCTGATCTTCCTGGTGCTGGGCACCATCTTCCTGGGCGTGGCCACGCCCACCGAGGGCGGCGCCATGGGCGCGCTGGGCGCGCTGATCATGGCGGTCTCTCGTAAGCGCCTCAATGGCAAGCTGATGGTGCAGGCCCTGGACAGCACCTCGCGACTGTCCATCTTCGTGCTCTTCATCCTGATCGGCTCGACCGTCTTCAGCTTCGCCTTCAATGCGGCCGATGGTCATTTCTGGGTAGAAAACCTGTTCAAGGACATGCCCGGCGGCGCGATCGGCTTCCTGATCGTCGTGAACCTGCTGATCTTCATCCTCGGCTGCTTCATCGACTTCTTCGAGATCGCGTTCATCGTCGTGCCCATACTGGCGCCGGTCGCCGACAAGATCCTGTCCGGCTACCTGCCGCCGGGTACGCCGCCGGAGATGGTCCTGATCTGGTTCGGCGTGGTCCTTGCCATGAACCTCCAGACCTCCTTCCTCACGCCGCCTTTCGGCTTCGCGCTGTTCTACCTGCGCAGCGTCGCCGCCAAGAAGGACTACAAGGACCGCGTGACAGGCGAAACCATTCCGGCAGTGGCCACTGGCCAGATCTACAAGGGCTCCATCGCCTTCATCGTCCTGCAGCTCATGATGGTGGCAGCGGTCATCACCTGGCCGCAGTTGGTCACCGGCGGCATCCAGCAAGCACCCCAGGTCGATTTCGACAAGGCCTTGCAGCAGCTGGAGGTCGAACCCCGCGAATCGCAGCAGGAGGCGGCAGGCCAGCCCGGCAGCGCGCCTGGGGGCCCTGCCAGCGCTCCGGCGGGCGGGGACAGCAGTGACCGTCAAGGCCAGCAGGACGACCCGATGCGCGCCCTGCTCGAGGCCATGAAAGAAGATCAGCAAAAGGGCAAGAAATAGCCGGGGTCGCTGGCGCCGCCAAGAAAAAGCCCCGGTTCATTCATGAACCGGGGCTTTTTCCTCGGGGAACGGCTGCGGGGGCAAAGCCCCGCAGATCACGCTTACAGGCGCTGGTCCTGCATGAACCTGTCAAATGACGCTTCGGACAGGCGGAACCAGAGATTCTGGTCGCGGCGGAAGGCTGCGTAGTCTTCGTAGATCTTCTTCCAGTTCGGATTGGTGTTGCCGATCTCAGCGTACAGGGCCGTGGCCTCCTTGAATGCGGCATCCATCACGTCCTTCGGGAAGCGGAACAGCTTCACGCCACTGCCCACCAGCTGCTTGAGGGCCACCACGTTACGCGCGTCATAGCGGGCCTGCATGTCCACGTGCGCATAGGCTGAGGCTGCCTCAATGACGGCCTTGTAGTCATTGGGCAGGGCATCAAACTTCTGCTTGTTGACATACAGCGACAGCTGTGGACCGCCTTCCCAGAAGCCGGGATAGTAGTAGTTGGGCGCGACCTTGTTGAAGCCTAGCTTCTGGTCATCGTAGGGGCCCACCCACTCGGCGGCATCGATCGTGCCCTTTTCAAGCGCCTGATAAATCTCGCCGCCAGGGATATTCTGCGGCACCACGCCGATTCTCTCGAGCACCTTGCCGGCAAAGCCGCCCACGCGGAACTTCAGGCCCTTGAGATCAGCTTTTGACTTGATTTGCTTGCGGAACCAGCCGCCCATCTGGGCGCCGGTATTGCCCATCACGAAGTTCACCACGTTGGCCTGCGCATAGAACTCCCGGAACAGCTTCATCCCGTTGCCGTGGTACATCCAGGCCTGCATCTGGCGCGCATTCAGGCCGAACGGGATGGCGCAGTCGAGGGCGTAGGTCGGATCCTTGCCGAAGTGGTAGTAAGGCGCGGTATTGGCCATTTCGACCGTGCCGTTGGTCACGCCATCGAGCACGCCGAAAGC
>JBEGVR010000190.1:0-2583 GCA_041178265.1 Pseudomonadota bacterium | reverse complement strand
TTCAAGTGCACTTGGCCGTTGGCATGCCCGCCAACGAGCGCATGGACTGGCTGGTGGAAAAGGCCACCGAATTGGGCGCGGCCAGCCTGCAGCCCCTGGTGACCGAACGCACCGTGCTGCGCCTGTCCGGTGAGCGCGCCGACAAGAAGCAGGCGCACTGGCAGGCCATCGCCGTGTCGGCCTGCGAACAATCGGGCCGCAACCGCGTGCCCCACGTCGGACGACCTCAGGACTTTGACGACTGGTGCGGCGCGCGGGACGGCGCCGTGCTGTCGCAGGACCGCACAGTGCTGCGCCTGGTGCTGTCCCTGCAGCCGCAGGCGCGCCTGCTGCCCGAGGTGGTGACCGGTCACGCCAATGGCCCGGTGCTACTGCTCTCGGGCCCCGAAGGCGGCCTGAGCGATGCAGAACTCGCGCAGGCCCAGGCGCGCGGCTTCACGCCCGTGACCCTGGGCCCGCGCGTGCTGCGGGCCGAGACCGCGCCGCTGGCTGCCCTGGCCTTGCTCAGCATTGGGGCATGATGGCGGGATGAACCCGCGCCTCGCGCTGCTGGCTGTCTGCCAGGGCCTTTTCCTCACGAACAACGTCGTCTTCATCGCCATCAACGGGCTGGTCGGCCTGGCCCTGGCGCCGCGCAGCTGGATGGCGACGCTGCCCGTCATGGGCTATGTGGTGGGCGGCGCGCTGGCCACCGGGCTGGTGGCGCGCACGCAGCAGCGCCTGGGGCGCCAGCGCTCATTCCTGATCGGCCTGGCGGTGGCCCTGGCCTCGGCGCTCCTGTGCGCCTATGCGGCGGTGTCACGCAACTTCTGGCTGCTGTGCGCCGCCACCCTGATCGCGGGCTACTACAACGCCAATGCAGGCCTCTATCGCTTCGCCGCGGCCGAACTCACCGGCAAGGAGGGGCGCGAGAAGGCGGTGTCCTGGGTGATGGCCGGCGGCCTGATCGGCGCCATCGTCGGTCCCAATCTGGCGGCGCGCACGCGCGACCTGACCGAAGTGCCCTTCGCGGGTGCCTACCTCGCCCTGGCGGTCGTGGCGGCACTGGGCATGGTGATCATGGCCTTCCTGAAGTTTCCGCCGGTGCCGGCGCCCGTCGCGGGCGAGACCGGACGGCCGCTGTCGCAGATCGTGCGCCAGCCGGTGTTCATCGTGGCGGCCGTGGCCGGCGCCCTGAGCTACGGCGTGATGAACCTGCTGATGGCCGCCACGCCCCTGGCCATGGACCAGTGCCGCCTGCCGTTCTCCGATGCGGCCTTCGTGCTGGAGTGGCACGTGATCGGGATGTTCGCGCCGGGCTTCTTCACCGGCAGCCTGATCAAGCGCTGGGGCGCGCTCAAGGTCATGGGGCTGGGCGTGGCCCTGAATGTCGCGTGCATCGTGATCGCGCTGTCGGGGGTGCACCTGCACCAGTTCCTGGTGGCCCTGTTCCTTCTGGGCGTGGGCTGGAACTTCCTGTTCACGGGCAGCACCACCCTGTCGCTGTCGGCGTACTCCCCGCAGGAGCGTGACCGCGCGCAGGGCGCCCTGAACTTCCTGGTCTTTGCGACCATGGCCTTCAGTTCGCTGTTCTCCGGCGTGCTGGTGACCACGCGGGGCTGGAGCCAGTTGAACTGGGGGTCGCTGCTGCCGGTGGCGGTGTGCGCCGCGGCCTTGCTGTGGTTGGCGGCGCACCAGCGCGCGCAAGCGGCGCAGGTGCAGGCCCGCTGACGCGGGCGGGGCTGTCGCGCAACCCGCCCCCGCGACCCGAGCCCGCCGCATCGGCCGGACCGGTGCGAGCGTTCAGGGCATGCGCGCCATCACCTCGGCCACAGCGGCCGTGAGGCGCTTGGCGTAGGGCACGTGCAGGAACTCGTTGGGGCCGTGCGCGTTGCTGCGGGGCCCGAGTACGCCGCACACCATCATCTGCGCGGTGGGAAAGCCGGCACTGAGCATGTTCATCAGCGGAATCGTGCCGCCCTGGCCGATGTAGCCGCAGGGCGCGCCGAAGTGCGCCTGCGACGCGCCCTGCAGGGCCTGCTCGAACCAGGGCGTGGACGCGGGCGCGTTCCAGCCGGTGGCTGCGCCGCCGGGCTCGAAGGTGACGCGGGCCTGGTAGGGCGCGTTGTCTTCCAGCAGGGCCTTGAGTTCCTGCACCGCCTGCGCCGCATCGACCAGGGGCGGCAGGCGCAGCGACAGCTTGAAGGCGGTGTAGGGCCGCAGCACATTGCCCGCGTCCTGCAGTGAAGGAAAGCCCTCGGCCCCGGTCACCGACAGCGTGGGCGTCCAGGTGCGGTGGATCAGGGCCTGCGTCGGGTCGGTGGTCGTGGGCAGGGCAAACGCCGTGGAGCCACCGCAGTCGTAGTGCGCCCAGGGGAAGCGCTTGTACACCTCGTCGCCCAGGATCCCGGCGGTGGCGCGGGCCTGCTCGGCGCGATCGGCCGGGACCTGGCAGTGGAAGCTTGCGGGCAGCAGGCGGCCGGTCCGGCTGTCCTCCAGGCGATCGAGCACCTGGCGCATGATCCGAAAGCTCGAGGGCACCAGGCCCGAGGCGTCGCCCGAGTGCACGCCCTCGGTGAGGACCTGCACCTTGAGCGTGCCGCT
>JBEGVR010000189.1:0-4945 GCA_041178265.1 Pseudomonadota bacterium | reverse complement strand
GGTTCTTCGCCGCGGGCGAGATCGCGCGGCACCATCTGTATGGCTACACCGGAGTGCTGACGGTGTTCACCGAGGCGGTCTAGGCTGGCTTTTCCAGGCCGGTGAAGCGGCCGCCGGCAGGGCGGCTCTGACTTCTGACTTGTGCGGCCTTTCTCCGCTGGAACTTTTCGTGGCACGGGGTGACTGAATGGCCACCCTTGCGGGCGCCACCCCGCATTCCCACGCTTTCAGTTCAACAGTCCAATTCCCATGCACTCATTTCGAATGATCCTGGCGGCGCTGGTCATGACCGTTGCCGCCTCCCTTGGTGCGCGCGCCCAGAGTGCGCTTTCCGTCGCCGTCTCCACGCTGCCTGTTGCCTCCCTGGTCGGCACCACCCTCGCGGGCGGGGCCAGCGTCACCGCCACGGTGCTCAGCGCGGGCGCCGTGTTGACCGTCAAGACCGTCGAGGCTTCGGCGCAAGGGGTGATCTACGGGTTGGAACGTGCCTCGGATGGGGCCCGTGCCAGCGTCCAGGTGGCGTCACGCGCGGCCGGCACGAGCGCGCTGGCCGTCGGGACGTCCGTGACGGTCAGCGCCATCGGCACGGGCCTGGTGATGGCCGCCGCGGGCGAGGCCGTGGCCTTCATCCCCAACGAGATCGGCCGTTCGCTGCTGCATCACGAAAAAATTTCCCAGTAGCAGGCACGCCATGCAGAGACTTCTTCTCCTTGGCATCTTCAGCCTGCTGGCCGCTGGCGCGCAGGCAGGAACCTCCTGCGAGGTTCGCCAACCCGGCGCGCGCGCGATCATGCAAGGGATGTCCCTGGCCCAGGCCACCCAGGATGCCCTGGAGGCCGATTACCGCCGTTCGGGCACGCAGGTCGTGATCCTCGCGCGAGCCGGTCAGGACTTGAGTCGCTACAACCTCAAGTACTCCCATCTCGGTTTCGTGTACCGCACGCCGCAGGGGCCATGGCGCGTCGTCCACAAGCTCAATCAATGCGGCACAGCCGAGGCCGACATCTACCGCGAGGGCCTTGCGGAGTTCTTCCTGGACGACCTCTCGCGTTACGAGGCGGCCTGGGTGGTTCCCGTGCCATCGGTCCAGGCGCAGTTGCTGCCGCTGTTGCAGAACAATCGGCGTGCCGTCACCTTGCAGCACAGTCCCTACAGCATGGTGAGTTATGCGTGGAGCCAGCGTTACCAGCAGTCCAACCAGTGGGCGATCGAGACCCTGGCCCTTGCGGTGGAACCGGCCATCACCAGCCGCGAGAAGGCCCAGGCCTGGCTCCGGCTCAAGGCCTATGAGCCATCCACCCTGAACCTCACTGCCCTCACCCGGCTTGGTGCCCGCATGACGAAGGCCAACGTTGCCTTCGATGACCATCCCAACGAAAAGCGTTATTCCGATCGCATCGACACGGTCACGGTCGACTCGGTCTTTGCGTGGCTGGTCCGCGCGAACCTGAGCGGCCCGGTGGTACGGCTGGAGCTGCCAGCGCCTGACATGCGCTGAGTCCGGTCAGGGTCTTTCGAAGCCTGCACAATGCCGCCACTTTGTTTGGCTGCGTCGCGTCCGGCTTTCCATGTCCGACACCCTCCTGTGGATGCTCAGCGTCGCCTTGATCGTCCTGGGCCTGGCCGGCACGCTGCTGCCGGCATTACCCGGCACCGCATTCGTGCTCGCAGGCATCGTGCTGGGGGCATGGATTGACGACTTCACCCGTGTGGGCTGGGTCGCGCTGGCCGCCATCGCGGTGATGGCCATCGCAGCCTGGGTGCTTGATCACGTGGCCGCCTTGCTCGGCGCACGCCGCTCGGGAGCGAGCCGTCAGGCCATCGCCGGGGCCGCCATCGGCACGGTGGCCGGCATTTTCATGGGGCTGGTGGGTGTGCTGTTCCTGCCTTTGATGGGGGCCACCATCGGCGAGTGGCTGGCGCGGCGCGACCACCAGGGCGCGATGCGCGTGGGGTTGGCCACCTGGCTGGGACTGATGGCGGGTTTGGTGGCCAAGGTGGTGCTGGCCTTCATGATGATCGGTGTCTTCCTCGTGGCGCTGTGGTGGTGAGGGCGGATGCACGTGCCAACCCCCGACCCCGAGTCCCTGACGCCTGCTTTAAAAATCCTGCAAAAGCAGGAATAAACCCCTCCAAAAACAGGATAAGCACTGAATTCCTGTATGTGCAGGAAATTTTCTCTCACACCCCCGTTGCGCATTAAAATTCCTGCAAAAGCAGGAATAAATCATGCAAATCCGTATCGACTCTGCCGATGCGCTTGGCCTGGCCGTCCGTGCCGCCCGCAAGCATGCCGGCGTAAGGCTGGACGATCTTGCCGCCACGGCCGGGGTGAGCAAGCAATTCACGACCGAGCTGGAACACGGCAAGCCGGGGATCCGCCTCGGGCTGGCCTTGAAGGTCCTGCACGAGTTGGGGCTCGACTTGTGCGTCGACCTGCCCGATGAATGTGCCGACGACCTCCATGCCTTGCGCGAGCGAGGTTTGCGCCCGCTCAAGCCCCGTGACTCGCGTCCCGCGCCATGAGGGCGCTGGACGTTTTCATCGACGGGCAGCGCGTTGGCCAGCTGGCCGAACGGGACACGCTGTGGCTATGGTCCTACGACCCGGCGTGGGCGGCCCGCCCTGACGCCTTCGACCTGTCGCCCGCGCTGCCTCGCACGCGGGCCACGCATCCCGACGGTGCGACGAGCCGGCCGGTGCAGTGGTACTTCGACAACCTCTTGCCCGAAGAACAACTGCGCGACCTCATCGAGCGGGAGGCCGGCATCGCCGGCCACGATGCATTCGCGCTCCTGACCTACCTGGGCGCGGAGTCGGCCGGGGCACTGACCCTGCTGCCCGCGGGGCAGCCCGAGCCCGCCGGCCACGGCGTACGGCCGCTGCCAGATGCGGCCCTGTCGGACCGCATACGCGCCTTGCCACGCACATCGCTCACGCAGGCGGCTCTCAAGCGCATGTCCCTGGCCGGCGCACAGCACAAGCTCCTGGTGGTGTACGACCCGGGCCAGGATCGCCTGTCCGAGCCAGCAGGGGGCACACCCTCCACGCACCTGCTCAAACCGGACCACCCTGACCGCCAGGCCTATCCGCATTCGGTGGCCAACGAGTATTTCGCCATGTCGCTGGCGGCACGGGTCGGACTGCAGGTGCCTGCGGTGTGGCGTCGCTACGTGCCGCAACCGGTGTACCTGGTGGAACGTTTCGACCGTGCGCGCACCCACGATGGCCGGGTCCTGCGCCGCCACATCATCGACGCCTGCCAACTCCTGAACCGTTCATACCAGTTCAAGTACCGTGCGGGCCTCGATGACCTGCAGCAGGTCATCGCCCTGTGCCGGCAGAAGCTGGCCACGCGTCAGCGGCTATGGCGGTGGCTGGTGTTCAACGCGCTCGTGGGTAACCACGACAACCACCTGAAGAACCTGTCCTTCACCGTCTCGTCCCAGGGTATCGACCTCGCGCCGCACTATGACCTTCTGAGCACCGCCGCTTACCACACGCAGGCCATAGCCGGTGAGGCCGCAAACTGGCCGTACCCGCCCCTGGCGATCGCACTGGGCGGCGCCACGAGCTTTCACACGCTCACGCGTGCGTCCTTGCTGGAGGCGGGTGGGGCGCTGGGCTTGACCCGCCCTCAACTGGAGCGGGAACTTGCTGCGCTCGTCGAGCGTGTACCGCGCCACGCCCGGGAGCTGCTCGCGCAGATCGAGGAGGTGAACACCCGCCTGCCAGGCGCGCCGCCAGAGACGCTGGGCGGCGAACTGCGCCTGCTTCGCACCATCGTGCATGTCGTCATTGACCAGATGGCTGCGAAGCTGAATGCAGGCGCATGACGCGCCTGCATCACACCCCGCGCGCGCGATCCTCGCGAAACTTCCGAGCAAACGCCGCGAACGCACCCGACTCCAGCGCCTGCCGCACTTCCTCCATCAGGTTCAGGTAGTAGTGTAGGTTGTGGATGCTCGCCAGCATGGGCGCGAGCATCTCGCCGCAGCGTTCCAGGTGGTGCAGGTAGGCGCGCGAGAACCCGCCCGACACCGTGCCGTCGGCCGCCGTCGCGCCCCTGCAGGTGTAGCAGGTGCAGGTCTCGTCGATCGGCCGCTCGTCGCTGCGGTGGCGGGCGTTGCGAAGCTTCAGATCGCCAAAGCGCGTGAACAGGTGGCCGTTGCGCGCATTGCGCGTGGGCATCACGCAGTCGAACAGGTCCACGCCGTTCGCCACGCCCTCCACCAAGTCCTCGGGCGTACCCACGCCCATGAGGTAGCGCGGCTTGTTCGCGGGCAGGCGGTGCGGCGTGTGCGCCATGATCCGCAGCATGTCCTCCTTGGGCTCACCCACGCTCACGCCGCCTACCGCGTAGCCGGGGAAATTCATGTCCACCAGCGCGTCCAGCGACTCCTGGCGCAGGTCCTCGAACATGCCGCCCTGCACGATGCCAAAGAGCGCATTCGGATTTTCCAGGCGCCTGAATTCGGCCTGGCAACGCAGCGCCCAGCGCCGGCTCAATTCCATCGAGTGGCGCGCCTGTGCGTGCGTGGTGAGTTCGCCCTTGACCTCGTAGGGCGTGCACTCATCGAACTGCATCACGATGTCGCTGTTCAGGGTCGTCTGGATCTGCATCGAGATCTCGGGGGTGAGGAACAACCTGTCGCCGTTTACGGGCGATGCGAACTTCACGCCTTCTTCCGTGATCTTGCGCATCTCGCCCAGGCTCCAGACCTGGAAGCCCCCAGAGTCGGTGAGGATCGGCTTGTTCCACTGCTCGAATCGGTGCAGCCCGCCAAACTGCTGCATCACGTCCAGGCCAGGCCGCATCCACAGGTGGAAGGTGTTGCCCAGGATGATCTGCGCGCCCATTTCCTCGAGCGAGCGCGGGGTCACGCCCTTGACCGTGCCATAGGTGCCCACCGGCATGAAGATCGGGGTCTGCACCACGCCGTGG
>JBEGVR010000188.1:0-13918 GCA_041178265.1 Pseudomonadota bacterium | reverse complement strand
GCACGTTGTAGGCGTGCTGCGCGCTGCGGAACACGAAGGGCAGCTCCATGGCGGCGGTGTTGGGGACGATGCCGTTGAAGTTGGAGGCGCCGCTGGAGACGATGTCGATTGTGCCGCCGCGTGTGCCGTTGATCATGGCGGCGTCGTTCCCGAGCTGGTTGGCCGGGAAGATGGTGATTTCGACATCGCCGTTGGTGCGCTGCTTGACCAGTTCGGCCAGCTTCATCGCGGCGGCGTGCTGGCCGTCGGTGGTATTCACCGCATGGCCCATCTTCAGACTGAACTTGGCGGCGAAGGCGGTGGAGCCCAGGGCCGCCAGCAGGCAGGCGGCGAGGACGCGAGAAAGTTTCATGCTGTTGTCTCCTGTTGAAAGCGTGGTTGGGGGAAATCAGTCGGTCGGCAGGCCGTATTCGTCGGCGCTGAAGACGGTATGGAACACGGTGCCATCGAACATCGCGATCAGGTCCTTGGACACCTCGCGGCTTTCCATGCGCACGGGCGAGGCCAGGGCGATCTCGATCGACTCGCGGGTCGGGTAGCGCACCGACAGCACCATGCCCAAGTGCGGTTGCGTGACGTCGCTCTCGACCTGGCGCAGCACGCGCACTTCCTGCGCGCCCGGAAAGCGGGTCCACAGCGGCACGAGCTTGTCGCGGATGTAGCGGTTGAAGGCCTCGTCCATGCCGGGCTTGACCTGGCCCTGGAAGAACGCGCAGCGGATGTACATGGGGTGCTTTCTCGGGGGGTGTGAATGAGGGGTTGCGCAGGGTCAGGCCGGCGATGGGGACGCCGGGGCATCCAGGGCCAGGGCCCGCAGGGTGCATTCGACCTGCGTGCCCACGGGCGGGTCGATGCCCAGGTGCAGGACGTCGGTTTCGTCGGGGCCCGGCACCTCCAGGGTGCGCAGCTGGCTTTCCAGCAGGCCCGGCTGCATGTAGTGGCCGACGCGGCCCGCCATGCGCTGGTGGATGGTGGGGGCATCCCCATGCAGGAACACGAACGCCACATCGCCCGCGTGGGCGCGGATGCGGTCCCGGTAGGCCCGCCGCAGCGCCGAGCAGGCGACCACCCGCCCGCGGGCACTGCCGCCATCCGATGCCGCCAGGTACTCGCCGATGCGGTCCAGCCAGGGCCAGCGGTCCTCGTCCTGCAGCGCGATGCCGCTGGACATCTTGCGGATGCTTTCGGGCAGATGCAGGTCATCGCCGTCGACCATGTCCAGGCGCAGGCGCTCGGAGAGGGCCCGGGCCAGCGTCGTCTTGCCGCAGCCGGACACGCCCATCACCACGATGCGCAGGTCGCGGCCTTGCCTGGGGCGGTCCGACGCGGCGCTCATGGGGCTGTCAACGCGCCGTGCATTCCGGCACGGGGGTGCGCAGGGGCGCGCCGGTGGCGCCCGCATGCAGGTTGGCAAAGGCCAGGTCGGCCATCGCCTGGCGCGTCTCGTGGGTGGCGCTGGCCATGTGGGGCGTGAGCACCACGTTGGGCATCGTCCACAGGGCCTGGGGCACATTGGGTTCGTCGGCGTAGACGTCCAGCGCCGCGCCGGCGATGGTGCCGGCCTTCAGGGCGTCGATCAGCGCTGACTCGTCGACCACGCTGCCACGCGCGACGTTCACCAGGTAGCCGCGCGGGCCCAGGGCCTGCAGGACCTTCGCGTCGATCAGGTGGCGGGTGCCCGCGCCGCCGGGCGTGATCGCCACCAGGAAATCCACCTGGGCGGCCAGGGCGGCGGCACTGGGGTGGTAGGCATAGCCGCTGCCCGGCTTCTCGGTGCGCGCGGTGTAGGCGATGGACATGCCGAAGCCCTGCGCGCGGCGCGCGATGGCGCTGCCGATGCGGCCCAGGCCCACGATGCCCAGGCGCGCGCCCGACACCTTGCGCGCCAGCACGATCGGGCCCTGCGGCCAGCGGCCCTGGCGCACAAACTGGTCGGCCTGCGGGATGGAGCGGCCGATGGAGAGCACCAGTCCCATGGCCAGGTCGGCCACGTCGTCGGTCAGCACGTCGGGGGTGTGCGTGACGGGAATGCCGTGGCGGATCGCCGCCGGCACGTCGACGCCGTCATAGCCCACGCCGAACACGGACACCACCTTGGCGTTGGGCAGGCGCGCCAGCAGGTCGGCCAGCACCTGCGACTCGCCGGTGGCCGCCACGGCCACGATGCGCGGCGCCAGCTGCGCGAAGGCTGCGGGGTCGGTGACATGGGTGCGGTCATGCACGGTGTAGGACGCCTCCAGGGCCTTCAGGAAGAAGGGGTGGAGCTTGGCGGCCGCCAGGACATCAGGCTTGGACAAGGATGGATTCCCCAGGCAACCGGGGGCTGGCACGCATGCCGCGCCAGCCTTCCGGAACATTTTCGGAAAGCGCTCTCCAATTTGAAAACGAAGGGTTGCAGCCAGGATGGCGATTTTTTCGCTCTTGACCGCAAGTCCGCTTTCTCTGAGGATCGCGCCTTGGACAGCGCTATCCTAGAAGACCCGAAGGCCGTCCCGATCCGTACAAACCCGCACGCCACCCCATGCCGCCCCCTGCCCGCCGCCATCGCTCCACGGGCCGCGTGACGCTGTCCGACGTCGCGCGGGCGGCGGGCGTGAGTCCGAGCACCGCTTCGCGGGCGCTGCGGGGTGAACGCGCGGTCGACCCGGACCTGGTGGCCCGGGTCCGCGCCTGCTCGGACAGGCTGGGATATGTGCCGGATCCAGCCGCCCGCGCGCTGGCGTCGCAGCGCAGCGACCACGTGGCGATCCTCATCCCCCTGCTGTCCAACGCGCTGTTCGTCGACCTGCTGGAGGCGGCGCAGGCCACGTTGCGTCGGGCGGGGTTCCAGACCCTGATCGGCATCACCCACTACGACAGCCGCGAGGAGGAGCAATTGCTGCAGGAGCAGCTGCTGCATCGCCCCGCGGGCCTGCTGGTCACCGGCCTGGACCACAGCGCCGCGACGCGCCAGCTGATCGCACGCAGCGGCGTGCCCTGCGTGCACCTGATGGACCTGCCTGGCGCGGGCACGCCGGACGCGACCCACTGCGTGGGATTCCGGCAGGTGGACGCGGGCGCCGCGCTGACGCGCCACCTCCTGGCCCAGGGCTACCGCCGCATCGCCTTCGCCGCCGCGCAGCTGGACCCGCGGGTGATGCAGCGCCTGCAAGGCTGGCGCCTGGCGCTGCAGGAAGCGGGCCTGTACGCACCCACCCTGGAGTGGCTCAACCCGTCTTCATCGTCCCTGGCGCTGGGCGCGGTGATGTTCGAGCAGATCGTGCAGCAGACGCCAGCGGTGGACGCCATCTTCTTTTGCAACGACGACCTGGCGCAGGGCGCCCTGCTGGCCGCCTTGCGCCGCGGCATCCGCATCCCGGACGACGTGGCGATCGCGGGTTTCAACGACCTCACGGGCAGCGACCAGATGACCCCGCCCCTGACCACGGTGCGCACGCCGCGCGCGCAGATCGGCGACGCCGCCGCGCAAATGCTGCTGTCGCTGATACGCGGTGAAGCACCCGCGCAGCCCCTGCTGGATCTGGGCTTCGAGATCGTGACGCGCGAGAGCACCTGAGGGCGCAGGCCACCACGCACAGCCGGCGGCCGGTCAGGCGCGCCCACCCCGCCACAGCAGCAGGGTTCCCAGCAGCCCCGAGATCAGGGATCCGCCCAGCACCCCCAGCTTCAGGTGCGTTTCGAACATGGGGTCGAGCCCCGCGAACGCCAGACCACCAATGAACAGGCTCATCGTGAAGCCGATGCCACACAGCACGCACACCCCGAACAACTGGCGCGCCGTGGCACCTGCCGGTGGCTGGGCCCACCCCATGCGGACCACCAGCGCGGCCACCCCGTACACGCCCACGGCCTTGCCCACCACCAGGCCCATCACGATGCCCAGGGGCACGGGCGCCAGCAGCGTCTGCCAGGTCACGCCTGCCAGCACCACGCCGGCGTTGGAGAACGCGAACATCGGCAACACCAGAAAGGCCACCCAGGGGTGCAGGCCATGCTCGGCAGCCTCCAGGGGGGAATGCCCCTGCGGGTCGCGCATCGGAATGGCCAGCGCGGTGATGACGCCCGCCAGGGTGGCGTGCACGCCCGACTTGAGCACCAGCACCCACATCACGAGGCCGACCGCCACGTACACGTCCACGCGCATGACTCGTGAGCGATGGAGTACCCACAACACCGCGATACAGGTGAACGCCCCGGCCAGCATCGCCACTGACAGCTGCTGCGTGTAGAACACCGCGATCACCACGATGGCGCCCAGGTCGTCGATGATGGCCACCGCGGTGAGGAACACCTTGAGCGACGTGGGCACGCGGGCCCCGAGCAGCATCACGATGCCCAGGGCGAAGGCGATGTCCGTGGCCGCCGGGATCGCCCAGCCTCGCAGGGCCTGGGCATCGCCGGCGTTGAAGGCGGAATAGATCAGGGCCGGCACCACCATGCCCCCCAGGGCGGCCGCGGCAGGCAGCACGAGCTGGCCCGGTCCGGAGAGTTCGCCCTCCAGGAATTCGCGCTTGATCTCCAAGCCCACCAGGAAAAAGAACACCGCCATCCACAGGTCGTTGACCCACAGGATCAGGGGCTTGGACAGGACCAGGGCGTCGGCGCCTATGCGCACCTCCCCCGGAAAGCTCACGAAGCGGGCATAGGCCTCGCCCCAGCCCGAGTTGCTCACGACCAGGGCGACCACCGCGGCCAGGGCCAGCACGATGCCACCCGCCGAAGCACTGGCGAAGAATCGCGATGCCGCGTCGGTGAGGCGGCGAACGGGACTTGTCACGGCAGGCACCAAAGGTCAGGCGGGATCACCGCTGGGCGCCGGGGTCTTGCTTTTTTGCGCAGAATCGGCGCGCGGGGTCGCGTCGCTCACCGGCGCCTGGTCCGGAAAGCACATCTTCTCCCCATCCCACCACTGGCCGCACCAGCACAATCCTTCGGCATTGATGATGCAAGTGCCTGTTCCACAGCAACGCGGATCCTCGTTCATGGCCATGTCTCCTGTCGATCCCCCTGACCATACCGCCGCTCGCCAGGCGATGCCTCGGGCCGGTGTGCATATCCGCAAGGCGTGCCCAGCTTTCCGATGAAACGTCATGTCGCAGGGGTGGTTTTGGCGCTGACGGCGGCTCTCGTCATCGATCTGCATCTGGATTGGCGGCGCGCCGACAACGGCGTCCTGCTGCGCGTGAGCGAGCAGGATGTCGACGTCTGGGGCCAGGTACGTCAGTCGTGGACGCGTCTCACGCGCAGCTGCGGGCCGGTGCAGGAGCTGCAGGCGGCGGACGCCTTGTGGGACACGGCGCTGGCCGCGATCCGCGCCTACAGCCCGCCGGATTCGCAGACAGCGCGCATCACCCGCCTGACGCGCCATAGCGACTGGCTGCTGGCGCAGGTCGAATCCGATCGCCTCCTGCCCGCCGTCGTGACCCTGCAGCAGCAAGGCGCGGGTATCGCCCTCGTGCCCCAGGGCGTCTGGAGCGGCAACACGGCGCCCTGGCTGGCGTCGCCCTGGATCCGCGACTACCTGTTGCGGCAGGTGCCCCAGCTGCCCCGCGCCCTGGTCGACTGCCTGGAGGTGGCGGTCGACTCGCCCCTGCAGCGGTCCATGCCCCTGCCCCCGCCCTTGAAGGACACCCGATGACGTGCCGCCATCTCGTGATCGTGCTGGGCGACCAGCTGGACCTGCAGGCCAGCGCCTTTGACGGCTTCGATCCGGCGCAGGACCGGGTGTGGATGGCGGAGGTCGCCCAGGAGTCCACGCATGTGCCCTCCTCCAAGCCGCGCATCGCGCTGTTTCTCAGTGGCATGCGGCACTTCGCGCAGGCGCTGCGCGCGCGCCAGTGGCCGATCGACTACATCCACCTGGACGATGCAGGCAACACCGGCACGCTGGCCGGAGAGCTGCACCGCGCGATCGCGCACATGCAGCCGCAGGGCCTGGTCATGACCGCGCCGGGCGATTGGCGCGTGCTGCAGGCGCTGCGCGCCGCCGCCACCGCGTGCGCCTTGCCGCTGGACATCCGCGACGACCGCCATTTCTTCAGCACGGTGCGCGAGTTTTCCGAGCACGCCAAGGGGCGCAAGCAGCTGCGGCTGGAATACTGGTACCGGCCCCTGCGCCAGAAGCACCGCGTCCTGATGGACGGCGATGCGCCGGCGGGCGGCCAGTGGAACTTCGACGCCGACAACCGCGAATCCTTCGGCAAGCAGGGGCCCGTAGGCCTGCGCGCGCCGCTGCGTTTCACGCCCGATGCGACCACGCAGGCGGTGCTGGCCCTGGTGCGAGCGCGCTTCGCGGATCACCCCGGCCGCCTGGAGAGCTTTGGCTGGCCCGTCACCCGCGAGCAGGCGCTGCAGGCGCTGGAAGACTTCATCACACACCGCCTGCCGCTGTTTGGGCGCTACGAAGACGCGCTGTGGGCGGGGGAGCCGTGGCTCTATCACTCTCAACTCTCGGCAGCCCTGAACCTGAAGCTGCTCACCGCCCGCGAGGTGGTGCAAGCCGCTGAAGACGCCTGGCGCGCAGGCCATGCCCCCCTCGAAGCGGCGGAAGGCTTCATCCGCCAGATCCTGGGCTGGCGCGAATACGTGCGCGGCATCTACTGGACGCAGATGCCGTCCTACCTGGAGCGCAATGCGCTGGGCGCGCACGAGCCGCTGCCCGCGTTCTTCTGGACGGGCGACACCGACATGGCCTGCCTGCGCGACGCGATCACGCAGACGCTCACGCACGGCTACGCCCACCACATCCAGCGCCTGATGGTGACGGGCCTGTACCTGCTGCTGCGTGGCGTGCGGCCGCAGGAGGCGCACCAGTGGTACCTGAGCGTGTATGTCGACGCGGTGGAGTGGGTGGAGTTGCCCAACACCCTGGGCATGAGCCAGTACGGCGACGGCGGTGTGATGGCCAGCAAGCCCTACATCGCCAGCGGCAAGTACATCCAGCGCATGGGAAATTTCTGCAGAAATTTCCCATGCGCTGGATGTACTTGCCGCTGGCGATGTAGGGCTTGCTGGCCATCACACCGCCGTCGCCGTACTGGCTCATGCCCAGGGTGTTGGGCAACTCCACCCACTCCACCGCGTCGACATACACGCTCAGGTACCACTGGTGCGCCTCCTGCGGCCGCACGCCACGCAGCAGCAGGTACAGGCCCGTCACCATCAGGCGCTGGATGTGGTGGGCGTAGCCGTGCGTGAGCGTCTGCGTGATCGCGTCGCGCAGGCAGGCCATGTCGGTGTCGCCCGTCCAGAAGAACGCGGGCAGCGGCTCGTGCGCGCCCAGCGCATTGCGCTCCAGGTAGGACGGCATCTGCGTCCAGTAGATGCCGCGCACGTATTCGCGCCAGCCCAGGATCTGGCGGATGAAGCCTTCCGCCGCTTCGAGGGGGGCATGGCCTGCGCGCCAGGCGTCTTCAGCGGCTTGCACCACCTCGCGGGCGGTGAGCAGCTTCAGGTTCAGGGCTGCCGAGAGTTGAGAGTGATAGAGCCACGGCTCCCCCGCCCACAGCGCGTCTTCGTAGCGCCCAAACAGCGGCAGGCGGTGTGTGATGAAGTCTTCCAGCGCCTGCAGCGCCTGCTCGCGGGTGACGGGCCAGCCAAAGCTCTCCAGGCGGCCGGGGTGATCCGCGAAGCGCGCTCGCACCAGGGCCAGCACCGCCTGCGTGGTCGCATCGGGCGTGAAACGCAGCGGCGCGCGCAGGCCTACGGGCCCCTGCTTGCCGAAGGATTCGCGGTTGTCGGCGTCGAAGTTCCACTGGCCGCCCGCCGGCGCATCGCCGTCCATCAGGACGCGGTGCTTCTGGCGCAGGGGCCGGTACCAGTATTCCAGCCGCAGCTGCTTGCGCCCCTTGGCGTGCTCGGAAAACTCGCGCACCGTGCTGAAGAAATGGCGGTCGTCGCGGATGTCCAGCGGCAAGGCGCACGCGGTGGCGGCGGCGCGCAGCGCCTGCAGCACGCGCCAATCGCCCGGCGCGGTCATGACCAGGCCCTGCGGCTGCATGTGCGCGATCGCGCGGTGCAGCTCTCCGGCCAGCGTGCCGGTGTTGCCTGCATCGTCCAGGTGGATGTAGTCGATCGGCCACTGGCGCGCGCGCAGCGCCTGCGCGAAGTGCCGCATGCCACTGAGAAACAGCGCGATGCGCGGCTTGGAGGAGGGCACATGCGTGGACTCCTGGGCGACCTCCGCCATCCACACCCGGTCCTGCGCCGGATCGAAGCCGTCAAAGGCGCTGGCCTGCAGGTCCAGCTGGTCGCCCAGCACGATCACGAGATGGCGGCACGTCATCGGGTGTCCTTCAAGGGCGGGGGCAGGGGCATGGACCGCTGCAGGGGCGAGTCGACCGCCACCTCCAGGCAGTCGACCAGGGCGCGGGGCAGCTGGGGCACCTGCCGCAACAGGTAGTCGCGGATCCAGGGCGACGCCAGCCAGGGCGCCGTGTTGCCGCTCCAGACGCCCTGGGGCACGAGGGCGATACCCGCGCCTTGCTGCTGCAGGGTCACGACGGCGGGCAGGAGGCGATCGGATTCGACCTGCGCCAGCAGCCAGTCGCTATGGCGCGTCAGGCGGGTGATGCGCGCTGTCTGCGAATCCGGCGGGCTGTAGGCGCGGATCGCGGCCAGCGCCGTGTCCCACAAGGCGTCCGCCGCCTGCAGCTCCTGCACCGGCCCGCAGCTGCGCGTGAGACGCGTCCACGACTGACGTACCTGGCCCCAGACGTCGACATCCTGCTCGCTCACGCGCAGCAGGACGCCGTTGTCGGCGCGCCGCCAATCCAGATGCAGATCGATGACGAGAGCCGCCGTCAGCGCCAAAACCACCCCTGCGACATGACGTTTCATCGGAAAGCTGGGCACGCCTTGCGGATATGCACACCGGCCCGAGGCATCGCCTGGCGAGCGGCGGTATGGTCAGGGGGATCGACAGGAGACATGGCCATGAACGAGGATCCGCGTTGCTGTGGAACAGGCACTTGCATCATCAATGCCGAAGGATTGTGCTGGTGCGGCCAGTGGTGGGATGGGGAGAAGATGTGCTTTCCGGACCAGGCGCCGGTGAGCGACGCGACCCCGCGCGCCGATTCTGCGCAAAAAAGCAAGACCCCGGCGCCCAGCGGTGATCCCGCCTGACCTTTGGTGCCTGCCGTGACAAGTCCCGTTCGCCGCCTCACCGACGCGGCATCGCGATTCTTCGCCAGTGCTTCGGCGGGTGGCATCGTGCTGGCCCTGGCCGCGGTGGTCGCCCTGGTCGTGAGCAACTCGGGCTGGGGCGAGGCCTATGCCCGCTTCGTGAGCTTTCCGGGGGAGGTGCGCATAGGCGCCGACGCCCTGGTCCTGTCCAAGCCCCTGATCCTGTGGGTCAACGACCTGTGGATGGCGGTGTTCTTTTTCCTGGTGGGCTTGGAGATCAAGCGCGAATTCCTGGAGGGCGAACTCTCCGGACCGGGCCAGCTCGTGCTGCCTGCCGCGGCCGCCCTGGGGGGCATGGTGGTGCCGGCCCTGATCTATTCCGCCTTCAACGCCGGCGATGCCCAGGCCCTGCGAGGCTGGGCGATCCCGGCGGCCACGGACATCGCCTTCGCCCTGGGCATCGTGATGCTGCTCGGGGCCCGCGTGCCCACGTCGCTCAAGGTGTTCCTCACCGCGGTGGCCATCATCGACGACCTGGGCGCCATCGTGGTGATCGCGGTGTTCTACACGCAGCAGCTGTCAGTGGCGATGCTGGCCGGGGCGTTCACCTGTATCGCGGTGTTGTGGGTACTCCATCGCTCACGAGTCATGCGCGTGGACGTGTACGTGGCGGTCGGCCTCGTGATGTGGGTGCTGGTGCTCAAGTCGGGCGTGCACGCCACCCTGGCGGGCGTCATCACCGCGCTGGCCATTCCGATGCGCGACCCGCAGGGGCATTCCCCCCTGGAGGCTGCCGAGCATGGCCTGCACCCCTGGGTGGCCTTTCTGGTGTTGCCGATGTTCGCGTTCTCCAACGCCGGCGTGGTGCTGGCAGGCGTGACCTGGCAGACGCTGCTGGCGCCCGTGCCCCTGGGCATCGTGATGGGCCTGGTGGTGGGCAAGGCCGTGGGCGTGTACGGGGTGGCCGCGCTGGTGGTCCGCATGGGGTGGGCCCAGCCACCGGCAGGTGCCACGGCGCGCCAGTTGTTCGGGGTGTGCGTGCTGTGTGGCATCGGCTTCACGATGAGCCTGTTCATTGGTGGTCTGGCGTTCGCGGGGCTCGACCCCATGTTCGAAACGCACCTGAAGCTGGGGGTGCTGGGCGGATCCCTGATCTCGGGGCTGCTGGGAACCCTGCTGCTGTGGCGGGGTGGGCGCGCCTGACCGGCCGCCGGCTGTGCGTGGTGGCCTGCGCCCTCAGGTGCTCTCGCGCGTCACGATCTCGAAGCCCAGATCCAGCAGGGGCTGCGCGGGTGCTTCACCGCGTATCAGCGACAGCAGCATTTGCGCGGCGGCGTCGCCGATCTGCGCGCGCGGCGTGCGCACCGTGGTCAGGGGCGGGGTCATCTGGTCGCTGCCCGTGAGGTCGTTGAAACCCGCGATCGCCACGTCGTCCGGGATGCGGATGCCGCGGCGCAAGGCGGCCAGCAGGGCGCCCTGCGCCAGGTCGTCGTTGCAAAAGAAGATGGCGTCCACCGCTGGCGTCTGCTGCACGATCTGCTCGAACATCACCGCGCCCAGCGCCAGGGACGATGAAGACGGGTTGAGCCACTCCAGGGTGGGTGCGTACAGGCCCGCTTCCTGCAGCGCCAGGCGCCAGCCTTGCAGGCGCTGCATCACCCGCGGGTCCAGCTGCGCGGCGGCGAAGGCGATGCGGCGGTAGCCCTGGGCCAGGAGGTGGCGCGTCAGCGCGGCGCCCGCGTCCACCTGCCGGAATCCCACGCAGTGGGTCGCGTCCGGCGTGCCCGCGCCAGGCAGGTCCATCAGGTGCACGCAGGGCACGCCGCTGCGTGCGATCAGCTGGCGCGTCGCGGCGCTGTGGTCCAGGCCGGTGACCAGCAGGCCCGCGGGGCGATGCAGCAGCTGCTCCTGCAGCAATTGCTCCTCCTCGCGGCTGTCGTAGTGGGTGATGCCGATCAGGGTCTGGAACCCCGCCCGACGCAACGTGGCCTGCGCCGCCTCCAGCAGGTCGACGAACAGCGCGTTGGACAGCAGGGGGATGAGGATCGCCACGTGGTCGCTGCGCTGCGACGCCAGCGCGCGGGCGGCTGGATCCGGCACATATCCCAGCCTGTCCGAGCAGGCGCGGACCCGGGCCACCAGGTCCGGGTCGACCGCGCGTTCACCCCGCAGCGCCCGCGAAGCGGTGCTCGGACTCACGCCCGCCGCCCGCGCGACGTCGGACAGCGTCACGCGGCCCGTGGAGCGATGGCGGCGGGCAGGGGGCGGCATGGGGTGGCGTGCGGGTTTGTACGGATCGGGACGGCCTTCGGGTCTTCTAGGATAGCGCTGTCCAAGGCGCGATCCTCAGAGAAAGCGGACTTGCGGTCAAGAGCGAAAAAATCGCCATCCTGGCTGCAACCCTTCGTTTTCAAATTGGAGAGCGCTTTCCGAAAATGTTCCGGAAGGCTGGCGCGGCATGCGTGCCAGCCCCCGGTTGCCTGGGGAATCCATCCTTGTCCAAGCCTGATGTCCTGGCGGCCGCCAAGCTCCACCCCTTCTTCCTGAAGGCCCTGGAGGCGTCCTACACCGTGCATGACCGCACCCATGTCACCGACCCCGCAGCCTTCGCGCAGCTGGCGCCGCGCATCGTGGCCGTGGCGGCCACCGGCGAGTCGCAGGTGCTGGCCGACCTGCTGGCGCGCCTGCCCAACGCCAAGGTGGTGTCCGTGTTCGGCGTGGGCTATGACGGCGTCGACGTGCCGGCGGCGATCCGCCACGGCATTCCCGTCACGCACACCCCCGACGTGCTGACCGACGACGTGGCCGACCTGGCCATGGGACTGGTGCTCTCCATCGGCCGCTCCATCCCGCAGGCCGACCAGTTTGTGCGCCAGGGCCGCTGGCCGCAGGGCCCGATCGTGCTGGCGCGCAAGGTGTCGGGCGCGCGCCTGGGCATCGTGGGCCTGGGCCGCATCGGCAGCGCCATCGCGCGCCGCGCGCAGGGCTTCGGCATGTCCATCGCCTACACCGCGCGCACCGAGAAGCCGGGCAGCGGCTATGCCTACCACCCCAGTGCCGCCGCCCTGGCCGCCCAGGTGGATTTCCTGGTGGCGATCACGCCCGGCGGCGCGGGCACCCGCCACCTGATCGACGCGAAGGTCCTGCAGGCCCTGGGCCCGCGCGGCTACCTGGTGAACGTCGCGCGTGGCAGCGTGGTCGACGAGTCAGCGCTGATCGACGCCCTGAAGGCCGGCACCATCGCCGGCGCGGCGCTGGACGTCTACGCCGACGAACCCAATGTGCCCCAGGCCCTGTGGACGATGCCCAACGTGGTGCTCACGCCCCACATGGCCAGCGCCACCCACGAGACGCGCCAGGCGATGGCCGACCTGGCCTTTGCCAACCTGCATGCGGGCGCCACCGGCGCGCCCCTGCGCACCCCCGTGCCGGAATGCACGGCGCGTTGACAGCCCCATGAGCGCCGCGTCGGACCGCCCCAGGCAAGGCCGCGACCTGCGCATCGTGGTGATGGGCGTGTCCGGCTGCGGCAAGACGACGCTGGCCCGGGCCCTCTCCGAGCGCCTGCGCCTGGACATGGTCGACGGCGATGACCTGCATCTGCCCGAAAGCATCCGCAAGATGTCCAGCGGCATCGCGCTGCAGGACGAGGACCGCTGGCCCTGGCTGGACCGCATCGGCGAGTACCTGGCGGCATCGGATGGCGGCAGTGCCCGCGGGCGGGTGGTCGCCTGCTCGGCGCTGCGGCGGGCCTACCGGGACCGCATCCGCGCCCACGCGGGCGATGTGGCGTTCGTGTTCCTGCATGGGGATGCCCCCACCATCCACCAGCGCATGGCGGGCCGCGTCGGCCACTACATGCAGCCGGGCCTGCTGGAAAGCCAGCTGCGCACCCTGGAGGTGCCGGGCCCCGACGAAACCGACGTCCTGCACCTGGGCATCGACCCGCCCGTGGGCACGCAGGTCGAATGCACCCTGCGGGCCCTGGCCCTGGATGCCCCGGCGTCCCCATCGCCGGCCTGACCCTGCGCAACCCCTCATTCACACCCCCCGAGAAAGCACCCCATGTACATCCGCTGCGCGTTCTTCCAGGGCCAGGTCAAGCCCGGCATGGACGAGGCCTTCAACCGCTACATCCGCGACAAGCTCGTGCCGCTGTGGACCCGCTTTCCGGGCGCGCAGGAAGTGCGCGTGCTGCGCCAGGTCGAGAGCGACGTCACGCAACCGCACTTGGGCATGGTGCTGTCGGTGCGCTACCCGACCCGCGAGTCGATCGAGATCGCCCTGGCCTCGCCCGTGCGCATGGAAAGCCGCGAGGTGTCCAAGGACCTGATCGCGATGTTCGATGGCACCGTGTTCCATACCGTCTTCAGCGCCGACGAATACGGCCTGCCGACCGACTGATTTCCCCCAACCACGCTTTCAACAGGAGACAACAGCATGAAACTTTCTCGCGTCCTCGCCGCCTGCCTGCTGGCGGCCCTGGGCTCCACCGCCTTCGCCGCCAAGTTCAGTCTGAAGATGGGCCATGCGGTGAATACCACCGACGGCCAGCACGCCGCCGCGATGAAGCTGGCCGAACTGGTCAAGCAGCGCACCAACGGCGATGTCGAAATCACCATCTTCCCGGCCAACCAGCTCGGGAACGACGCCGCCATGATCAACGGCACACGCGGCGGCACAATCGACATCGTCTCCAGCGGCGCCTCCAACTTCAACGGCATCGTCCCCAACACCGCCGCCATGGAGCTGCCCTTCGTGTTCCGCAGCGCGCAGCACGCCTACAACGTGC
>JBEGVR010000187.1:0-4934 GCA_041178265.1 Pseudomonadota bacterium | reverse complement strand
CGCGGCGGCACAATCGACATCGTCTCCAGCGGCGCCTCCAACTTCAACGGCATCGTCCCCAACACCGCCGCCATGGAGCTGCCCTTCGTGTTCCGCAGCGCGCAGCACGCCTACAACGTGCTCGATGGCGCGGTCGGCACCGGCGTGCTCAATGAACTCGCGCCCCACGGCCTCAAGGGACTGGCCTACTGGGAAAACGGCTGGCGCGCCTTCACCAACAACAAGCGCCCGGTCACCAAGCCCGATGACTTGAAGGGCCTGAAGATTCGCTCCACGCCCAACCCGTACCACATCCAGGCCTTCAAGCTCCTGGGTATGAACCCCTCGCCCATGCCCATCGCCGAGCTGTACACCGCGCTGGAGACCGGCACCTTCGACGCCCAGGAGCACCCGATCAACGTCACCTGGTCGTCCAAGTTCTACGAGGTGCAAAAGCACCTGACCGTGAGCAACCACGTGTACTCGCCGCTGGTGGTGGCGATGAACAAGGCCAAGTTCGACAGCCTGCCGGCCAACTACCAGAAGATCGTCGTCGACGCCGCGCGTGAAGCCGCCACCTACCAGCGCAACCTGAACGCGCAGAACGCGTCCAAGGTCGTCGCCGACCTGAAGAAGTCGGGTATGCAGGTGATCGAGAACGTGGACATGGGCCCCTTCCAGAAGATCGTCTCGGGCGAGATCGCCAAGACCTTCGCCGAGAAGAACGGCCCGGCGCTCCTGAATGCCATCGACGCCGTCAAGTGACGAGCCCCGCCCCGGCGCCTCGGTGTCGCGGCTTCGCTTTTTCCCCGGCGCTGCGGCGCCGGGGCCTTGTTTTTTTTGATGTGATTCATGAAGACGCTCAACGACCTCTTTTTCCGCCTGGTCGAAGTCCTGCTCGTGGTCATGTTGTCCGCCATGGTGGTCATGGTGTTTGGCAACGTGGTGCTGCGTTACGGGTTCAACGATTCGATCATCAGCTCCGAGGAGCTGTCGCGGTTCCTGTTCATCTGGATCACCTTCCTGGGGGCGATCGTCACGCTGCGTGAGAACGCGCACCTGGGTGTCGACACCCTCGTGCGCAAACTGAGCCTTCGGGGCAAGAAAGCCGCCGCCATCGTCTCCAACCTGATGATGATCGGCTGCTGCGCGCTGATGTTCTACGGCACCCTCAAGCAGCACACCATCAATGCCAGCACCCGGTCCGCCGTCACAGAGATCCCGATGATCTGGGTCTACGGCGTGGGCTATGTCGCCAGCGTGTCGATGGCCCTGATCCTCCTGGGCAAGCTGGTGCGCCTGGTGCGCGGCGACATCTCCGAAGAAGAACTCGTGCAGGTCAAGGAGTCAGAGGAAATACTCGCGGCCCACGGCGCGGAGGTCAGGAAATGACCGTCGCCGTCTTCCTGCTCTCCCTGCTCGGCGCGATGGCGCTGGGTATGCCCCTGGCCTTCTCCCTGATCGTGTGCGGCGTCGCCCTGATGCTGCACCTGGACAACTTCGACACCCAGATCGTGTCGCAGAACCTGATCAACGGCGCGGACAACTTCCCGCTGATGGCGGTGCCCTTTTTCATGCTCGCTGGCGAGTTGATGAACGCCGGCGGCATGAGCCGGCGCATCGTCAATTCGGCCATGGTGTGGGTGGGCCACTTCCAGGGGGGGTTGGGCTATGTGGCCGTGTTCGCCGCCCTGATCATGGCCAGCCTCTCGGGGTCCGCCGTCGCCGACACGGCAGCCCTGGCCGCGGTGCTGATGCCCATGATGCGCGATGCCGGCTACCGCATGGACCGCTCGGCGGGCCTGATCGCAGCGGGCGGCATCATCGCGCCGGTGATCCCGCCCTCGATCGGCTTCATCCTGTTCGGGGTGGTGGGTGGCGTGTCCATCTCCAAGCTGTTCATGGCCGGCATCTTTCCCGGCATCCTGATGGGGGTGGCGCTGATCATCACCTGGCGCATCGTCGCAGCCAAGGACAACGTGAAAGTGTCGCCGCGCGTGCCGCTCAAGGAGCGCCTGCGGGTGACCGCCGATGCCTTCTGGTGCTACCTGCTGGCAGTCACCATCATCGGCGGCATGAAGATGGGTGTCTTCACGCCGACCGAAGCCGCAGTGGTGGCCGTGGTCTACGCGCTGCTGGTCGGGATGTTCGTGTACCGCGAGATCAAGGTGCGCCACCTGTACGGAATCATCCTGGCCGCGGCCAAGACCTCCTCGGTGGTGATGTTCCTGGTGGCGGCGGCGCTCGTGAGCGCCTGGCTGATCACCGTGGCCAACATCCCCAACCAGATCGTGGACCTGGCGCGCCCCTTCATCGACAGCCCCAAGCTGCTGATGGTGGTCCTGATGCTCCTGGTGCTGGTGGTGGGCACGGCGCTGGATTTCGCGCCCACGGTGTTGATCCTCACGCCGGTGCTGATGCCCCTGGTCAAGCAGGCAGGCATCGACCCGGTGTATTTCGGTGTGCTGTTCATCATCAACAACGCCATCGGCCTGCTCACGCCGCCGGTCGGCACGGTGCTGAACGTGGTGTGCGGCGTGGGCCGCGTCGCCATGCACGACGTGATCAAGGGCGTGATGCCGTTCCTGCTGTCGCAGGTCGTCGTCCTGGGCCTCCTGATCGCTTTCCCTCAACTGGTCCTGACACCCCTACGTTGGTTGATGATGAAATGAAAAACATCCTGAACGATTTCAGCCTCCAGGGCCGCCGCGCCCTGGTCACGGGTTCCTCCGGCGGCATCGGCCTGGCCCTGGCCCGTGCGATGGGTCAGGCCGGCGCGCACGTGATCCTCAATGGCCGTGACGCCGGCAAGCTGGCGACCGCCCTGGCCACGCTCAAAGCCGAGG
Organism: Pseudomonadota bacterium; assembly: GCA_041178265.1. Taxonomy (GTDB): domain Bacteria; phylum Pseudomonadota; class Gammaproteobacteria; order Burkholderiales; family Burkholderiaceae_C; genus Ramlibacter. The sequence continues at coordinate 2,109 of JBEGVR010000187.1, read as the reverse complement.
GCCTGAGTGCCAGCAGCGAAGGCTTTGACGTGACCGACGCCGACGCGGTGCGCGCCGCCATCGACCGCCTGGAGGCGCAGGGCGCGATCGACATCCTCGTGAACAACGCCGGAATGACGATCCGCGGGCCGCTGCACGAGTTCGCGGATGCCGACTGGCGCCGCATCATGCAGACCAACCTGGACAGTGCCTACTACGTGGGCCAGGCCGTGGCCCGCAAGATGATCCCGCGCGGGCGCGGCAAGATCATCAACATCTGCTCGGTGCAAAGCGAGCTGGGTCGCCCGGGCACCGCGCCCTACATGGCGACCAAGGGCGCGATGAAGATGCTGACCAAGGGCATGGCCGTCGACTGGGGCCCGCTGGGCCTGCAGGTCAACGGCCTGGGCCCGGGCTACTTCAAGACCGAGCTGACGAAAAAGCTGGTGGACGACCCCGCCTTCAGCGCCTGGCTGGTGGGCCGCACTCCCAGCCGCCGCTGGGGTGACGTGGAGGACCTGGGTCCCGCCGCCGTGTTCCTCGCCAGCGAGGCGTCGCGCTTCATGAACGGCCACATCCTGTATGTTGACGGCGGCGTGACCGCCACCCTCTGACCGGAGACTTCACCATGAAATCCATCGTCTGCCACGGCCCCAAGGACCTGCGCATCCAGGACACCGACATCCCTGAGCCTGGCCCGCACCAGCTGCTCGTGCGCGTGGCCTTCGGCGGTATCTGCGGCTCGGACCTGCATTACTTCCAGCATGGCGGCTTTGGCACCGTGCGCATTCGAGAGCCGATGGCGCTGGGGCATGAGATTTCGGGCCGCGTGCACAGCGTGGGCGCGCAGGTGAGCGGCCTGCGCGCGGGCCAGCGCATCGCCATCTCGCCCTCGCGCCCCTGCGGCCACTGCCGCTTCTGCCAGCAGGGCCAGCACAATCACTGCCTGAACATGCGCTTTTACGGCAGTGCCATGCCCTTTCCGCATATCCAGGGTGCGTTCAGCGAGTTCATCGTCATCGAGGCGCATCAGGCGCATGCCATCGGCGACCACCTCAGTCTCTCGGAAGCGGCACTGGCTGAACCCCTGTCGGTGGGCCTGCACGCCATCCAGCGCGCCGGCGGTGTTCTGGGCAAGCAGGTGCTGGTCACGGGCTGCGGCCCGATCGGATCGCTCCTGATCGGCGGCCTGCGCCGTGCGGGTGCGGCACGCATCGTCGCCGTGGACCTGGCCGAGCGCCCGCTGCAGTGCGCGCGCGAGATGGGTGCCGACGAGACAATCAACCTGCGCACCGACCCGCAGGCCCTGGATCGCTACAAGGTGGACAAGGGGCAGTTCGACGCGGTGTTCGAGGCCTCGGGCAGCGAAGCTGCGCTCAAGGCGGGCCTGGACGTGATCGTGCCGCGCGGCGCGCTGGTCACGGTGGGCCTGGGCGGCGACATCGCCTTGCCCATGAACCAGATCGTCGCCAAGGAGATCGAGCTGCGCGGCACCTTCCGCTTCCACCCGGAGTTCGCGACGGCGGTGCAGTTCCTCAATGAGGGCCTGATCGACGGCAAGCCGGTGATCACCGGCGTGGTGCCGGCGTCGCAGGCGCTGCAGGCCTTCGAGCTGGCCTGCGACAAGCAGCGCTCCTTGAAGGTGCAGATCGATTTCGAAGCCGTAGCCTGAGCCTTTGCGTGCAGGCCTTGCGCCTTCTGACACCATGAAGATTGTTTTCCAGGGCCAGAACGCGGCCAATTTTCGCGTGGGCTTTCAGGCCCTCATTCCGCCGGGCCACGCGATCGTCGACCTGCCGGATACGCTGGTCGATCTGGCCGACCGCGCGCATTACGCCAGTGCCGACGTGGTGGTGGGCGTACGCTTGGACGCCAGCATGCCGCGCCCGCAGAAAGCGCGCCTGTACCACGCGCCCGCGGCGGGCACCGACGGCATCGACCTGTCCTGCCTGCCCGCGACCTGCACCCTGAGCAACTGCTTCGGCCATGAATACGCCATCGCCGAGTATGTGATGGCGGCCCTGCTGCTGCGGCATGTGCCGCTGGCGCAGGCGGATGCCGACCTGCGCCAGCAGCGGTGGACCTACTACGCCGGCCGTCATGGTTCGCTGCGCACCGAGCTGGGCGCGC
>JBEGVR010000186.1:0-6472 GCA_041178265.1 Pseudomonadota bacterium | reverse complement strand
CCGAGAAGCTCTGGGGTCTGGTGAACAGCGAGCCCTTCGTCAACGCCCTTGGCGCGCTGACCGGCAACCAGGCCATGCAACAGGTCAAGGCCGGCCTGAAGGCCATCTACCTCTCGGGCTGGCAGGTCGCCGGTGACGCCAACAGCAACGGCGAGATGTACCCCGACCAGTCGCTGTACTCGGTCGATTCGGTGCCAAAAGTGGTCAAGAAGATCAACGCCACCTTCGCCCGCGCCGACCAGATCCAGTGGAGCGAGGGCAAGGGCCCGGGCGACCAGGGCTATGTCGACTACTTCGCGCCCATCGTGGCCGATGCCGAGGCCGGCTTTGGTGGCGTGCTAAATGCCTTCGAGCTGATGAAGGCCATGATCGAGGCCGGCGCCGCCGGCGTGCACTTCGAGGACCAGCTGGCCGCCGCCAAGAAGTGCGGCCACATGGGCGGCAAGGTGCTGGTGCCCACGCGCGAGGCGGTGTCCAAGCTGGTGGCCGCGCGCCTGGCCGCCGACGTCATGGGCACGCCCACCGTGCTCCTGGCCCGCACCGACGCAGAGGCCGCCGACCTGGTGACCTCCGACATCGACGACAACGACAAGGCCTTCTTCACCGGTGAGCGCACGGTGGAAGGCTTCTACCGCAGCAGGAACGGCATCGAGCAGGCGATCAGCCGCGGCCTGGCCTACGCTGAGTACGCCGACCTGATCTGGTGCGAGACCGGCACCCCCGACCTGGCCTTCGCCAAGCAGTTCGCCGACGCGATCCACGCCAGGTTCCCCGGCAAGCTCCTGGCCTACAACTGCTCGCCGTCCTTCAACTGGAAGAAGAACCTGGACGACGCCACCATCGCCAAGTTCCAGAAGGAGCTGGGTGCCATGGGCTACAAGTTCCAGTTCATCACGCTGGCGGGCTTTCACAGCCTGAACTACTCGATGTTCAACCTGGCCTATGGCTACGCCCGCAACAACATGACGGCCTTCGTCGAGTTGCAGCAGGCCGAATTCGCCGCCGCCGAACGGGGCTTCACCGCGGTGAAGCACCAGCGCGAGATGGGCACCGGCTATTTTGACGCCGTCACCACCACCATCGAAGCCCAGGCCTCGACCGCGGCCCTCAAGGGCTCGACCGAGGACGAACAATTCTTTGACCACAAGAAAGCGGCCTGACCCCGCAGGCGGCGTGCGGGGACGGCGGGGGTAAAATCACGGCCGACCCCGCCGCTTTGGCGACCCACAAGAGCGAGAAAGGCAACCCGGTTATGACACCGCGAACTCCTTCGCAAGGAAGCTGCGGCCTCTGAGCAGGCCACGTCGTCGCGTGTCCTGATTTTTTCGGGTTCCTTCCAGGCGCGGCTTCGTTCCGCGCTTTTTTCTTGTCCTTTCCTCCTCTCGTCGCCCTCACCTGAATCCGACCATGATCCAAGTCACCCTGCCAGACGGCTCCAAGCGCGATTACCCCGGACCGGTCACCGTGGCCGAGGTTGCCGCCTCCATCGGCGCGGGCCTGGCCAAGGCGGCCCTGGCCGGCAAGGTCGATGGCCGGGTGGTCGACACCGCCTACCGCATCGAGCGCGACGCCCCGGTGTCCATCGTTACCGCCAGGGACCCCGAGGGCCTGGACGTCATACGCCATTCCACCGCCCACCTGCTGGCGTATGCGGTCAAGGAACTGTTCCCCGAGGCCCAGGTCACCATCGGCCCGGTGATCGAGCACGGCTTCTACTACGACTTCTCCTACAAGCGCCCCTTCACCCCCGAAGACCTGGCCGCGATCGAAAAGCGCATGGCCGAACTGGCCGCCAAGGACGAACCGGTGGTGCGACGCGTGCTCCCGCGCGACGAGGCCGTCGCCCACTTCAGGGCCATGGGCGAGCACTACAAGGCCGAGATCATCGGCAGCATTCCCGCGGGCGAAGACGTGTCCCTGTATCGCGAGGGCGGCTTCGAGGACCTGTGCCGCGGCCCGCACGTGCCGTCCACCGGCAAGCTCAAACACTTCAAGCTGATGAAAGTGGCCGGCGCCTACTGGCGCGGTGACCACCGCAACGAGATGCTGCAGCGGGTCTATGGCACGGCCTGGGCCACCAAGGAGGAACTGCAGCAGTACCTCACGATGCTGGAGGAGGCCGAAAAACGCGACCACCGCAAGCTCGGTCGCGAACTCGACCTCTTTCACATCGACGACCACGCCCCCGGCGTCGTGTTCTGGCACCCCAAGGGCTGGACGGTGTGGCAGGAGGTCGAGCAGTACATGCGCCGCGTCTACCGCGACAACGGCTACCAGGAGGTCAAGGGCCCGCAGCTCCTGGACAAGACCCTCTGGGAAAAGACCGGCCACTGGGACAAGTACCGCGAGAACATGTTCACCACCGAATCGGAAAAGCGCGAGTACGCGCTCAAGCCGATGAACTGCCCCGGCCACATCCTGATCTTCAAGCAGGGGATCAAGAGCTACCGCGACCTGCCGCTGCGCTATGGCGAATTCGGCCAGTGCCACCGCAACGAACCCACCGGCGGCCTGCACGGGATCATGCGAGTGCGCGGTTTCACCCAGGACGACGGCCACATCTTCTGCACCGAGGACCAGATCCTGGCCGAATGCACCGCCTACACCGCGTTACTCCAAAAGGTGTACAGGGACTTCGGCTTCACCGACATCATCTACAAGATCGCCACCCGGCCCGAAAAGCGCATCGGCTCCGATGAAAGCTGGGACCGCGCCGAGCACGCCCTCATGGAAAGCCTGCGTGCCTCGGGCTGCGAATTCGTCATCGCCCCGGGCGACGGCGCCTTTTACGGCCCCAAGGTCGAGTACACCCTGAAAGACGCCCTGGGCCGCCAGTGGCAGTGCGGCACCATCCAGGTCGATTTCTCCATGCCTGAGCGCCTGGACGCCGAATTCGTCGGCGAGGACGGGGCTCGCCACCGCCCGGTCATGCTGCACCGGGCCATCGTGGGCAGCATGGAGCGTTTCATCGGCATCCTGATCGAGGAGCACGCCGGCGCCCTGCCGGTCTGGCTCGCGCCGGTGCAGGTGGCGGTCCTCAACATCACCGATGCCCAGGCCAATTACGCCCGGGAAGTTGCCAAAACGCTGCAAAATCAAGGGCTTAGGGTCGAGTTGGACCTGCGCAACGAGAAAATTACGTATAAAATCCGCGAACACTCGCTCCAGAAGCTGCCCTACATCCTGGTCGTTGGCGACAAGGAAAAGGCGGTGGGTGCGGCTGCAGTTCGAGCCCGGGGCAACCAGGACCTCGGTGCGATGCCTGTCCAAGCGTTCATTGAACGCATCCAGGGCGACATCGCCAACAAACACTGATACCCAAAGGAAGCAACCATCGCTACTGAATTTCGCGATCGCCGCCAGCGCGAGGAACGCAAGCACCGCCTGAACCGGGAAATCATGGCCCCGGAAGTCCGACTCTCCGGCCCCGAGAACGAGCCCCTGGGCATCGTGAGCCTCCAGGACGCCCTGCGCATGGCGGGCGAGCTGGACGTGGACCTGGTCGAAATCGCCGCCACCGCCGTGCCCCCCGTATGCCGGCTGATGGACTACGGCAAGTTCAAGTACCAGGAACAGAAGAAGGCGGCGGAAGCGAAGGCCAAGCAGACGGTCATCGAGATCAAGGAAGTCAAGTTCCGCCCGGGCACAGACGACGGTGACTACAACATCAAGATGCGCAACATCCGGCGCTTCCTGGCGGACGGCGACAAATGCAAGATCACGCTGCGCTTTCGCGGCCGCGAGATCACGCACCAGGAACTGGGCATGGCCCTCCTGAACCGCATTCGCGACGAACTGGCCGATCTGATCGTGATCGAGCAGTTCCCGAAGCTGGAAGGCCGGCAGATGATCATGATGATCGCGCCGGGCAAGAAAAAGCCGGCGGCACCTGCCAAGCCGGTCACCGAGGCTCAAGGCGCCTCGGCCTGACGCGCAAGCGCCAGGGTTCTCGTTGGATGGAGATCAATCACCGGGGGTCGGTCACCCACCGGTGTCTTGAAGGACAGCGTTCGCGCCGTCCGAAAAAAGTGGCTCGGGGCCAGCAAGTCCGCGGAAGGTTCGCGGCGCCTCACGAGCACAAATGAAGAAGGAGCATGCACATGCCCAAAATGAAGACCAAGAGCAGCGCCAAGAAGCGCTTTCGCGTTCGTCCGGGCGGCACCGTCAAGCGGGGCCAGGCGTTCAAACGCCACATCCTGACCAAGAAGACCACCAAGAACAAGCGCCACCTGCGTGGCGCCGTGGCGGTCCATGAGACCAACATGGGTCACATGGCGCAGATGCTCCCGTTCGCGGGTCTCTGATCAACCGAACGAACAAGAAGGAGTAACACATGCCTCGCGTCAAACGTGGTGTCACCGCACGCGCCCGCCACAAGAAAGTTCTCGCCCTCGCCAAGGGCTTCCGCGGCCGCCGCGGCAACGTCTTCCGCATCGCCAAAGAAGCGGTGATGAAGGCCGGGCAATATGCCTACCGTGACCGCCGTGCCAAGAAACGCGTCTTCCGCCAGCTCTGGATCGCCCGTATCAACGCTGCCGCGCGTGAACTGGGCCTGACCTACAGCCAGTTCGCCAACGGTATCCGCAAGGCCGGCATCGAGATCGATCGCAAGGTGCTGGCCGACATCGCCGTGCACGACAAGGCCGCCTTTGCCGGCATCGTGGAACAGGTCAAGGCCAAGCTGGCCGCCGCCTGAGTCCCCTCATGCGCCGGCCTGTTCGGCGCATGGGCCAACCACCAGCACAGGGCTAGGGCTTGCACGGCGCTAGCCCTGTTTCATTTCGCATGAGCCAAGATCTCGATTCCATCGTCGACGCCGCCCATTCGGCCTTCGCCGCTGCCGCCACCCCGGCCCAGCTGGAAGACGCCAAGGCGCAATTCACCGGCAAGTCCGGCCGCATCACCGACCTGATGAAGGGGCTGGCCGCCCTCTCTGTCGACGAAAAGAAGACCCGCGGCGCTGCCATCAACCAGGCCAAGCAGGCCGTAGAAGAGGCCCTCGCGCAGCGCCGTCGCGCCCTGGCCGATGCCGAACTCGAGCAGCAGCTGCGGGCCGAGTCCCTGGACGTGACCCTGCCCGGACGTCAGCGCGAACCCGGTGGCCTGCACCCGGTGAGCCTGACCCTGGAGTGCATCGAGCAGATCTTCGCGAGCATGGGCTTCGACGTGGCCGACGGTCCCGAGATCGAGAGCGACTGGCACAGCTTCACGTCCCTGAACAACCCGCCCAATCACCCGGCGCGGTCCATGCAGGACACCTTCTATGTCGACATCCAGGGCGATGACGGCATCCCCTACAACCTGCGCCCGCACACCAGCCCGATGCAGGTGCGCTACGCGCACGCCCACATCAAGCAGCACGCGGCGGCCCTGAAGTCTGGCGACATGCCCGAGATCCGCGTGATCGCGCCGGGTCGCACCTACCGCGTGGACAGCGACGCCACGCACTCGCCGATGTTCCACCAGTGCGAAGGTCTGTGGCTGGGGCGCAATGTGAGCTTCAAGGACCTCAAGGTCGTCTTCACCGATTTTTGCCGCACCTTCTTCGAGAGCCACGACCTGGCGCTGCGTTTCCGTCCCAGCTTCTTTCCCTTCACCGAACCCAGCGCCGAGATCGACATCCAGTTCCAGTCCGGCCCGCTGGCTGGCCGCTGGCTGGAAGTGGCCGGCTCCGGCCAGGTGCACCCGAATGTGGTGCGCAACATGGGCCTGGACCCCGAGCAGTACATCGGCTTTGCCTTCGGCATGGGACCGGACCGCCTGACCATGCTGCGTTACGGCGTGAACGACCTTCGGCTGTTCTTCGACGGCGATATTCGTTTTCTGCGCCAATTCAGATCATGATTCCCCCCCGAAGCGCCTTCGGCGCCTCCCTCTCAAGGGGGCGCCACCAGCAGCCCGGCAGAGCCGGTTCTGCGGTGGCCCTCGCAGGGCAAGTCCCTCGAACCGAGTTTCTCAAGTAGACGACCATGCAATTCCCCGAGTCCTGGCTGCGCGAGTTCTGCGATCCGCCCCTTTCCACCCAAGCCCTGGCCGACACCCTGACCATGGGTGGCCTCGAGGTGGAAGAACTGCGGCCCGTGGCGCCGCCCTTCACCAAGGTGGTGGTCGGTGAGATCAAGGAGGCCGTGCAACACCCCAATGCCGACCGCCTGCGCGTGTGCCAGGTGGACGTGGGGCAGGGCGCGCTCCTGAACATCGTGTGTGGTGCACCCAACGCCCGCGTGGGCATCCGCGTGCCCTGCGCCCTCGTGGGGGCCGAACTGCCCCCGGGCGAGGACGGCAAGCCGTTCCAGATCAAGCTGGGCAAGCTGCGCGGCGTCGAGAGCCAGGGCATGCTGTGCTCCGCGCGCGAGCTGCAACTGAGCGAAGACCACGGTGGCCTGCTGGAACTCGCCGCCGATGCAACCGTCGGTGCCGACGTCCGCGAAGCCCTGCGCCTGGACGACACCCTCTTCACCCTCAAGCTCAC
>JBEGVR010000185.1:0-12447 GCA_041178265.1 Pseudomonadota bacterium | reverse complement strand
CAATGAAACCGGCTTCCATTTAGCGTGCTCCTGTCAGGTTCTTTTTCTCGGCTTCGGCAGCAAGTTCTTCTGCCAGCAGTTCTTCGTCCGACTTGGCGGCCTCGACGCTGAAGGGCTCTGGAAGGACGCCGCGCAGGAAGGCGAATCGCTTGATCAGCTCGGAGACAGCCTGCAGGAGCAACAGGGAAAAGCCCAGCGGGATCAGGACGAGGACCGGCCAGCGGATCAGCCCCCCGGCGTTGCTGGACATCTCTCCGCTTTTCCACGCGTCGTAGAAGAAGGGCCAGCTCAGGTTGATCAGGATCAGGCACAGCGGGATCAGGAAGATGACGATGCCGGCGATGTCGATCTGCGTGTTGGCGCGCTTGGACAGCTTGCTGGAGATGAAGTCGATGCGCACATGCACGTTGCGCAGGAACGCATAGCCGCCGCCGAGCATGAACACCGCTGCAAACAGGTACCACTGGATTTCCAGCAGGCTGTTGGAGCCGATGGAGAAGATCTTGCGGACGATCGCGTTGCCCGCGCTGATCAGGACCGCTGCCAGCACCAGCCAGCGTACGGCCTTGCCGATGCCTTCGTTGAGTCGGTCGATTTGGTGCGATAGCGCCAAGAGTGGTGTCATGGAAGCTCCGTTGAAACGGGGGGTTCGCGCAGGCGGATTTGAACATGCCAGGCCGGTATCCGCCTACAGGATTCCACCAGCACCAGCGCGGCCGTGGTGCACCGGCGGGGGTCATGAAAAAACCCACATGCCTTTTCGGACATGCAGGTTCCATGCGGGTGATCCTGGTCGGGGTGAGAGGATTCGAACCTCCGGCCTCTACGTCCCGAACGTAGCGCTCTACCAGGCTAAGCTACACCCCGAAGCAGAGCCGCCAATTGTAGCAAACCAGGGCGGCGGGGCAGCCGGGGCCGCACGGCCTCATTCCTTAACCGACCCTGTCATGCCCGACACATAGTGCTCGACGAAGAACGAATACGCCAGGGCCACCGGCAGGGACCCCAGCAGCGCGCCGGCCATCAGCGGGCCCCAGTGGTAGACGTCGCCCTCGACCAGCTCGGTGACCACGCCGACCGGTACGGTCTTGACCTCGGATGAGGACACGAAGGTCAGGGCGTAGATGAATTCGTTCCACGACAGCGTGAACGCGAAGATGCCGGCCGAGATCAGGCCGGGCACGGCCAGCGGCAGGATGATCTTGACCAGGATCTGCCAGCGCGTGGCCCCGTCGATCAGCGCGCATTCCTCGAGCTCGAAGGGAATCGAGCGGAAGTAGCCCATGAGCAGCCAGGTGCAGAACGGGATCAGGAACGTCGGGTAGGTGAGGATGAGCGCCCAGCGCGTGTCAAACAGCCCCAGCTTGAACACGATGCTGGCCAGCGGAATGAACAGGATCGACGGCGGCACCAAGTAGGCCATGAAGATCGCCACGCCCGTGGTCTTGGAGCCCTTGAAGCGCAGCCGCTCGATGGCATAGGCGGCCAGCACCGCGGCGGTCAGCGACAGGAAGGTCGCCACCACCGAGACCAGGACGGTGTTCCACAGCCATTCCGGGTAAGCGGTATTGAAGAGCAACTTCTCGAAATGCGCGAGGGTCGGCTTGACAATCCAGAACGGGTTGCCGTCGCGCGCCAGCAGTTCCTCGTTCGGCTTGAGTGACGTCATCACCATCCAGTAGAACGGGAACAGCAGCACGAAGAGGAACAGCCCCATGGGGATGTAGGTGGTGATCCATCGGCGGGGCACGGACTGCAGGTAGTCCATGCCCACCACGTCATCGCGTCCGGCGCTCATTTGTCGCTCCCTTGCTGCCATGCGCGGCGTTGTAGACCGAAATAGCTCATCATGATCGCTGCGAGCAGGAAAGGCACCATCAGGGTGGCCAGCGCCGCGCCTTCGCCGAGCGCGCCACCAGAAATCCCGCGCTGGAACGCCAGGGTGGCCATCAGGTGCGTGGCATTGAGCGGGCCACCGCGCGTGAGCACGTAGATCAGCTGGAAGTCGGTGAAGGTGAACAGCACCGAGAAGGTCATCACCACCGCGATGATGGGCGAGAGCAGCGGCATCGTCACGTGGCGGAACTGCTGCCAGGGCGTCGCGCCGTCGATGGCCGACGCTTCGTAGAAAGAGGGCGAGATGGTCTGCAGGCCTGCCAGCAGAGAGATCGCCACGAAGGGAATGCCACGCCAGACGTTGGCCGCAATGGTGGACAGGCGGGCGTTCCAGGGGTCGCCGAGGAAGTCGATGTAGGTATCGATCAGCCCCATCTCCTTGAGCGCCCAGCTGAGGACCGAGAACTGCGAGTCGTAGAGCCACCAGAAGGCGATGGCCGAGAGCGCGGTGGGCACGATCCAGGGAAGGAGCACCACCGCGCGGAAAAAGGACTTGAACGGCAGGTTGCGATTGAGCAGCAGCGCCAGCCACAGGCCCAGGACGAACTTCAGGATGCTGGCCACGATGGTGTAGACCAGCGTGTTGAACAGCGCGAGGCGGGTCACGCTGTCACCCACCAGAAAGCTGAAATTCTCCAGACCCACCCACTCGCCGGCGCGGCCGACCTTGGCATCGGTGAAACCCAGCCAGGTGCCCAGGCCGAGAGGGTAGGTCAGGAACAGCAGCAGCAGCACCGCCGCCGGGAGCATGAAGATCAGGCCCAATGCGTTGCGGCTGTTCTGCAGCCTTTCAAGGATGCTCATGTGCTGCTGTGCTGTCGTTCAGTCCATCGATGAGGGCGTGCCTCAGACCTTGTAGTAACGCTCCGCGCGCTTCTGCGCACGCTCGGCGGCGTCTTTGGGCGACCTGGCGCCACTGACTGCCTCGGCCACCATGTTGACCATGATGAAGTCGGCGCCGGCGCCCGCCGATGCGTAGCCCAGCTTGCCCGCGTAGCCGGCGGGGCGCATGCTCTTCACGCCATCGCGGTACGGGGTGTGCTTGGGGTCGGAAGTCCAGATGCTGGCCTTCTCGTAGGCACGCAGCGGCTGCGCGATGTAGCCGCCCGCGCCATTGATCCAGGCCTCGAATTGCTCCTTCTCCATCATGAAGCGCAGGAACTCCTTGGCGGCCTGCGGGAACTTGGTGTACTTCATGATCATCTGGTTGAAGAACAGGTGCGATTCGGTCGCCGCGCCCACCGGACCGACCGGGAAGGCCGCATGGTTGATGTCGGCCACCATTTCCTTGATCTTCGGATCGTTGGAGTTCTTGGCGGCGTAGTAGATCGAGATGCCGTTGTTGGTGACGCTGACCTGGCCGTCCAGGAAGGCCTTGTTGTTGTTCGGGTCCAGCCAGGACAGAGTGCCAGGGATGAAGGTGGAATACAGCTCGCGGCCGTACTCGAGCGCCTTGATCGTCTCGGGGCTGTCGATCACCACCTTGTTGTTCTTGTCCACCAGCATGCCGCCGTGCGACCAGACCAGCCAGTTGCACCACAGGCCGTCACCGGTGGCATTGCCCAGCGCCATGCCGCCAGGCGTGCCCTTTTCCTTGAGCGCCTTGAACGCCCGCAGGAATTCGTCGGTGGTCTTGGGGAAGGCGTTGAAGCCCGCGGCCTTCAGGTGGCTTTCGCGGTAGACCATGTAGGAGCCTGCGGCGCCGAGCGCCAGGCCGATCCACTTCTTGCCGTCCGGGCGCAGGTAGGCTTCAGCGGCCGGGTACCAGCCGCCGTATTTCTTGCCCAGGTATTCGGCCAGGTCAGTGACGTCCAGCAGCTTCTCGGGGTACAGGTTGGCATCGTCGTTGGTGGAGAAGATGATGTCGGGACCGGCGCCGGTGTTGGCGGCTACCGCCGCCTTGGGGCGCACGTCTTCCCAACCTTCGTTGTCCACGCGGACTTCGATACCCGTCTTCTCGGTGAATTTCTTCACGTTGGCCATGAAGGCGTCGATGTCGCCCTGCACGAAGCGGCTCCAGCGAAGCACGCGCAGCTTGGCGCCCTTCTCGGGCTTGAAGCTCAGGCTGGCCTGAGCGTGCACGGCGGGCGCGAACAGCGCAGAGGCGCCGAGGGCCGTCGATGCAGCGACGCCTGCGGAACCTTCCAGAAATCGGCGGCGATTAAAGCGGTTCATGGTTTCTTGTCTCCTTCTGGGTTGGAAAAGACGCTCGGTGGCGCCGGTGGGTGAGGGAACGAATCAGCTTGCAAGCCGATGGCCCGACTGGGCATCGAACACATGGCAGCGGCTCACGTCGGGCATCAGGCGGATGCGGCTGCCCGGCGCGAACGCATGCCGTTCGCGGAACACGCAGGTCATCTCGGCGCCGTGGTGCCGGCAGGCCACGAAGGTGTCTGCGCCGGTGGGTTCGAGCGTCACGACATCGACTTCGATGCAGCCGGCATCGTTTCCGACGGTGAGGCTCATGTGCTCGGGCCGAACGCCGTAGATGACCTTCTGGCCTTCCGTGCCCGCAGCGCCCGGGGGCATCGGCAGCGTGGTGCCACCATCGAGCACCACCCGCGCCCCGCCGCCGTCGCGTCGCACCGTGCCGGGCAGGAAGTTCATCGCAGGCGAGCCGATGAACCCCGCCACGAACTGGTTGGCCGGGCGGTCATACAGATCGAGCGGCGCACCGGACTGCTCGATGCGGCCATCGCGCATCACCACGATCTGGTCGCCCATGGTCATGGCCTCGATCTGGTCGTGGGTGACGTAGATCGAGGTGGTCTTCAGGCGCTGGTGCAATTCCTTGAGTTCGGTGCGCATGGCCACGCGCAGCTTGGCATCGAGGTTGGACAGCGGCTCGTCGTAGAGGAAGACCTGCGGGTCGCGGACGATCGCGCGCCCCATGGCCACGCGTTGCCGCTGACCGCCCGAGAGCTGCCGCGGAAAGCGATCGAGCAGCTGGTCGAGTCCGAGGATCTGGGCGGCGCGCGCGACCTGGGCGTCGATCACCTCGCGCGGCTGCTTGGCCAGCATCAGGGAGAAGGACATGTTGTCCCGCACTGTCATGTGCGGATAGAGCGCGTAGTTCTGGAACACCATCGCGATGTCGCGCTGCTTGGGCTGCAGGTCGTTGACGACCTTGTCGCCGATGCGGATTTCGCCGTCGCTCACATGCTCGAGCCCCGCGATCATCCGAAGCAGTGTGGATTTGCCGCACCCGGAGGGCCCCACGAGGACGGTGAACGACCCGTCCGCTATGTCGATATCCACCCCATGAAGCACCTGTACATCTCCGAAGCGCTTGCGCGCGCCCCGGATGTTCACTTTCGCCATGAAACCTGACTCCGATCGCTCTTTTTTTGATAACAAAGCGTTGTAAGCGGGGGTATCAGCGGTGTCAATCGAGTAGTTGCCCGGGTATTGGGGGCCTGCACGGCGTCGCCGGTGCAGGCCAGGAGATGGCTGGAGTACATCCTGATTACCGCAGGCGCCGTGTCTGCGTGTTCGGGATTGAGCGCTTCGCGGGTGAACGCGCGGTGCCGGGCATCGAAGCAGCGGCCAGCGACCCGCTCGCCGGAGCTTGTCAGTGCCGGCGTTCCAGTAGCGAGGAGGCCAGTTGGAGCAGGCCCTCGCTGTGGGCGTTGCGAGGCAGCAGGGCCAGGCAGTCGATCGCGCGCCGGGCTTCAGCGGCCGCTGCGCGACGTGCCACCTCGAGGGCGCCGGTCTCGCGCACGATGCCCACGATGGCCTCGAGCGCATCGACCGAGCCTTGTTCGATGGCCACGCGTATCAGGTCACGATTCGCTGGGGCGGCCCGCTTCATGGCGGCGATCAGGGGCAGGGTGGCCTTGCCCTCGCGCAGGTCGTCGCCCAGGTTCTTGCCCATCTCGGCGGCGTCGCCGTCGTAATCAAGCACGTCGTCGATCACCTGGAAGGCCGTGCCCAGAGCCTGGCCGTAGTCGGCGCAGGCCTGTTCGACCTCGGGCGGGCTGCTGGCCAGCACTGCGGCCAGGCGGGTGGAGGCTTCGAACAGCTTGGCAGTCTTGGAGCGGATCACCCTCAGGTAGGCCTCTTCATCGAGCGAGGCGTCGTGCATGTTCGTCAGCTGGAGCACCTCGCCCTCGGCGATGACGTTGGTGGCCTCGGCCAGGATTTCCATGATCCGCATGTCGCGCGCGTCCAGCATCATCTGGAAGGCGCGCGAGTACAGGAAATCGCCCACCAGCACGCTGGCCGGGTTGCCGAAATGTTCGTTGGCAGTGGCCCGGCCCCGGCGCAGTGTGGAGTCGTCCACCACGTCGTCGTGCAGCAAGGTGGCGGTGTGGATGAATTCGACGACCGCCGCCAGGTTGAAGCGCTGGGTACCCTGATAGCCCAGAGCGCCGGACACCAGCAGGAGCAGGGCCGGGCGCAGGCGCTTGCCACCCGCCGAAATGATGTAGCGGGCGACCTGACCGACCAGGGGGACGGCCGAATCGAGCCGCTGGGCGATGACGGCATCGACCTGGCGCATGTCGCCGGCGATCAGGGCGAGGGTCGAGGCGGCGGAGGCGGCGGAGGCGGTCAAGGAGGGGCCTGGAAAGTTCGGGCGATTATAGGGAGACCCCCCGGGGGGCTCACGGCCTTGAGCCTGGCGCTGGGGCGTTGGATTCGGCACCGATCCGAGGGGGAGTCCGTGGGTGCCAACCGCCTCGCCGTGCATCTGGGCGACTGCAGCCTGTCCTTGGCGAGTAATGACTAACTATGCTATAGTATCGGGCTCTTTCGGAAATCCGTCCGGGGAGAGATCAATTCCCGAAAGGGTTTTCAAGAGGTCTTTACATGTACGCGGTCATAAAAACCGGTGGCAAGCAGTATCGCGTTGCTTCCGGCGAAAAAATTAAAGTAGAACAGATTGCTGCGGACGTAGGCCAGGAAATCGTGATCGATCAGGTCCTGGCTGTCGGCGACGGCAGCGGTCTGAAGGTCGGAACGCCCCTGGTGTCCGGTGCGACGGTCAAAGCCACGGTCGTGGCGCACGGCAAGCACGACAAGGTTCACATCTTCAAGATGCGCCGTCGCAAGCACTACCAGAAACGCCAGGGCCATCGCCAGCAGTTCACCGAACTGCAAATCGGCGCGATTGCAGCCTGAGGAGCAAGTGACATGGCACAGAAAAAAGGCGGCGGCTCTACGCGAAACGGGCGTGATTCCCAGCCCAAGATGCTCGGCGTGAAAGCCTTCGGCGGCGAAATGGTCAGCGCAGGCTCGATCATCGTGCGCCAGCGCGGCACCAAGTTCCACCCCGGCAGCAACGTCGGCGTGGGCAAGGACCACACCCTGTTCGCCCTGGTGGACGGTCACGTGGCCTTCGCAGTCAAGGGCAGCCTGAACAAGCAGACGGTCAGCGTCACCCCGGCCTGACCCTGCGGCTTTCCGGCACGAAAGCCCTGCGTCCCCGCGCAGGGCTTTTTTGTTGTCCCCTGCCTAAAATCATCCGATCATGATCTGCCCCCACGTCCGCTCACTCCGTGTAGCGTCCTGCCCCCCGAGGGGGCCTTCGCGCCTTGGGGCGGTCCGGCGGCGCTCATGAAGTTCGTCGACGAAGCCTTTATCGACATTGCCGCGGGCGATGGCGGCAATGGCTGCGTGTCGTTCCGGCACGAGAAATACAAGGAATTCGGTGGACCCAACGGGGGCGACGGCGGACGCGGCGGCCATGTCCTCGCGATCGCCGACCCCAACCTCAACACCCTGGTCGATTACCGCTACTCGCGTCGTCACGAGGCGCGCAAGGGCGAGCACGGCATGGGCTCAGACATGTTCGGCGCCGCGGGCGACGACATCACCCTGAAGATGCCGGTGGGCACCATCATTTCCGACGCCGAGACCGGCCAGGTGCTGTACGAAATGCTTGTGCCCGGCGAGGTGATCACCATCGCCAAGGGCGGCGATGGCGGCTTTGGCAACATGCGGTTCAAGAGCGCGATCAACCGCGCCCCGCGCCAGAAGACCCCGGGCTGGCCCGGCGAGCGCAAGAGCCTCAAGCTCGAACTCAAGGTCCTGGCCGACGTGGGTCTGCTGGGCATGCCCAATGCGGGCAAGTCCACGCTGATTGCCGCGGTTTCCAACGCGCGGCCCAAGATCGCCGATTACCCCTTCACCACGCTGCATCCCAACCTGGGTGTGGTGCGCGTGGGGCCTGAACAAAGCTTCGTGGTCGCCGACGTGCCGGGCCTGATCGAGGGCGCCGCCGAGGGCGCGGGTCTGGGCCACCAGTTCCTTCGGCACCTGCAACGCACGCGCCTGCTGCTGCATCTGGTGGACATCGCGCCGTTTGACGACGGCGTCGACCCTGTGGCCCAGGCCAAGGCCATCGTGTTGGAGCTCAAGAAATACGACAAGGCCCTGTACGACAAGCCCCGGTGGCTGGTGTTGAACAAGGTCGACATGCTGCCCGAGGGCGTGCGCGAAGTGCGCGTGCGCGATTTCATCAAGCGCATGAAGTACAAGGGTCCGGTGTTCGAGATCTCGGCCCTCACCCGTGAAGGTTGCGAGGACTTGATCAGAGCCGTCTACCAGCATGTGAAGGCGCAGCAGGTCGCCGAGCAGCCGCCGGTCGATGTCGACCCCCGTTTCGCAGGCGACGCGCCCAAATGACCGCCACACCCATTGCCCTGAGCGCCGACGGTGCGCAGCTGCTTTGCGGCGCGCGGCGCATCGTCGTCAAGGTCGGCTCCAGCCTGGTGACCAACGAGGGCCGGGGCCTGGACGAAGCCGCCATTGGCCATTGGTGCCGCCAGCTTGCGGCCCTGGCCGGCCAGGGCCGCGAGGTGATCATGGTCTCCAGCGGCGCCATCGCCGAAGGCATGAAGCGCCTGGGGTGGGCCACCCGCCCGCACGAATTGCACGAGCTGCAGGCCGCCGCCGCCGTCGGCCAGATGGGCCTGGCCCAGATGTACGAGACCAAGCTGCGCGAGAACGGCATGGGGTCGGCGCAGGTGTTGCTCACGCACGCCGACCTGGCCGACCGCGAGCGTTACCTCAACGCCCGCAGCACCCTGCTCACGCTGATCGGGCTGCGCGTGGTGCCGGTGATCAACGAAAACGACACCGTCGTCAACGACGAGATCAAGTTCGGCGACAACGACACCCTGGGCGCCCTGGTGGCCAACCTGGTCGAGGCCGACGTGCTGGTGATCCTCACCGACCAGAAGGGCCTGTACACCGCCGACCCGCGCAAGGATCCCGCCGCCACCTTCGTGCGCGAGGCGCGCGCGGGTGATCCAGCCCTGGAGGCCATGGCTGGCGGCTCGGGTTCGGGCATCGGCAAGGGCGGCATGATCACCAAGATCCTGGCGGCGCGCCGTGCAGCCGGCTCGGGCGCCTCCACCGTGATCGCCTGGGGCCGCGAGCCCGACGCGCTGCTGCGCCTGTTCGAGGGCGAGGCGATCGGCACCTTCCTGATCGCCCCGACCCAGAAAAGCCAGGCGCGCAAGCGCTGGATCGCCGACCACCTGCAAATGCGTGGCGCGGTGACGGTGGACGAAGGCGCAGCCAGCCGCCTGCGCGAGGACGGCAAGAGCCTGCTGCCGATCGGGATGGTGTCGGTGGAGGGCGATTTCTCGCGCGGCGACGTGATCGCGGTACGTGATCCAGCCGGTGTCGAGATCGCGCGTGGCCTGGCCAATTACGCCAGCGCCGAAGCCCGGCTCCTGTGTCGCAAGCCTTCGAGCGAGATCGAGAAATTACTGGGGTACGTGGCCGAACCCGAGATGATCCACCGTACCAACCTCGTGCTCACGCGGTGACGAGGCGGGGGCGGGGCGGCGGTGTCATCCCGTCCGCGGTGGGAGTCAACCGGCGCGCTGCCGGCCCGAGGCGGCCTGGTGCAGGCTGCCCTGCGGGTCGGGGTCGAAGCTGGCGCCCGGTGGCAGCTCGAAGTCCGCACCCGGCATGTGGGATGCGGCCGCTTCAAGCGAGTCGGCGTCTCGGGTGCGCACGCCGCCCCGCAGGAACCGGTTGCGGTGGTGCTCGTGGCGGGGCAGGAAGCGCGCGAGTTCGGTCAGCGCCATCTCGTACACGCTGCGCTTGAATTCGACCACCACGTCCAGCGGCACCCAGTAGTCGTTCCAGCGCCAGGCGTCGAACTCGGGATGGTCGGTGGCACGCAGGTTCAGGTTCCAGTCCTGGCACGCCAGCTGCAGCAGGAACCAGATCTGCTTTTGTCCCTTGTAGTGTCCGCGCGCGTCCCGCCGGATGTAGCGGTCAGGCACCTCGTAGCGCAACCAGTCACGGGTGCGGGCGATGATGCGCACATGCTCGGGCTGCAGGCCCACCTCTTCGTGCAACTCCCGGTACATCGCTTGTTCGGGGCTTTCGCCGCGATCAATGCCCCCCTGCGGAAACTGCCAGCTGTGGGTGCGTATGCGCTTACCCCAGAACACCTGGTTTTTCTGATTGAGCAGGATGATGCCGACGTTGGGCCTGAAGCCGTCACGGTCAAGCATAATCAAACCCCAATTCTTGAACTGAGTTCATTATGCACGGCGCTGCCTGTGCGGCAAGTGACTCATCCGTTCCTTCCCTCGCTCTCTCCTCGCTGTAGCCTGATGAAAGCCTCCCAGTTTCTGATCTCCACGCTCAAGGAAGCGCCCGCCGACGCCGAAGTGGCCAGCCACCGCCTCATGACCCGCGCCGGCATGATCAAGAAGCTAGGCGCCGGGATTTACACCTATATGCCTATGGGCCTGCGGGTGATCCGCAAGGTCGAGGCCATCGTCCGCGAGGAGATGGACCGCGCCGGCGCCGTGGAATGCACCATGCCGGTGGTCCAGCCCGCCGAACTCTGGCAGGAGACCGGGCGCTTTGCCAGGATGGGCCCTGAGCTGCTTCGCATCAAGGACCGCCACGACCGCGACTTCGTGATCCAGCCCACCAGCGAGGAAGTGGTGACCGACATCGCGCGCCAGGAGCTTCGCAGCTACAGGCAGCTGCCGAAAAACCTTTACCAGATCCAGACCAAGTTCCGTGACGAGCGCCGTCCGCGCTTCGGCCTGATGCGGGGGCGCGAATTCATCATGAAGGACGCCTACAGCTTCGACCGCGACGTCGCATCCGCCAAGGCCAGCTACCAGGTGATGGCGCAGGCCTACCGCCGCATCTTCGACCGCTTCGGGCTGCGCTATCGCGCCGTGGCCGCCGACAGCGGCGCCATCGGCGGCGACCTGTCCGAGGAATTCCAGGTGATCGCCGCCACCGGCGAGGACGCCATCGTCTACTGCCCGCAGAGCGATTACGCCGCCAACATCGAGAAGGCCGAGGCCCTGGCGCCCGCCGGTCCGCGCCCGGCCGCTTCGAAGGCCCTGGAAAAAACACCCACTCCCGGCAAGAGCACCTGCGCCGACGTGGCGCAACTCCTGGGCGTGCCGCTGCACACCACCATCAAGTCCCTGGTGCTGGCCACCGACACGCTCGATCCGGCGGGCCAGGTGGCCAAGAGCGAGATCTGGCTGCTGCTGGTGCGCGGCGACCACGACATGAACGAGGTCAAGGTGGGCAAGGTGCCGGGGCTGGACGTGGGGTTCCGCTTTGCCACGGTGCCTGAGATCCTCGAGCACTTCGGCACCAAGCCCGGTTACCTGGGCCCCATCGGCCTGAAGAAACCCTTGAAGGTGGTGGCCGACCGCGAGGTGGCGGTCATGGCCGACTGGATCTGCGGCGCCAACGCCGAGGACTTCCACCTCACGGGCGTGAACTGGGGCCGCGACCTGCCCGAGCCGGTTCTGGTGGCCGACATCCGCAACGTAGTCGAGGGCGATCTCTCGCCCGACGGCCAAGGGGCGCTGGCCATCGAGCGCGGCATCGAGGTGGGTCATGTGTTCTACCTGGGCACCAAGTACTCCAAGGCGATGAACGCCACCTTCCTCGATGAAAACGGCAAGCCGCAGTTCATGGAGATGGGGTGCTACGGCATCGGCATCACCCGCCTGCCCGCTGCCGCCATCGAGCAGAACCACGACGAGCGCGGGATCATCTGGCCCGACGCGATCGCACCCTTTACCGTGGTGGTCTGCCCGATCGGCATGGACCGCAGCGAGGCGGTGAAAGCCGCCGCCACGACGCTGCACGACGACCTGGCCGCCCTGGGCATCGACGTGATGCTGGACGACCGGGGCGAGCGCCCCGGCGCGATGTTCGCCGACTGGGAGCTGATTGGCGTGCCGCACCGCGTCGTCATCTCCGACCGAGGCCTCAAGGAGGGCCAGGTGGAGTACCAGCACCGGCGCGAAAGCGCCGCCACCCAGGTGCCCGTGGCCGGCATCCTGGACCACCTGCGGGCCCGTATCCAGCTGTGACCTCTCGCAGGCGGTGGCTCCAGGGGGCCATCGCTGGCCTGGCCGGCTGCGGCCTGCCGGTCATCGTGCTGGCGGGGGCGCAGCTCGAGGAGCCCTTGGCCGACTCGGTGCGCACGGCCCTGGGTTCGGCGATTGCCAACGCGGCGCCCCCGATTCCCGAGTTTTCTTCCGAACAGGCGCGCCTTGCCTATGCGCGGTGGCTGCAGGCCATGGACCGCCGCCTGCA
>JBEGVR010000184.1:0-4891 GCA_041178265.1 Pseudomonadota bacterium | reverse complement strand
TCACTAACACTCTTTCCCTACACGCCGATCAAGATCGTCGCCCTGAACAACCGGTACCTTGGCATGGTGCGCCAGTGGCAGGAACTCGATTACGAGGGCCGTTACAGCCACAGCTACATGGATGCGCTGCCCAATTTCGTGAAGCTGGCCGAGGCCTACGGCCACGTGGGCATGCTGATCGAGCATGCGCGCGACGTCGAGCCGGCCCTGCGCGAGGCGCGCAAGCTCAAGGACCGCACCGTGTTCATGGACTTTCGCACCGACCCGACCGAGAACGTCTTTCCGATGGTCAAGGCCGGCAAGGGCATCACTGAAATGCTGCTCGGGTCGGAAGATCTCTGAGCTTGTCCATCCACCTGAAACGAATCTATTGACCGCCGAGCCCGCGCATTACCGTGCGCGGGGGAGGGCGGTCGAAAAGAGGAGTCCTATTCCATGAAACACATCATCGCGGTGCTGCTCGAAAACGAGCCGGGCGCCCTCTCGCGCGTCGTGGGCCTGTTCTCGGCCCGTGGCTACAACATCGAATCGCTGACCGTGGCGCCGACCGAGGACGCTTCGCTCTCGCGCATGACCATCCAGACCACCGGCTCGGACGACGTGATCGAGCAGATCACCAAGCACCTCAATCGCCTGATCGAGGTGGTGAAGGTGGTGGACCTCACCGAGGGCGCCTACACCGAGCGCGAGCTCATGCTGGTGAAGGTGCGCGCGGTGGGCAAGGAGCGCGAAGAGATGAAGCGTATGGCCGACATCTTCCGCGGCCGTATCATCGACGTCACCGAGAAAAGCTACACCCTGGAGCTCACGGGCGACCAGGCCAAGAACGACGCCTTCCTGGAGGCGATCGACCGTACGGCCATTTTGGAAACCGTACGTACCGGCGCCTGCGGCATCGGCCGCGGCGAAAGGATTCTTCGTGTTTAACCCCCCAAAGCGCCTTCGGCGCCTCCCCCCTCAGGGGGGCGCCGCCAGCGGCCTGGCAAAGCCAGATCCGCGGCGGCCACTGGAAAGTTTCCCTTCATACGACCTATTTTTGGAGATAAAGAAATGAAAGTTTTCTACGACAAGGACTGTGACCTGAGCCTGATCAAGGGCAAGACGGTGGCCATCATTGGATACGGCTCGCAGGGGCATGCGCACGCGCAGAACCTCAATGACAGCGGGGTGAAGGTGGTGGTGGGGCTGCGCAAGGGCGGGGCCTCGTGGGACAAGGTGGGCAAGGCGGGCCTGAAGGTGATGGAAGTCAACGACGCGGTGAAGCTGGCCGACGTGGTGATGATCCTCTTGCCCGACGAGCAGATTGGCGAGGTGTACAGGAACAACATCGAGCCGCACGCCAAGGCGGGGGCCTCGCTGGCGTTCGCGCACGGCTTCAACATTCACTACAACCAGGTGGTGCCGCGTGCGGACCTGGACGTGTGGATGGTGGCGCCCAAGGCGCCGGGGCACACGGTGCGCAGCACGTACACGCAGGGCGGTGGCGTGCCGCACCTGGTGGCGGTGCACCAGGACAAGTCGGGCAAGGCGCGAGACCTGGCGCTGTCGTATGCGATGGCCAATGGCGGGGGCAAGGCCGGCATCATCGAGACGAACTTCAAGGAGGAGACCGAGACGGACCTCTTTGGCGAGCAGGCGGTGCTGTGCGGGGGGGCGGTGGAATTGATCAAGATGGGGTACGAGACGCTGGTGGAGGCGGGGTATGCGCCGGAGATGGCGTACTTCGAGTGCCTGCACGAGTTGAAGCTGATCGTGGACCTGATCTACGAGGGCGGGATTGCGAACATGAACTACTCGATCTCCAACAACGCGGAGTACGGCGAGTACGTGACGGGCCCGGAGGTGATCAACGAGCAGTCGCGCGCGGCGATGCGCCATGCCTTGAAGCGGGTGCAAAGCGGCGACTACGCCAAGATGTTCATCCTGGAGGGGCGCACGGGGTACCCGAGCATGACGGCGCGCCGTCGCAACATGGCCGAACACAGCATCGAGGTGGTGGGCGCGCAGCTGCGGGCCATGATGCCCTGGATCGCCAAGAACAAGCTGGTCGACCAGACCCGCAACTGAGGGCGCGCGACTTGCGCCTTAGCAAGCCGCCTTCGGGCGGCTTTTTCGCGGGTGCGGCTGGGATGGCAAGGCTTGGTTACACTGCCCGGATGCACGATGGATCCGACACGCAGCCCCCCGCCGAAGTCGAAGCGACCGTGGCGCCCAAGCGCCGCAAGGGCATTTATGTCCTTCCCAACCTGTTCACGCTGGCGGCGCTGTTCGGGGGCTTCTACGCCGTCGTGATGGCCATGAACAACCGCTTCGACCTGGCGGCCATGGGGGTGTTCAGCGCCATGGTGCTGGATAGCCTGGACGGACGGGTGGCCCGCATGACCAACACCCAGAGTGCCTTCGGCGAGCAGATGGACTCGCTGTCCGACATGGTGTCCTTCGGCGCCGCGCCCGCCCTGATCGCCTACGAGTGGTCGCTCAAGGGCCTGGGCCGCTGGGGCTGGATCGCCGCCTTTGTCTATTGCGCCTGTGCGGCGCTGCGCCTGGCACGCTTTAACGTGAACACCGCAGTGGTGGACAAGCGCTATTTCCAGGGCCTGCCGTCGCCGGCCGCCGCGGCGCTGGTGACGGGCTTCATCTGGCTGATGAACGAATACGAGGTGGCCGGGCCCGACGTGCGTTGGTGGATGTTCGGCTTCGCCCTGTACGCAGGCCTGACCATGGTCACCAACGTGCCGTTCTACAGCTTCAAGGACGTGTCCATGAAGAAGTCGGTGCCCTTTGCGGTGATCGTGCTGCTGGCCCTGGTGATCGCCGTGATCAATATCCACCCGCCGGCGGTGCTGTTCGCCCTGTTCGTCCTGTATGGCCTGTCCGGCTACGCCCTGTATGGATGGCGCCGCTTCAAGGGCGAGCCCACCAGCATGATCAGCACGTCGACCGATGAACCCGACGAGGCCGGCTTGCACAAGTAAAGCCTGGCTGTGTTACATTCCCCTCTATGAACCGCATCGCGCTGGCCCTACTTCTATCCCCGCCCGGGCGGAGACGGTAGCGTTCGCGCAAATCCCCTCACGGCCCGTGTGCATCCGCAGCGGGCCGTTTTGCTTTATGCCGCGCCCGGGCCCTGAATCCCCGAAAGTTTGAGGAGTTTTCCATGGCAGACAAATTGATCATCTTCGACACGACCTTGCGCGATGGCGAGCAATCCCCCGGCGCGTCCATGACCCGCGACGAGAAGCTGCGGATCGCCCGCCAGCTTGAGCGCCTGAAGGTCGATGTGATCGAGGCCGGCTTCGCGGCCAGTTCTAACGGCGATTTCGAGGCGGTGCAGGCCATCGCCAACGCGATCAAGGATTCCACCGTGTGTTCGCTCGCGCGGGCCAACGACCGCGACATCACCCGCGCCGCCGAGGCGATCAAGGGCGCCAACCGCGGGCGCATTCACACCTTCATCGCGACGTCGCCGCTGCACATGGAAAAGAAGCTGCGCATGACGCCCGATCAGGTGCTCGAGCAGGCCAGGCAGTCCGTGCGCTTCGCCCGCAACCTGAGCGGCGACGTCGAGTTCTCGCCGGAGGACGGCTACCGCAGCGAGATGGACTTCCTGTGCCGCGTGCTCGAGATCGTGATCGCCGAAGGGGCGACCACCATTAATGTGCCCGATACCGTGGGCTATGCCGTTCCCGAGCTCTATGGCGAATTCATCAAGACCCTGCGCGAGCGCATCCCCAATTCGGACAAGGCGATCTGGTCGGTGCATTGCCACAACGACCTGGGCATGGCGGTGGCCAACTCGCTGGCGGGCGTGAAGATCGGCGGCGCCCGCCAGGTCGAGTGCACCATCAACGGCCTGGGCGAGCGCGCCGGCAACTGCTCGCTCGAGGAGATCGTCATGGCGGTCAAGACCCGCAAGGACTACTTCGGCCTGGAGTTGGGCATCGACACCCAGCACATCGTCGCCGCCAGCCGCATGGTGAGCCAGACCACTGGCTTCGTGGTGCAACCGAACAAGGCCGTGGTCGGTGCCAACGCCTTCGCGCACGCCAGCGGCATCCACCAGGACGGCGTGCTCAAGGCCCGCGACACCTATGAAATCATGCGTGCCGAAGACGTGGGCTGGTCAGCCAACAAGATCGTCCTGGGCAAGCTCTCGGGTCGCAATGCCTTCAAGCAGCGGCTGCAGGAGCTGGGCGTGGCCATGGAAAGCGAGGCCGACATCAATGCCGCCTTCACCCGCTTTAAGGAGCTGGCCGACCGCAAGAGCGAGATCTTCGACGAGGACATCCTGGCCCTGGTCAGTGGCGACGGGGTGCGTGGCGACCAGGAGTCCTATGGTTTTGTCTCTCTCTCGCAACACAGCGAGACCGGTGAGCGGCCGCATGCGACGGTGGTTTTCACGGTCGACGGCCGCGAAATCCGGGGTGAATCCGAAGGCAACGGCCCGGTCGATGCATCCCTCAAGGCCATCGAAAGCCATGTCCAGAGCGGGGCGGAGATGGTGCTCTATTCGGTGAACGCCATCAGCGGCTCCACCGAGAGCCAGGGCGAGGTGACGGTGCGCCTGCAGAATGCCGGCCGGGTGGTCAATGGGGTGGGGGCCGATCCCGACATCGTGGTGGCATCCGCCAAGGCTTATCTGAGTGCGCTCAACAAGTTACAAAGTAAAGCTGATCGGGTGGCTGCACAAGGCTAGTTTCAATCCCTATAATTCGGTCACAGCCTGAGGAGTCAGAGCTAAGTGCTTGAATCTGTGGATTTTTTGGTTTATGGGGCCCGGGGCGGTGCGAAATTTGCATCCCCCTGTCAAAAAATGCACACTCACCGCCCCGACCGGGCACCGATTGGAATGAACACTTTGCTGCATCGCTTGCTTGCCGTAGCCGCAGCC
>JBEGVR010000183.1:0-30090 GCA_041178265.1 Pseudomonadota bacterium | reverse complement strand
AGACAGGCCCGGGCCTATGGGAAGTGTTCACGCACGGGGGCCGCCACCCGACCGGGCTCGACGCCATCGCCTGGGCGCGGGAAGTCGAGCGGCTGGGCGCGGGCGAGATCCTGCTCACCAGCATGGACCGCGACGGCACCAAGTCCGGCTTCGACCTGGCCCTCACGCGCGCGGTCGCCGACGCGGTGCCCGTGCCGGTCATTGCCTCGGGCGGCGTGGGCACGCTGGACCACCTGGCCGACGGCGTGCAGCAGGGCGGCGCCGACGCGGTGCTGGCCGCCAGCATCTTCCACTACGGCGACTACACGGTGCAGCAGGCCAAGCGCCACTTGCACGCGCGCGGGATCCCGGTGCGCCTGTGACCCGGCACCATCGGCGACAATCGTCGGCATGCAATGGCTCGACCAGGTCAAATGGGATGAACGCGGGCTCGTGCCCGTCATCGCCCAGGAAGCGTCCACCGGCGACGTCCTGATGTTCGCCTGGATGAACCGTGAAGCCCTGGCACGCACCGCCCAAGAGGGCCGCGCCGTCTATTTCAGTCGCTCCCGCAACCGGCTCTGGGCCAAGGGCGAAGAATCCGGCCATGTCCAGACCGTGCACGAGATCCGCCTGGACTGCGACCACGATGTCATCCTGCTGCGCGTCACCCAGCTCGGGCACGAGCCCGGCATCGCCTGCCACACCGGCCGCCACAGCTGCTTCTTCCAGCGCCTGCAGGATGGCGCCTGGCAGCCCTGCGAGCCGGTCTTGAAAGACCCGGGCACGATCTACACCTGACCGCCATGTCTTCCACCCCTTCCTCCAAGGATTCCCTGGCCCGCCTGGCCGCCGTGATCGAAAGCCGCAAGCCCGCCCGCGGCGGCGACCCCGAGCGCAGCTACGTGGCGCGCCTCCTGCACAAGGGCCCCGACGCCTTCCTGAAAAAGATCGGCGAGGAAGCCACCGAGGTGGTCATGGCCGCCAAGGACATCGACCACGGCGGCGACCCCCACAAGCTCGTGGGTGAGGTCGCCGACCTGTGGTTCCACACCCTGATCGCGCTGGCCCATTACGGCCTCAGCCCCGACGATGTGGTGGCCGAACTCGTGCGGCGTGAGGGTCTGTCGGGCCTCGAGGAAAAGGCCTTGCGCAAGGCCCAGGCCCGCGAGTCCGGCCAAGCCTGATCCGACATGAGCGATCCCGAAGTCCTCGACCCCCTGCCGGCCGGCCCGCGCCCCCAGGGCGATCGCGTGCTGATGCACGTGCTCTACGGCCTGCACACCTCGGCCTGGCTGAGTCTGGGCGCGCTGGCGGTGATCGCCCTCATCATCAACTACATCCGCCGTGCCGACGAGCGCGACCCCCTCTACATCCTGCACCACCGCTACATGATCGCCACCTTCTGGTGGACCGTGCTGTGGCTGCTTCTCACCGTGCCGCTTTACCTGCTGTTCGTGTTGCCCGGCGTCCTGGCGCACGCGATCGTGGGCCTGTGGTACCTGTACCGGTGCATCCGCGGCTGGCTGCGGTTCGCCCACCAGGCCCCACCCCAGGGGCCCGCCCTGACATGACCCACGACCCGAACTGCCTCTTCTGCAAGATCGCCCAGGGCCTGATTCCCTCGCGCAAGGTCTACGAAGACGAACAGATCTACGCCTTCCACGACATCCATCCCTGGGCGCCGGTGCATTTCCTCATGATCCCCAAGGTCCACATTTCCTCCCTGGCGCAGGTGGATGGCCAGCACGAGGCCCTGCTGGGCCGCATGATGACCCTGGTGCCGAAGCTGGCATTGCAGGAAGGCTGCAACCCTTACCCGCAGGGTGGCTGGCGGGTCGTCACCAACACCGGCGCCGAGGGCGGGCAGGAGGTCCACCACCTGCATCTGCACGTCATGGGCGGGCCGCGCCCCTGGTTCAAGGGCTGAGTCCTGCCCCGCGCGGGCGAGGGGGCATGGCCCCGCAGGTCTAAAATGCCCCGCAGTCCACCGAATTCATTCAGGAGTAATCCATGGGTACCTTTTCCATCTGGCACTGGCTGATCGTCCTGCTGATCATCGTGCTGGTCTTCGGCACCAAAAAGCTCAAGAACATCGGCTCCGACCTGGGCGGTGCCGTCAAGGGCTTCAAGGACGGCGTGAAGGACGGTTCGGCCCAGGCCGAAGCCGCCCCCGCCAACCCCACCACGACGCCCTCGCAGCAGGTCACCTCGGGCCCGCCGGCCTCCGACAACAAGACGACCATCGACGTCGAGGCCCGCAACAAATCCTGAACGGCCCCCGCCGCCTGAGGCGAGCCCGCTCGCCCGGGCCTGGTCCCGGCGACCCCGTTCTACCTCCTGCCCGTGATAGACCTCGGCATTACCAAGATCGCGCTGATCGGCGCCGTGGCGTTGATCGTCATCGGCCCCGAGAAACTGCCGCGTGTGGCCCGCACCCTCGGCACCCTGCTGGGCAAGGCACAGCGCTACGTGGCCGATGTCAAGGCCGAGGTCAACCGGTCCATGGAGCTCGACGAGCTGCGCAAGATGAAGGAAACGGTCGAGACCGCGGCGCGCGATGTCGAGAGCTCGATCCAGACCACCAGCGCCGAAATCGGTGCCGGGTTGGGCGACACCGCGGCCATTGATTACAGCGCCCCCCTGGAGGTGCCGCCTGCCCTGCCCGAGTACAAGCACCCGGGCAAGAAATGGCGCCTCAAGCAGGGCGCCACGCCCACCTGGTACAAGGCCCGCAACGGCGTACGCCGCCATGCCCTTTCCGGCGCGGCCCGCGTGGCCCGCTATCGGCCCAAGAAATTCAACTAGATGGCCGACCCTTCCAACAAAGAAGACGAACTCGCCGGGACCGAACAACCCTTTGTCGCCCACCTGGTCGAGTTGCGTGACCGGCTGATCAAGGCCTCCATCGCGGTGGCGGTCGCGGGCGCCGCCCTGGCGATCTGGCCCGGCCCGGCGGCCCTGTACGACATACTGGCCGCGCCGCTGACGGCCACGCTGCCCCAGGGCGCCACCCTGATCGCCACCTCGGTCATCTCGCCGTTTCTGGTGCCACTGAAGATCCTGCTGATGGCGGCCTTCCTGATCGCGCTGCCCGTGGTGCTGTATCAGGTGTGGGCCTTCGTCGCGCCGGGCTTGTACAGCCACGAGAAGAAGCTCGTGATGCCGCTGGTCGTCTCCAGCACCGTGCTGTTCTTCATTGGGGTGGCCTTCTGCTACTTCTTCGTCTTCGGCCAGGTCTTCGCCTTCATCCAGAGCTTCGCGCCCAAGAGCATCACCGCCGCGCCCGACATCGAGGCCTACCTGAGCTTCGTGCTCACCATGTTCCTGGCCTTCGGCCTGGCCTTCGAGGTTCCCATCGTCGTGATCGTGCTGGCGCGCATGAACGTGGTCTCCATCGAGAAGCTCAAGGCCTTTCGCAGCTACTTCATCGTGCTGGCCTTCATCGTGGCCGCCATCGTGACGCCGCCCGACGTGGTCTCGCAACTGGCGCTTGCCATCCCGATGATCGTCCTCTACGAGGTCGGGATCTGGGCCGCCAGGCTGTTCATCAAGCACACGCAGGCGCCCGCCGAGGAAGCGGCGTCGACCGACGCCTGAGCCCGGCCGCGCGCTGCGCCGGGCGGCTCAGCGCCGCTGCGCAGGCGCCGCGCCCGGCTTGGGGCGCAGGCCTGCGGTCACCGTCACCGTCAGCGCCGCATCCTTGCGTTGCAGCTTGAAGGGGGCGGCCGTTCCCGGCTTGAGGGCGGCGACGCTGGACAGCAGCTCCGACACGTTGGCGATGGGCTTGCCGCCCACCTCAGTGATCACGTCGCCGGGGCGCACCCCGGCGCGGGCGGCCGGGCCGTCTTGCAGCACGCCGATGATCAACACGCCGCGCCGGGTCTTCACCCCGAAGGTCTCCACCAGCTCGGGCGAGAGTTCGGCCGGCTCCACGCCGATCCAGCCACGGCGCACCACGCCTTCCTTCACGATGCCCTCGAGCACCAGCTTGGCGGTGGACACAGGGATCGCGAAGCCGATGCCCAGGCTGCCGCCCGAGCGCGAGTAGATGGCGGTGTTGATCCCCATCAGGTGACCCTGGACATCCACCAGCGCGCCGCCCGAGTTGCCGGGGTTGATGGCCGCATCGGTCTGGATGAAGTTCTCGAAGGTGTTGATCCCCAGCTGGTTGCGGCCGATGGCGCTGACGATGCCGCTGGTGACCGTCTGGCCCACGCCGAAGGGATTGCCGATCGCCAGCACCTGGTCGCCCACCTGCAGGCTGTCGGAGTTGCCCAGGGTGATGGCTGGCAACCGCTCCAGGCTGATCTTGAGGATGGCCAGGTCGGTCTCGGGGTCGGTGCCGATTACTTTCGCCCGGGTGCTGCGGCTGTCATTGAGCTGCACCTCGATCGCGTCGGCGCCCTCGATCACGTGGTTGTTCGTGAGGATGTAGCCCTCGGCGCTGATGATCACGCCGCTGCCCAGGCCCGCCTGGGGGCGCGAGCCGCCGGGGGGGTCGCCGAAGAAGAAGCGGAACCAGGGCTCGCGCGTGTGGGGGTTGGGTTGTCCCGCCGTGATCGTGCTGATGCTCACCACCGCCGCCGCCGCGCGGCGGGCCGCCTCGCGCAGGCTGCCGGGGGGCACCGTGCCAGCCGGCAGGGAAGGGGCCTCGACCAGGGCCACGCCAGGGCCACGATGCAGGCCGCCGGCTTGCCCGAGCCACGCGGGCTGCAGGGTGGCCACCACGAAATAAGCGGCCAGCAGCACCGTGACGGCCTGGGAGAAGAGGAGCCAGTAGCGGCGCATGGACTGGAGAGGGTAGCGCGGGGGAGGCCGCGGCTGCGGCGAGGCCTTGCAGTGTAGACCGCCCGGCATATCCGACAATGTCGTGGTAACGGAACCACCATGGCCAGCGCACAACAGCTCCTGCACGCCTTCGACACCTTGCTCCAGCCCGAGCGCTTCAAGGACTACGGCCCCAATGGCCTGCAGGTCGAAGGCCGGCCCCAGGTGCGGCGCATCGTCTCGGGCGTGACCGCCAGCCTGGCGCTGATCGACGCGGCCATCGAGACCGGCGCTGAAGCGATCTTCGTTCACCACGGCCTGTTCTGGCGCGGGCAGGACGGCCGCGTCACCGGCTGGATGAAGCAGCGCCTGTCCCGCCTGCTGGCGCACGATATCAACCTCTTGGCCTACCACCTGCCGCTGGATGCCCACCCCGAACTGGGCAACAACGCCCAATTGGCGCGGGTGCTGGGCCTGCGGGCCGAGGCCCGCTTCGGCGACCAGGACCTGGGATTCCTGGGCGGCGCCGCCGACGGCGCCGCCTACGCTGACACTGGCGCGCTGGCGAGCCGCATCGAACAGGCGCTGGGCCGGCCGGTGCTGCGCATCGAGGGCGCCCCCGGCCCCATCAGCCGCGTCGCCTGGTGCACCGGCGGGGCCCAGGGTTATTTCGAAGCCGCGATCGCCGCCGGCGCGCAGGCCTTCATCACCGGCGAGATCTCCGAGCCCCAGGCCCATTACGCCCGCGAGTGCGGCGTGAGCTTCCTGGCCTGCGGCCACCATGCCACCGAGCGTTATGGCGCACCGGCCGTGGCGGCCCACGTGGCATCGCAGCTGGGGCTCGAGCACCTTTTCGTCGACATTCCCAACCCGGCATGACCGCCATGGCGTCCGTCGCTCCCATCGCGATCACCCAGGGTGATCCCGCCGGCATCGGCGGCGAGCTGATCGCCCGCCTGTACGCCGACGACCCCGTCCTCATCGCAGGCTGTTTCGTCGTGGGCGACGCGGCCCACCTGCGGCGCGCTGCGGCGGTCGTGGCGGGGCCGGGTCAGGCACCGCTGACGCTGCGCGAGATCACCGACCCCCGGCAGGCGCTGGCCGTGCCGGCCGGATGCATCCCGCTGCTGCAGGTCGGCCCACCGCGAGAGCTGGTGCATTGGGGCCAGGTCCAGGCCCGGGCCGGGCGCCTGGCCGCCGACGCCGTCACCTGGGCAGCCCGTGCCGCCCTGCGCGGGGACATCGCCGCCCTCGTGACCGCGCCCCTGAACAAGGAGGCCCTGGCCGCCGCGGGCGTTCCCTTTCCCGGACACACCGAACTGCTGCAGGCCGAAGCCGCCGCCCACCTCCAATGCCCGGTGTCCGAGCTGCCGGTGCGCATGATGCTGGCCAGTCCGGTGCTGCGCACAGTGCTAGTGAGTATTCACGTGTCACTGCGCGAGGCCATCGAGGCGGTCACCCGGGAGAACGTGCTGCAGACCCTGCGCATCACTCACGCCGCGCTGTCAGCGGCCCTGGGGCGTGCGCCGCGCATCGCGGTCGCGGGCCTGAACCCGCATGCGGGTGAGGGCGGCTTGTTCGGGCGCGAGGAAATCGAGGCCATCGCCCCGGCCATCGCGCAGGCCCGGGCCGACGGTCTGCTCGTGCAGGGCCCGATCGCACCGGACACCGTCTTCATGCGCGCCCGCGCCGGGGAGGGCGGTCGCGCCGAGTTCGATGTGGTCGTTGCGATGTACCACGACCAGGGCCTGATCCCGGTCAAGTACCTGGGTCTGGAGCAGGGCATCAACGTCACCCTGGGCCTGCCCCTGGTGCGCACCAGCCCCGACCACGGCACCGCCTTCGACATCGCCGGGACCGGGCGGGCCGATCCCCGCAGCCTGGCCGAGGCGCTGCGCGCGGCGCGACGACTCGCTGGCGCCACGGGTGTGCGTACTTCTGGCTGATCTTCGGGGATGCCGTGATGCCATTGGGGCGATGCGGTGCTTGTGGAGAGCCCGTGAAACGCTCCGCTACAATCGCGGGTTGACCCTTAATACCCAGCGAAATCCCCCCCGAGGACCCCCATGAGTGACACCCCAATGGACGCCAGCAAACGGACGTGGTTGATCGCGTCCGGCTGCGCGGGCGCGGTGGGCGGCGCATTTGTCGCCGTGCCGTTTGTGAGTAGTTTCCAGCCTTCCGAGAAGGCCAAGGCGGCGGGCGCGGCGGTGCAAGTCGATATTTCGGCCCTGCAGCCCGGCGAAAAGGTCACCGTGGAATGGCGCGGCAAGCCTGTCTGGATCATGAAGCGCACCCCCGAGCAGCTGGCAGTGCTTCCCAAGCTCGACCCCCAACTGAACGACCCCAAATCCGAGCGCCAGGCCTATCCGACCCCTGCGTACGCCAAGAACGAGCACCGCTCCATCAAGCCCGAGATCTTCGTGGGCGTGGGCATCTGCTCGCACCTGGGCTGCTCGCCCTCCGACAAGTTCCAGGCCGGTCCGCAACCCTCGCTGCCCGACGACTGGCAGGGCGGCTTCCTGTGCCCCTGCCACGGCTCGACCTTCGACCTGGCTGGCCGCGTCTTCAAGAACAAGCCCGCGCCCGACAACCTCGAGGTGCCGCCGCACATGTACCTCTCGGATACCAAGATCCTGATCGGCGAAGACAAGAAGGCTTGAGACCATGGCGCAATTCAAGGAAATCTCCCCCAACGCCAGTGCCACCGAGAAGCTGACCAACTGGGTCAACAACCGCTTCCCGACGGCCTTAGCCGCGTACCGCGACCACCTGTCCGAGTACTACGCGCCCAAGAACTTCAACTTCTGGTACTTCTTCGGCTCGCTGTCGCTGCTGGTGCTCGTGATCCAGATCGTCACCGGCATCTTCCTGGTGATGCACTACAAGCCCGACGCGGCGCTGGCCTTCGCCTCGGTCGAATACATCATGCGCGACGTGCCCTGGGGCTGGCTGGTGCGTTACATGCACTCCACCGGCGCTTCGGCCTTCTTCGTCGTGGTCTACCTGCACATGTTCCGCGGCCTGATCTACGGCAGCTACCGCAAGCCGCGCGAGCTGGTCTGGATCTTCGGCTGCGCGATCTTCCTGGTCCTCATGGCCGAAGCCTTCATGGGTTACCTGCTGCCCTGGGGCCAGATGTCCTACTGGGGCGCCCAGGTGATCGTGAACCTGTTCTCCGCCATCCCCTTCATCGGCCCCGACCTGGCGCTGCTGATTCGCGGCGACTACGTGGTCTCCGACGCCACCCTCAACCGCTTCTTCAGCTTCCACGTGATCGCGGTGCCCCTGGTCCTGCTGGGTCTGGTGGTGGCGCACATCCTGGCGCTGCACGACGTGGGCTCCAACAACCCCGACGGCGTCGAGATCAAGGGCCCCAACGCCCCCAAGGACGCCAACGGCAAGCCCCTGGACGGCATCCCCTTCCACCCCTACTACACCGTGCACGACATCCTGGGCGTGTCGGTGTTCCTGATGGTGTTCTCGGCGGTGATCTTCTTCGCCCCCGAACTCGGCGGCTACTTCCTCGAGTACAACAACTTCATCCCGGCCGACCCGCTCAAGACCCCGGCGCACATCGCCCCGGTCTGGTACTTCACGCCGTACTACTCGATGCTGCGCGCCATCACCACCGAGATGATGTATGTCCTGATCCTGTGCGCCATCGCGGCGGCCGCCTTCGGCGTGCTGCGCACCCAGCTGTCCGGCCTGTTCAAGGGCGCGATCGTGATCGCCACCGCCGTGGCCGTGGCCGTCATGCTCGCGATCGACGCCAAGTTCTGGGGCGTGGTCGTGATGGGCGGTGCCGTCATCATCATGTTCTTCCTGCCCTGGCTGGACCACAGCCCGGTGCGCTCGATCCGCTACCGCCCGAGCTGGCACAAGATCGTCTACGGCCTGTTCGTGATCAATTTCTTCGTCCTGGGCTACCTGGGCGTGCAGCCGCCGTCGCCCATCGGCGAGCGTGTCTCCCAGGTCGGCACCCTGTTCTACTTCGGCTTCTTCCTGCTGATGCCCTGGTGGAGCCGGCTGGGCGAGCCCAAGCCCGTGCCTGAGCGCATCACCTTCGCCGCGCACTGAGCCAGGGATCCTGCAGCATGAAAAAAATCATTTCTTCCCTGTTCGTTACGCTGGCCCTGGCCCTGGGCGCGCTCCCGGCCCAGGCCGCGGGCAGCGGCATCGCCTGGGATAAGGCCCCCAACAAGACCAACGACCTGCCGGCCCTCCAGCAGGGCGCCAAGCTGTTCGTCAACTACTGCCTGAACTGCCACTCCGCCGCCTTCATGCGCTACAACCGCCTGCAGGACATCGGTCTGACCGAGCAGCAGATCAAGGACAACCTGCTGTTCACCACCGACAGGGTCGGTGAGACGATGAAGGCCAACATCGATCCCAAGCAGGCCAAGGAGTGGTTCGGCGGCCTGCCGCCCGACCTGACCCTGATCGCCCGTTCGCGCGCCAGCCAGAGCATGGGCTCTGGTGCCGACTACCTCTACACCTACCTGCGCACCTACTACCGCGACCCGACCAAGGCCACCGGTTGGAACAACCTGGCCTTCCCCAACGTCGGCATGCCGCATGTGCTGTGGGAACTGCAGGGCGAGCGCGAGCCGCAGTTCGACACGGTCATGAGCCACGGCAAGGAGACCCAGGTCCTCAAGGGCTGGAAGCAGGTCACCCCGGGCACCCTGACGCCGGCCCAGTACGACCAGTCCATGGCCAACCTCGTGGGCTACCTGCAGTGGATGGCCGAACCGGCGCAGAACACCCGCGTGCGCATCGGTGTCTGGGTGTTGCTGTTCCTCGGCGTCTTCACCGTGATCGCCTGGCGCCTGAACGCCGCTTTCTGGAAAAATGTCCGCTGACACCGCGTCCTGAGCTTCCCGGCCCCGCGCAACGCGTCACTGGCGGATGCCGGGCCCTCGCCTGAACCCAGAGTGGGCCGCTCCGCGCGCCCACTCTTTTTGATTTAAGGAGCCTCCGACATGATGGTGCTTTACTCGGGAACCACCTGCCCGTTCTCCCACCGTTGCCGTTTCGTCCTGTTCGAAAAGGGCATGGACTTCGAGATACGCGACGTAGACCTGTACAACAAGCCCGAGGACATCAGCGTGATGAACCCCTACGGGCAGGTCCCGATCCTGGTCGAGCGTGACCTGATCCTGTACGAGTCGAACATCATCAACGAGTACATCGACGAGCGCTTCCCGCATCCGCAGCTGATGCCCGGCGACCCGGTCGACCGCGCCCGCGTGCGCCTGTTCCTGCTCAATTTCGAGAAGGAGCTGTTCGTGCATGTGAGCACCCTGGAGTCGCGCGGCGCCAAGGGCAACGAGAAGGTGCTGGAGAAGGCCCGCAGCCACATCCGCGACCGCCTCACCCAGCTCGCGCCGGTGTTCCTCAAGAACAAATTCATGCTCGGCGACAACTTCTCCATGCTCGACGTCGCCATCGCGCCCCTGCTGTGGCGCATGGACTACTATGGCATCGAGCTGTCCAAGAACGCCGCGCCCTTGCTCAAGTACGCCGAGCGCATCTTCTCGCGTCCGGCCTACATCGAAGCGCTCACGCCTTCCGAGAAGGTGATGCGCAAGTAAGGGCCCTCACGCCTCGCGCCTGCATGAAGAACGTCCTCGATTCCACCTCCACGCGCCCCTACCTGATCCGGGCCCTCTACGACTGGTGCGCCGACAACGGCCTCACGCCGTACGTGGCGGTGATGGTGGACGAGACCGTGCAGGTCCCGCGCGAGTACGTGAAGAACGGCGAGATCGTTCTGAACATCAGCTTCGACGCCACCAGCTCCCTGAAGCTGGGCAACGAGTACATCGAGTTCAAGGCGCGCTTCGGCGGCGTGGCGCGCGACATCCACGTGCCGATCAGCCGCGTGCTGGCGATCTATGCGCGCGAGAACGGACAGGGCATGGCCTTTCCGGTGGCGGCTGCCTCCACCGCCGAGGAGGGTGCGCCCGGTGGCGCGTCGCCCCTGACCCGCGTCGAGGCGGCCGGCGGCCCCGATGAGCAGCCATCTCCGCACATGCAGCTCGTGCAGGCCGACCCCCCTGCCGAGGCCGAAGACACCGAGCCGCCGCGGCCGCCTGCGGGCGGCGGTGTCCGGCCGTCCCTCAAGCGTATCAAGTAAAGCGCGTGCGGCCGGGCCGGAAAACCGGAGGTTGCCTATCAGATCGCGCTGCTTTCAAAAGCGGGCCGGAAGTCATTGATGTCGTGTGTCCGCAGTCCAACCTCTTGCGAGGTGGCGACGTCCTTCCATCGCGCGACCGCCGCGAACACTTCATCAAGAATGGCTTGGGCTTGGACCTGTGACAACTCAAAGCGGGCGGCTTGGCCCCGCAGCTGCTCGATCGATGTAATCGGGCCACTGTCTTCACTGAGCCAGGTTTTGGACTCCGGGTCCTTGTCGGGGAACGGATTCAAGTCAAACGCAGGCGCCAGGCGCCATTGATTGTTGCCGCTGTACAGGAATCCGATGTTCTGCAGGTGATCGTCGACGTTCGTGACCAGGTGGTTGAACACCAGCCGTCGCCACAACTGCCTGGCGTCGTCGACGAAGTTCTCGCACTTGGAGCGCATCACATCGATGATCTCCGTGTACGAATGCTCGTCGTCACGGTGGGCTTGTAAAAGCGTGGCACCTGAGATGTAGGGGATCCGGTTTTGTTCCGTCGTGCGGTCAAAGCGTCTGATCATGGCCACCGGCTGGTCCTGGACCATCACGATCCGTGCTTGTGCACTGTCGATGCCGGCCAGCCTGGCCAGACGCAGCGCCAGCACCTCGCCGCGCGTGACGGCTCGCTCGTCGGTCACGCTGGGAAACTTGCCCAGTGACAAAGTACCGTCTGAATCCAGGATGGTGCATTTGGGCCGCATGCCTCCCAGGGATGTGCCCTTGCCTTCAAGGTAGGCCAGGTCTTCGGTCGTTTCCTGGCTCATCTCTACGGCGCGCGAGGCCCGCAGGATTTTTTCGAGCTCCAGAAACGCGGGGGTTGAGCGCGCGCCATCGGCCACGCGGCGCAGGTAGTGACCGGCCTCGTCTCGCAGCCGCAGGGCGCCCACCCGGCTGAAATCATCCACGCAGGCGACGTAGTCTGCCTCGGTCAGCGGTCCCAGCGAGGGATTTCTGGCACGTGCCTTCGCATGCGCCCGTGCGATCACCCGCCGCCCCCACGCATCGGGCTCGGTGTCGGCCAGGGCCAGAAAGAAGCAGGAGTCGTTCTGGGTGGGCGGCTTGCGCAGTTGGTAGCCGCGCTGGCGCAAGAGATCGGGCGAAACGTCAAAGCACTGGGGATCCGCCAGCCAGTCGTCGCTGTAGGCAAATTGGGAGAACTCGCGGGGGCCGTCCTTGATGAAGATCAGCCGGCCCAGCGACTTTTCTCCCTTGCCCAAGAAGACATCCAGCAAGGTGCGCGTGGGGACCCGCTGGGCGGCGTGGAAGGTGGCCATCAAAACGCTCCCGATTCGGGCGTCTTGCGCGACTTGCGCACACGCTGGGGCAGCTTCTCATCCATGAGGATCAGGCCGATCGTGTCTTGAGGGGTGTCGAGCAACTGATCGAGCTTGTCGAGCTCACCGAACACCTGCAGGGCTCTTGCGATATGGATCAGCGCCGTGCCCGGATGGCCGGCTTCCATGCGCCGCACGGTACTGGCGGTGGTGGCAATGCGTTGTGCCAGATCCTTCTGGGTCAGTTGCCGGCGCCGGCGAGCGAGCGAAATCGCATGACCCAGGCGGTTCAGGCTACGCACGACAGGCAGCGGAGGCGGGAGACTGTCTCTCATTTAAACTACATTATATGTGGTTTAAATCAATTTAATGCACAATATGTTGATTTTTAATATGGATCCAAAGGGCTGGTGCAATGGGTTCTGGTACTGGCCGCTGAAGCGGCCAAGGGGTCACCAGGCCCCATCATTCCGCAGGACCCAGCGGCCTGCCACGCTAGAATTTTCGTTTCGCCGGTTTAGCTCAGTTGGTAGAGCACCCGCCTTGTAAGCGGAAGGTCGTCAGTTCGATTCCGACAACCGGCACCACGATTCAAGAGGCCAGAGACAGGGGTGGTGGGGGCTCAACTTCCTGCGCTGCGGCGCAGTTTTCACTGCAAGGAAACCCCATGACGCTTCGCATGACGGGCGCGACGGCGGCTCTGGCCACCGGGCTGGCACTGCTGTGGGTGCCTGCCGCCGTGCATGCCGAGCCGGATGAAGAGGCGTTGGGCAAGTCGCTGGGATACCCGGTTGGGCGTACCGGCTCCGAAAGCCGCAGCATGCCCTATCGCGTCGGCTCTTGGTCGGCCCTGGACAAGGTGCCCGGAGTGCTCACCAATCCGGTGCGCAAGCCCGATACGGCCTTGCCGCTGCCGCGCGCCGCCCAGCCGGCCGGGATCCGCTATCGCCATCGCAACATGGGCTACACGCTGGACGATTACCTCGAGCGCCGCCGCATCACCAGCCTGCTGATCCTCAAGGACGGCGAAATCATCGCCGAGCGCTACCGCTACAGCCGCAAGGAAGACGCGCGTTTCCTGTCGTTCTCAATGGCCAAGAGCGTGACCGCGTTGCTGATGGGCGCGGCGCTCGAGCGCGGCATGATCGCATCGCTGGACGACCCTGCGGGCAAGTACGCCAAGGATCTGGCGGGCAGCCCCTACGGCGAGACGTCGATCCGCCACCTGCTGCGCATGAGCTCAGGCCTGACCTTCACCGAGCGTTATGACGGCAACGACGATGTGGCGCGGTTGTCGACGGCGGTGGCCACTGGCAACCCGCGCGTGCCGACCGTGTTGCGCGGCATCACCGACCGGCACTCTGCGCCGGGGGCCAGGTTCATCTACGCCAGCGCCGAGACCGAGGTGCTCGGCCGCGTGCTCACCGCTGCGAGCGGTCGCACCATGGCCGAGCTAACCGCCGAGTGGTTGTGGCAGCCCATCGGTGCCGAATTCGATGCCTTCTGGTGCACCGCGCGCGACCGGCAGGAGGCGGCCTACTACTGCTTCAACGCCGCCCTGCGCGACTGGGGCCGCCTGGGCCTGCTGCTGGCGCGTGACGGCAAAGTGGGCGAACGGCAGGTGATCTCGCGCGAGTACCTGCTGGACGCCACCGATCCGGCGCGTCAGCCCGCCGCCTTCGCCCCGTACAAGGCCACCAGCTACTTTGGCTATGGCTACCAGTTCTGGCTGCAGCCGCTGAAGGCGCGCACCTTCGCCATGCAGGGCGTGCACGGCCAAACCTTGTATGTGCAGCCCTCCAGCGGCATCGTGATGGTGCAGACGGCGGTGTATGCGCAGGCCAGCGGCGCGCAGGACCCGGACCCGTTTGTGGAGCGGACCGCCTTCTGGATGGGCGTGCTGCACTCGCTGGGCGGCGACACCAGCGGCTACTGAGCCCCGTTTCGGCCACGCTGGGCGGCCACTCGGCACCAGCGGGGCGACAGGGGTGCCCGGACCCTACGGTCATCCGGACTGATTTAGGGTAAACCCTGATCATCCGATGGCCAACCCGCCTTGATTTGGTTATTTTTCATAACCACAATCCGCTCATCAGAAAGAAACGCATGAGCTACCAAGACCTCCATTTCGAGTTGCAGGGCGATGCCCGCGAGATCGCGGTGATCCGAATGGCCCGACCCGCCAAGCGCAACGCCATCAACGACGGCCTGGTGCTGTCCATCCGCCGCCTCTTCGAGGAGTTGCCCGCCACGGTGCGTGCCGCCGTGATCGATGGCGAGGGCGAGCATTTCTGCGCGGGACTGGACCTGTCCGAGTTGAGTGAACGCGATGCCGCCCAGGGCGTCTTTCACTCACGCATGTGGCATGCGGCGCTCGAGCGCGTGCAGTACGGCCCCGTGCCGGTGATCGCCGCCCTGCATGGCGCGGTGGTGGGTGGCGGGTTGGAGCTGGCCAGCGCCTGCCACATCCGCGTGGCCGACGAGACCACCTTCTACGCGCTGCCCGAGGGCTCGCGCGGCATCTTCGTGGGCGGCGGCGGTGCGGTGCGCATTCCGCGCCTGATCGGCGTGGCCCGCATGACCGACATGATGCTGACCGGCCGCGTCTTCGACGCGCAGGAGGGCGAACGCATCGGCCTCGCGCAGTATCTGGTGCCCACGGGCCAGGCCTTCGACAAGGCCATGGCGCTGGCCCGCCAGGTGGCCAAGAACGCGCCCATGACCAACTTCGCCCTGACCCACGCGCTGCCCCGGATCGCCGAGCAGCCCGCCGACCAGGGCTTCATGACCGAGGCCCTCATGGCCGCCATCGCGCAAAGCGCACCCGAGGCCAAGGAGCGCGTGCGCGCCTTCCTCGAGGGCCGGGCCGCCAAGGTCCAGAAGGCCTGAGCCGGAGCCCCCGTGAACAGCCCCAAGTTCCGAGCCCTGACCTTTGGCGTGACCCGCGTCGTCCTGCGTGACGGCGCGAACGGCGTGCAGTACCTGCGCGCCGAAAAAGACCTGCCCGAATGCGCAAGGCGCATGAGTGACCGCCTGCAGCACTGGGCCCGCGTCAGGCCGGACCAGACCTTCATGGCACGCCGCGAGAAGCTGGCCGACGGCCGCACTGGCGACTGGGTCCGCCTGACCTATGCCCAGGCCTGGGCGCGCGCCCGCAGCATCGCGCAAGGCCTGATCGCCCGCGGCCTGTCCCAGGAGCGGCCGGTGGCCATCCTGTCCGAGAACGACCTCGAACACGCGCAGATCGCGCTGGGCTGCCTCGTGGCCGGCGTGCCCTTCGTGCCCGTGTCGCCGCCGTATTCGCTGGTGAGCCAGGACTACGGCAAGCTCAGGCACGTGCTCAAGACCGTGACGCCGGGGCTGGTGTTCGCCGCGGACGCGGCCCGCTATGCCAAGGCGATCACGGCCGCCGTCGGGGCCGACATCGAGGTGGTGCTCAATGCGGGCACGCTTGAAGGCCGCCAGACCACGACCTTTGCCGACCTGGCCGCCACGCCCGCGACCGACGCGGTGGATCGTGCGATGCAGGCCACTGGGCCCGACACCCTCGTGAAGTTCCTCTTCACGAGCGGCTCCACCAAGATGCCCAAGGCGGTGGTCAACACGCAGCGCATGTGGTGCGCCAACCAGGAGCAGATGGCGGCTTCCATGCCGGTGCTGGCACGAGAGCCCCTGGTGCTGGTGGACTGGCTGCCCTGGAACCACACCTTCGGCGGCAACCACAACTTCGGCATGGTGATCTACCACGGCGGCACGCTGTACATCGACGACGGCAAGCCCACGCCGGCCCTCATGGGCGAGACGCTGCGCAACCTGCGCGAGATCGCGCCTACCGTGTACTTCAATGTGCCCACCGGCTTCGAGGCCATCGCGCACGCGATGAAGACCGACGATGTCCTGCGCCGGAACCTGCTGTCGCGGCTGCAAATGTGCTTTTACGCAGGCGCGTCGCTGGCGCAGCCGATCTGGGACAGCCTTTTTGAATCGCAGGAGCGCGAGATTGGTGAGCGCATCGTCATGGGCACGGGCCTGGGCATGACCGAGTCCGGCCCCTTTGCGATCTACATCACCAACCCCCATGTGCGCTCGGGCGACCTGGGCGTGCCCACGCCCGGCATGGAGCTCAAGCTCGTGCCGGTCGACGGCAAGGTCGAAGTGCGCTATCGCGGTCCCAATGTCACGCCGGGTTACTGGCGCATGCCGGCCGAGACCCAGGACTCGTTCGACCATGAAGGTTTCTTCTGCACCGGCGACGCGGTGAAGTGGATCGACGAGAACAACATCCACCTGGGCCTGAAGTTCGACGGCCGCATCGCCGAGGACTTCAAGCTGGCCACTGGCACCTTCGTGAGCGTGGGCCCCCTGCGCGCCAGGATCATCGCCGCTGGCGCGCCCTACATCCAGGACGTGGTGCTCACCGGCCTGAACCTCAAGGAAGTTGGCGCCATGGTGTTTCCCACGGCGGCGGTACGGCAGCTCGCCGGCCTGGATGCATCGGCGACGCTGGCCGACGTGCTGGCCAGCGCCCCGGTGCATGCA
The DNA here is from genome assembly GCA_041178265.1 of Pseudomonadota bacterium. Classification (GTDB taxonomy): domain Bacteria; phylum Pseudomonadota; class Gammaproteobacteria; order Burkholderiales; family Burkholderiaceae_C; genus Ramlibacter. The sequence goes on along the minus strand of JBEGVR010000183.1, from coordinate 13,341 downwards.
CATTTCCAGAAAGTGGTCGATGACCTCGCCCGCACCGCCACGGGCAGCGCCAACCGCATCGCCCGCCTGTGCCTGCTGTCCGAGCCGCCCACCATTGACCTGGGTGAGGTCACGGACAAGGGCTCGATCAACCAGCGCGCGGTGCTGGCGCATCGCGCCTGGACCGTCGACGCCCTGCATGCGGATCGCCTGCCCGGCATCATCAAGCCGCAGATCTGAAAGCGACCCCCCTGACATGACGACGCGTGGATTTTTTTCGGCCTTCGCCGACGTGTGGATGCTCGATGGCGTGCGCACACCCATGGTGGATTACTGCGGTGCGCTGGGCCATGTGTCGCCCACCGACATGGGCATCAAGGCTGCCCGCGCCGTGCTGGCGCGCGCGGGCGTAGCCGGCGGCGACATCGGCTCGGTGGTCGCGGGCAACATGGCGCCTGGCGACTTCGACCAGTTCTGCCTGCCGCGGCATGTGGGCCTGTACGCCGGTGTACCGGTGCAGGTGCCCGCCATCATGGTGCAGCGCATCTGCGGTACCGGATTCGAATTGTTCCGACAGGCCGGCGACCACATCCAGTCGGGTGCCTGCGACGTCGCCCTCGTGGTGGGTACCGAGAGCATGACCCGCAACCCCATCGCCAGCTTCGAGCACCGCACCGGCTTCAAGCTCGGCGCCCCGGTGGGCTTCAAGGACTTCATGTGGGAGGCCCTGAAGGACCCGGCCCCCGGCATCAACATGATCCAGACCGCCGAGAACCTGGCGCGCAAGTACGGCATCACCCGCGCAGAAGTGGACCAGTTCGCGTCCGACTCCTTCGCCAAGGCGGTGGCCGCGCAGCAATCGGGCTTTCACGCCGGCGAGATCGTGCCGGTAGTCACCGAGAAATTCGAGCTCGAGGGCTACCACCCCCGCGGCATCCGCCTGCGAGGCAAGGTCACCGAGGTCACCGCCGACACGCATGCCCGCCCCTCGCCCGTCGAGGTGCTGGCCAAGCTCAAGCCCGTCTACGAAGGCGGTGTGCAGACCGGCGGCAACAGTTCCGCGCTGGTCGATGCCGCGGCGGCATCGGTGGTCGCCTCGGGCGAGTACGCCCGCGCATGGTCGCAGCGCGCGGCCCGCAAGCCCCTGGGCCGCGTGGTGGCCGCAGCCGCCGTCGGCGTGCCGCCCGAGATCATGGGCATCGGCCCGGCGCCGGCCATCCGCCTGCTGCTGGAGCGCGCCGGCCTCACGCTGGACCAGATCGGCCGCCTCGAGATCAACGAAGCCCAGGGCGCGCAGACCCTGGCTGTGGCGCGCGAGCTGGGCCTGGACCTGGCGCGCCTGAACGTGAATGGCGGCGCCATCGCCCTGGGCCACCCGCTGGCCGCCACCGGCGTGCGACTGACCCTCACCCTGGCGCGCGAGATGAAGCGCGCCCGGGTGCGCTATGGCATCTCCTCGGCCTGCGTGGGTGGCGGGCAGGGCATCGCGCTCCTGATCGAAAACCCTGAGGTGGCCTGAGGCCGAGCCGCTGCATCATGTCCAAGAGCACGATCTACGAAGTGAAGGTGATGTTCGGCGACTGCGATCCCGCCGGCATCGTCTTCTTCCCTAATTTCTGCAAGTGGATGGACGCCTCCTCCCTGCACTTCTTCATGGAATGCGGCGTCCCGCCCTGGCGTGAACTGGTCAAGACCACCGGCATCATCGGCACGCCCCTGCTGGAGATCCACACGAAATTCATGCGTACCGCCACCTACGGCGAGACGCTGCAGGTGCACACCTGCGTCGAGGAGTGGCGCGACAAGGTGTTCATCCAGAAGCACGTGATCCAGCGCCGAGACACCGTGCTGTGCGAGGGCCGCGAGACGCGGGCCTTCGTGGTCCACCCGCCGGGCGAGCCCGATCGCATCAAGGCCATTGCCGTGCCGGCCGACATCAAGGCCCGGTGCAGCTAGGCCCATACTGAGTTTTTTTCCCGTTCCGTAACTTTTTTCACCACGAGGAGACAGTCCATGAAGCTCAAGAAAATCACGGTGGCCATCGGGTCCCTGCTCATTGCAGGCGCCGCGCTGGCCGAAATCACCATCGGCGTGACCCTGCCCCTGACCGGACCGGCTTCCGGCCTGGGCATCCCCATGAACAACCAGTTCAAGCTCTGGCCCGCGACCATCGCCGGCGAGAAGATCAAGCTGGTGATCCTGGACGACGCCACCGACCCGACCAACGCCGTCAAGAATGCCCGCCGCTTCGTCACCGACGACAAGGCCGACCTGATCATCGGCTCGGCCGCCACCCCGGGCGCCATCGCCGTGGCCGATGTCGCCATGGAAACCCAGACGCCCCAGCTCGCGGCTTCGCCCGCCCAGCTGCCCCCCGGCAAGGACACCTGGACCTTCCGCCTGCCGCAGTCCAACAATGTGATGTCGCATGCCGTCGTGGCCCACATGGTCAAGCAGGGCGTCAAGACCGTCGGTTTCCTGGGCTACACCGACGCCTACGGCGAAGGCTGGATCAAGGACTTCACGCCCCTGGCCGAAAAGGCCGGCATCAAGGTGATCGCCGCCGAGCGCTTCGCCCGCACCGACACCAGCGTCACCGCCCAGGCCCTCAAGCTGGTCTCGGCCAATCCCGATGCGATGCTGATCGTCGCCTCCGGCAGCGGCGCCGCCATGCCCCACAAGGCCATCGTCGAGCGCGGCTTCAAGGGCAAGATCTACCAGACGCACGCCGCGGCCACCCGTGACCTGATGCGCGTGGGCGGCAAGGACGTCGAAGGCGCGTACGTGGTGTCCGGCCCCGTGATCGCCCCCGAGCAGCTGCCTGACAGCCATCCCTCCAAGAAGACGGCCGTCGACTTCGTGACCCAGTACGAGAAGGCCAACGGCGCCGGCAGCCGCAACCAGTTTGCGGGCCATTCCTACGACGCCCTGATCGCGCTGCAAAAAGCCGTGCCGATCGCCCTGAAGAAGGCCAAGCCCGGCACCAAGGAGTTCCGCGCCGCCCTGCGTGAAGCCTTCGAGACCATGGGCCGCACCGTCTTCGCCCACGGCGTGATGAACTGGACCAAGGACGACCACTGGGGCTTTACCAACGAGACCGGCGTGATCGTCAAGGTCGTCAACGGCGACTGGAAAGTCGAATAAGCCGGCCCCCTGTCCGCGCCCCGGAGTGACTTCGGGGTGACGGGCCGTGGAGGGAGCCGCTGCCCGCTCGATGCAAACGCAGCGGCGGCTCTCTCAACTGTCCCGAATCTCTCGCGCTGACCTGGACCCGCACATGGATTTCACGATCGCCGGCATCCTGACGCTCGATGGCGTCACCAATGGCGCCGTCTACGCCCTTCTGGGGCTGGCTACGGTCCTGGTGTTCGCGGTGACCCGCATCATCTTCGTGCCGCAAGGCGAGTTCGTCGCCTATGGCGCGCTCACGCTGGCCATGCTCAATGCGGGCCAGGTGCCCGGCACGGTGTGGCTCCTGGCCTGCCTGGCCGGGGTCGCGTCGCTGATGGACGGTCACGCCGCGTGGAAGCGCCATGGCCGGCCCGTTGCCGTCGCCCTGGCGATCCTGCGCACCCTGGCCATTCCGCTGGCCCTGGCGGCACTCACCTGGTGGGCGGCGCCGCAGAAGTTTCCGCTGGCGATGCAGGCCCTGCTGTCGGTCTGCCTGGTCACCGCCTTCGGCCCGCTGGTGTACCGCGTGGCCTACCAGTCGCTGGCCGATGCCACGTCCCTGGTGCTGCTGATCGTCTCCATCGGCGTGCACTTCGCGATGACGGGTCTGGCGCTGTTGTTCTTCGGTGCCGAGGGCTTTCGCAATCCGCCGTTCTGGGAGACCCGCTTCCAGTGGGGGCCGGTGACCGTGGGCGGCCAGGCGATCATCATCGTGCTGTCCACCCTGGCCCTGATGGCGCTGCTGTGGCTGTTCTTCGAACGCACGCTCTATGGCAAGGCGCTGCGCGCCACCGCGATCAACCGCCTGGGCGCGCGCCTCATGGGCATCTCCTCGCACACCGCGGGCCAGCTCACGCTGGCGATGGCAGCCCTGATCGGCGCGCTCTCGGGCCTCCTGATCGGCCCGACCACCACCATCTTCTACGACTCCGGCTTCCTTATCGGCCTCAAGGGCTTCGTCGCCGCGGTGATCGGCGGCCTGGCCAGCTACCCGGTGGCGGCCGTGGGCGCGATCTTCGTGGGCCTTGTCGAATCCTTCGGATCCTTCTGGGCCAGCGCCTTCAAGGAGGTGATCGTCTTCACCCTGATCCTGCCTGTCCTCCTGTGGCGATCCATCGCCGGCGGCCACAGCGAGGAGCACTGACATGCAAGCCGCCCTCAAGACCCGTCTCGGGCTGCTGGCCGTCCTGCCGGTCATCGCCTTGCTGCCGCTGCCCGATTTCTGGATCACGCAGCTCAATTACATCGGCCTGTACAGCCTGGTCGTCATGGGCTTGGTGCTCCTGACCGGCGTGGGCGGCCTCACCTCCTTCGGCCAGGCGGCCTTCGTGGGCATCGGCGCCTACACCTCGGCCTACCTGTCGCTGCAGGCCGGCTTCTCGCCCTGGCTCACGGTGTTCGTGGGCCTGGCCCTTACCGGCCTGACTGCCCTGGTCCTGGGCTGGATCACCCTGCGCATGTCGGGCCACTACCTGCCACTGGCCACCATCGCCTGGGGCCTGTCGCTGTATTACCTCCTGGGCAACCTGGACGCCCTGGGCAAGTACGACGGCCTGCTCGGCGTGCCGCCCCTGACGATCGGCGACCTGAACCTCAGTGGCGGGCGGCCCTTCTTCATCCTGTGCTGGGTGTTGGTGCTGCTTGGCGCCTTCGGCCTGCTCAATCTGCTGGATTCGCGCACGGGTCGCGCCATCCGCTCGCTGCGCACCGGCGCGCAGATGGCCGAGGCCATGGGCGTGAACACGCTTCGCTACAAGATCGGCATCTTCGTGGTGGCCGCCCTGTTTGCCTGCGTCTCCGGGTGGCTGTTCGCGCACTTCCAGCGCACGGTCAACCCCTCGCCCTTCGGCCTGAAAATGGGCATTGAGTACCTGTTCATGGCGGTGCTCGGTGGTGCGGCCCACATCTGGGGCGCCATTGGCGGCGCGCTCCTGACCAAGCTGCTCGAAGACCAGCTGCAGGTGCTGTTGCCCAAGTTGATCGGCACCAGCGGCAGCTACGAGACCATCGTCTTCGGCATCGTGCTGGTGCTGGTGCTCAAGTTCATGCCCGAAGGCCTGTGGTCCTTCATCGACCAGCGCTGGCCCCGCAAGCGTCGTGTCGATGCCGACTGGTCGGGCGCGCCGCCACTGCCCGAGCGCACCAGGCCCGCGCGCGGCGAATGCGTGCTGCAGGTCGAGGCGGTGCGCAAGGAATTCGGCGGCCTGGTGGCGGTCAACGACATCAGCTTCCAGGTGCATGCCGGCCAGATCATGGGCCTGATCGGTCCCAACGGCGCGGGCAAGTCCACCACCTTCAACCTGATCACCGGCCTGCTCGAGCTCACGTCCGGCCAGGTGAAATTCCGCGGTGAGACCATCGGCGGGCTGTCCTCGCGCGAGATCGCCATGCGCGGCATCTCGCGCACCTTCCAGCACGTGAAGATGATCCCGGACATGACCGTGCTGGAGAACGTGGCCCTGGGCGCGCACCTGCGCGGTCACCAGGGCGGTGTGGCCGCCATGCTGCGCCTGGAGCGCGGCGAGGAGCGGCGCCTCTTGCGTGAGGCTGCGATCCAGCTCGAACGCGTCGGCATGAAGGACGCCATGCACGAACTGGCCGGCAACCTGCCCATGGGCCCGCAGCGCCTGCTGGAGATCGCGCGCGCTTTGTGCAGCGACCCGGCCCTGCTGCTGCTGGACGAGCCCGCCGCTGGCCTGCGTCACAAAGAAAAACAGGCCCTGGCCGCCGTCCTGCGCCAATTAAGCAGCGAGGGCATGAGCATCCTGCTGGTCGAACACGACATGGACCTGGTGATGGACGTCTGCGACCGGATGGTCGTCATGGAGTTCGGCACCCATCTGATGGAGGGCACGCCCGCCGAAGTCCAGCAAAGTCCCGCCGTGCGCGCCGCCTACCTCGGCACCGAACACTGAGATCCGCACCATGTCCTCCTCCCCGATTTCCCCGCCACTCCTCTTGCAGGTGCAGGGCCTGAAGGCCGGCTACGGCAAGGCCGAAGTGCTGCATGGCATCGACCTGCACGCTGCCGAGGGCGGCGTGATCACCGTCATCGGCCCCAACGGCGCGGGCAAGTCCACATTGCTCAATGCCCTCATGGGCGTGCTGCCCACGCGCGGCCAGGTGCACTACCAGGGTGAGAACATCGCCACCCTCTCGCTGGAGGAACGCGTGATGCTCGGCATCGCCCTGGTGCCCGAGCGCCGCGAGCTGTTCGGATCCATGAGCGTCGAGGACAACCTGGTGCTGGGTGGCTTTCGCCAATTGCGCCGCGGCAACCGCAGCTGGCGCGATCAGATGCAGGTGGTGTTCGACCTCTTCCCCCGCCTGAAGGAGCGCCGCGCCCAGGAGGCCGGCACGCTCTCCGGCGGCGAGCGCCAGATGCTGGCCGTGGGCCGCGCGCTGATGTCACAGCCGCAGTTGCTGATGCTCGACGAACCCAGCCTGGGCCTGGCGCCGCTGGTGGTGCGTGACATCTTCAAGACCATCGAGCGCCTGTCTGGCACCGGCGTGACCATCCTGCTGGTCGAACAGAACGCCCGCGCCGCGCTCGAAGTGGCCGACTACGGCTATGTGCTCGAGATGGGCGAGCTGGGCCTGCACGGCCCCGCCGCCGATCTGGCCCGAGACCCGCGCGTCATCGACACCTACCTGGGCGCCGCCCGCAAGGCCGCCTGACCCGCTTGCCCTCATGTCCCCGCCATGACTTACCGGCCCCCCCTGGAAGACAGCCAGTTCATCGCCTTCGAGGTGCTGCGCGCCGATCGCGCGCTCGCCGCCCTGCCCGCATTCCGTGAAGTGGACCGCGACCTCATGACGCAGGTCCTGGACGAGGCGGGCAAGTTTGTCGCCGAGGTGGTCGCGCCGCTGCAGGCGGTGGGCGACCGGGTGGGTTGCCGCTTCGAGCAGGGCCGCGTCACCACGCCGCCGGGTTTCCGCGACGCCTACCAGGCTTTCTGGCAAGCGGGCTGGCCCGCGCTCTCCAGCGCGCCCGAAGATGGTGGTCAAGGCCTGCCCGCCATGCTGGAGGCCGTGCTGTACGAGATGCTCAGCGCCGCCAACCACGGCTGGACCATGGCGCCGGGCCTGTTGCATGGCGCCTATGAATGCATCAAGCACCACGCCAGCGAAGACCTGAAGGCGCGCTACCTGCAGAAGGTGGCCACCGGCGAGTGGCTGGCCACCATGTGCCTGACCGAACCGCATGCCGGCAGCGACCTGGGCCTGACGCGCACACGTGCCGTGCCAGAGGCCGACGGCAGCTACCGGTTATCAGGCACCAAGATCTTCATCTCCGGTGGCGAGCACGACCTCTGCGACAACATCGTGCACCTGGTGCTCGCGCGCCTGCCCGACGCGCCGCCCGGACCCAAGGGCCTGTCGCTGTTTCTCGTTCCCAAATTCATGCCCGATGGTTCGCGCAGCGCCGTGCACTGCGACCGCATCGAGGAAAAGATGGGCCTGCATGGCAGCCCCACCTGCGTGATGCGCTTTGACGACGCCACCAGCTGGATCGTGGGCCAGCCCGGGCGCGGCCTGGCCGCCATGTTCGTCATGATGAATGCAGCCCGTCTGCATGTGGCGCTGCAAGGCATTGGACTGCTGGACGCCGCCTGGCAGAAGGCCCACGCCTATTCGCTCGAGCGCCGCCAGATGCGAGCCCCGGGCCGGGGCAAGTCCGCGTCTGAGGCCGACTTCATCGCCGAACACCCCGCCATACGCCGCATCCTGGACACGCAGCGCGCTTGGATCGATGGCGGCCGCGTGCTGGCCTACCGTACTGCGCTGGAACTTGACCAGGCCAGGCACCTGGCGGGCACCGATGCCGAGGGCGCCGCGCGTGCGCAGCGCTGGTGCAGCCTCATCACGCCGGTCCTCAAGTCCGCCTGGACCGAGCAGGCCTTCGCCGGCAGCAGCGCCTGCCTGCAGGTACTCGGTGGCCACGGTTACGTGAGCGAGTGGGGCCTCGAGCAGATCGTGCGCGACTCGCGCGTGGCCATGATCTATGAGGGCACCAACGAGATCCAGGCCATTGACCTGCTGGTGCGCAAGGTGCTCACTGACGGCGGCCAGGGCCTGTCGGCCTTGCTCGCCGACCTGGTAGCCCAACTGCCCCCCGATCACGCGGGTCGCGACCGCATCCGCCGGCTCGACGCCATCACCGCCACGCTGGCCCAGGCCGCGCCCGCCGATCCCACGCTGCCCTTCGAGGTGGCCGACGACTACCTGCGTGCCGTGGCCCTGGTGCTGCTCGATTGGGCCTGGGCTCGCATAGCGGCCACCCCGGGCGCGCAGAGCCCACGCTGGCGGGCCCCGCGCCAGGCCTTGGCGCGCCATGTGCTGCCCGAGTTCGACATGCGGCTGCAGATCATCGCCACCCGATGCGCCGAATCTCGCGAAAGCGCGGTGGCCTGATGGCCGACACGTCCACCGCCACGACGGGTGGCCGCCGCAAGCAGTCGCCGCCGGCGCCGACCACCCTGGCGCCTGCAGTCGCCGTGGAGCGGGTCGACAGCCGCTACCTGGAAAGCCTCATAGGCTACAACGCGCGCCGCGCGGCGTTGGCCGTGATCGATGTCTTCCTGGAGCGCATGGCGGTCTATGCGCTGCGCCCGGTCGATTTCTCCGCCCTGTCCTTGATCCACCACAACCCGGGCATCACCTCGCGCCAGCTGTGTGGCGCGCTGGGCGTGCTGCCGCCGAACCTCGTGGGCATGATCAACCGCTTCGAGAAGCGGGGTCTCGTGATGCGCCGCCCGCACCCGGTCGATGGCCGCGCGCAGGGCCTGCACCTGACCGACCCGGGCCAAGCGCTGATGGCCCAGGCCGAGCGCACGGCCTCGCAGCTGGAGAAGGACGTGGCCAGCCGTCTCACGGAAAGTGAGCGGGCCACCCTCATGACGCTGCTGCAGAAGATCTATCTCTGAACCGCACGGGACGCAGCAGCCATCACCGGCCAGGCGGTTCCTATAATTTTCGCAAACCGTTCGGAGTGACTCCATGATCCAAGGAAAGACTGCCCTCGTCACCGGCTCGACCAGCGGCATCGGCCTGGGCATCGCCGAGGCCCTGGCCCGCGAGGGCGCCAGCCTGATGCTCAATGGCTTCGGTGATTCGCAAGGGGCGCTCGATCGCATCCGCGCCCTCGGCGTCAAGGCCTCCTACCACGGCGCCGACATGTCCCGGCCCGCCGAGATCGAGGACATGATGCGCGCCGCCGAGCGCGAGTTCGGCGGGGTTGACATCCTCGTGAACAACGCCGGCATCCAGCACGTGGCCGCCGTCGAGGACTTCCCGGTGGACAAGTGGGACGCCATCCTGGCCATCAACCTGTCCAGCGCCTTCCACACCATGCGCCTGGCGATACCCGCCATGCGCCGCAAGAACTGGGGCCGCATCCTCAACATCGCCTCCACGCACGGCCTCGTGGCTTCTGCCCAGAAGTCGGCCTATGTGGCGGCCAAGCACGGCCTGGTGGGCCTGACCAAGGCCGCCGCCCTGGAGACCGCCACCACGGGCGTCACCGTCAACGCCATCTGCCCGGGCTGGGTGCTTACGCCCCTGGTGCAAAAGCAGATCGACGACCGTGCCCAGGCGCAGGGCATCCCCGTGCAGCAGGCCGCGTCGGCCCTCCTGGGCGACAAGCAGCCGTCCATGCAATTCACCACCCCCGAGCAGCTCGGGGCCCTGGCGGTGTTTCTCTGTTCGGACGCGGCCATCAATGTGCGCGGTGCCGCCTGGAACATGGACGGCGGCTGGGTCGCCCAGTAGCGGCGCGGGTGTCGGCCCGGCCCGGTCAGCTCGCCCGGGTGTGGCCTTCAGGCCTGCACTTTCAGGCGGATCGCCTCGACGGCCCAGCCCTGTTCGCGCAGGCGACCCGTCAGCATGGGCAGCAGCTGCCGCAGCTTGGCCGCCGCCGCATTGCCCTGCACCAACAGGCACCACTGCGCGCCCTCGATCGGCCCGGCCTTGACCGCGGGGCGCAGGGCGGCTGGAATCAATGGCTGCACTGCCTGCAGCCGCTCGTTGGACTCCCGGGCCAACCGGGTCAGGGCCGCCAGGGTGGGGGATTCGTCGGCCGCCTGCTGCAGCGTCACGGGATGCAGTCGGCGGGGAAGGGGGGTGGACATCGGGGGGTACGGAGGGGGCGCGGCGATTATCCCGCAAGGGTCCTCCTTGAGGGCGCCCCCAACCGCCCGGTGGGTAAAATGCGCGGTTTGACCGCCCGGCCGTCCAGCGGGCGGTCTCGCCTCCCTGCACAACTCGTAAAGGATGGCGTCGCCTGGTCGCCCCCGTGGCAGCCCGACGGACGCCCGTGTCCATGGCCAAGAACTTCCTCACCCAGATCTTCGGTTCGCGCAACGATCGTTTGCTCAAGACCTACCGCAAGACCGTGGACCGCATCAGCGCCCTCGAGCCGCAGCTCGAGGCCCTGAGCGACGAGGCCCTGCGCGCCAAGACCCAGGAATTCCGCGACCGCGCGGCGGCCGGTGAAGCCCTCGATGCGCTGCTACCCGAGGCCTTCGCCGTCGTGCGCGAGGGCTCCAAGCGCGTCATGAAGATGCGCCACTTCGACGTGCAGTTGCAGGGTGGCATGGCCCTGCATTTCGGCAAGATCGCCGAGATGCGCACCGGCGAGGGCAAGACCCTCACCGCCACGCTCCCCGTCTACCTCAACGCGCTGGCCGGCACGGGCGTGCATGTCGTCACCGTCAACGACTACCTGGCCAATCGCGATGCCCAGTGGATGGGGCGCCTGTACAACTTCCTGGGCATGACGGTGGGTGTGAACCTGCCGCAGATGCCCCGCGAGCAAAAGCAGGCTGCCTATCGCTGCGACATCACCTACGGCACCAACAACGAATTCGGCTTCGACTACCTCCGTGACAACATGGTCTACGAGGTCGCCGACCGCGTGCAGAGGGGGCTGGCCTACGCCATCGTCGACGAGGTCGACTCCATCCTCATCGACGAGGCCCGCACCCCCCTGATCATCAGCGGCCAGGCCGAAGACCACACCGACCTGTACGTCGGGATGAACCGCATCGTGCCCCGTCTCACGCGCCAGGAAGGCGAGGCCGACCCGCGCACGGGTGAGGGCGTCACCAAGCCGGGCGACTTCACCGTCGACGAGAAAAGCCGACAGGTCTTTCTCACCGAGCAGGGCCACGAGACCGCCGAGAGCCTGCTGCAGGGTCTGGGCCTGATTGCCGAGGGCGCCACGCTCTACGACCCGGCCAACATCTCCCTCATGCACCACCTGTACGCGGCGCTGCGGGCCAACCACCTGTATTTCCGTGACCAGCACTATGTGGTGCAGGCCGGTGAGGTCGTGATCGTCGATGAATTCACTGGGCGCCTAATGTCCGGCCGGCGCTGGAGCGATGGCCTGCACCAGGCCGTCGAGGCCAAGGAGGGCGTGGCCATCCAGCCCGAAAACCAGACGATGGCCTCGATCACCTTCCAGAACTACTTCCGCCTGTACGGAAAGCTGGCCGGCATGACCGGAACGGCCGACACCGAGGCCTACGAATTCCAGGAAATCTACGGCCTGGAAACCGTGGTCGTTCCCCCCAACCGGCCCAGCCGCCGCGAAGACCAGCTCGATCGCGTCTACAAGACCACGAAGGAAAAGTACGAAGCCGCCATCCAGGACATCCGCGATTGCCATGAGCGTGGCCAGCCTGTCCTCGTGGGCACCACCTCGATCGAGAACTCCGAGATCATCGACCAGCTGCTGCTGAAGGCGGACCTGCCCCACCAGGTGCTCAATGCCAAGCAGCATGCCCGCGAGGCCGATATCGTTGCCCAGGCCGGCCGCTCCAAGATGATCACCATCGCCACCAACATGGCGGGCCGAGGCACTGACATTGTGCTCGGTGGCAACGTGGAGAAGGCCATCGAAGCCGTCGAGGCCGATGCGTCGCTGGACGAGGCCGCCAAGGCTGCGGGCATCGCGCAGCTGCGCGAACAATGGCAGGTGGACCACGCGCACGTGGTGGCCCAGGGTGGCCTGCGCATCATCGCCACCGAGCGTCACGAATCGCGCCGCATCGACAACCAGCTGCGCGGACGCTCGGGCCGCCAGGGTGACCCGGGCTCCTCGCGCTTCTACCTGAGCCTGGATGATCCCCTCATGCGGATCTTCGCCGGCGATCGCGTCAAGGCCATCATGGACCGCCTGAAGATGCCCGAGGGCGAGGCCATCGAAGCCGGCATCGTCACCCGCAGCATCGAAAGCGCCCAGCGCAAGGTCGAGGCCCGCAACTTCGACATGCGCAAGCAGTTGCTTGAGTACGACGACGTTGCCAACGACCAGCGCAAGGTCATCTATCAGCAGCGCAACGATATCCTGGACGCGGGCGACCTCTCGGCCCAGATCGAGTCCTTGCGTGCAGGCTGCTTCACCGACCTGGTGCGCCAGTACGTGCCGGCCGAATCGGTGGAAGAACAATGGGACCTGGCCAGCCTGGAAAAGGTGCTGGCCGACGAGTGGGGCATCACCGTGCCGCTGCAGCAGAAGGTCCAGGTGGCCGACAGCGTCACCGACGACGACATCCTCGAGGAAGTCGTCGTGGCCGCCCACGCCACCTTCAGGCAGAAGGTGCAGCAGGTGGGTGAAGCCAACTTCACGCAGTTCGAGCGCATGGTGCTGCTGCAAAGCATCGACACCCATTGGCGTGAGCACCTGGCTGCCCTCGATTACCTGCGTCAGGGCATCCACCTGCGTGGCTATGCGCAAAAGCAACCCAAGCAGGAATACAAGCGTGAGGCCTTCGAACTCTTTGGCCAGTTGCTCGACTCGGTGAAGAACGAAGTCACGCGCACCCTGATGACGGTGCGCGTCGAATCCTCCGCGCAGCTTGACCTGGCCGCCGAAGCCATCGAGGGCCGCGCCGAGCGCATCGCCAATGTCACCTACACCGCCCCCACCGAGACGGGCGAGCCTGAAACTTCCAGCGATACGGCAACGGCCCGAGTCACCGGGGGCACGCCCCGCGTCGGCCGCAACGAGCCTTGTCCTTGTGGCAGCGGCAAGAAGTACAAGCAGTGCCACGGCAAATTGCAATGACCCGGGGTCTGCGCTTGCACGCCTGAGTTGCACAGCGGCGTGAAGCACTACGAAAGCCGTCTCAGGGCGGCTTTTTTGTAACTGCTCCTGTCAGAGCTGACAGGGGTTTGTTTGTTATG
>JBEGVR010000182.1:0-9172 GCA_041178265.1 Pseudomonadota bacterium | reverse complement strand
GAACTCAAGCACATGGTCGCCGGCTGGCTGGCCGACGCCCAGGCGGTGGGCTACAGCGCGTCCGACGTCATGGCCGAGCTGCGTGCTCGCTCGGGCCAGGGCGGTGGCCGTCGCGGCCGCCCCCCGCGTGCCGACAAAGGCTCGACCACGCCACCCAAGTACAAAGGCCCGAACGGCGAACTCTGGAGCGGCCGCGGTCAGCCACCCAACTGGATGAAACCTTACCTCGCCGCCGGCAAGAAAAAGGAAGACTTCCTGATTTCCAAGTGACGCTGGGGGCTTGTCCCTGCGCACCCCCTGCGGGGTGATTCATTCCCGAAAACCCGTCGTGACAATTGTCCGGCGGGTTTTTTCATTTCGATGTTTGATTTTCAATTTGATAACTAATCGCACGCCGTGGCCATCCCCCAGGCTCGCCACCTTGAGCCTGCCCCGGGGCCTGCCCAAGGGCACGGCTGCGGCGGCGCGGATAATCGCGTCAGCCTCATCCAGATTTGCCATCCCATGACCACCCGCATCGCCCAATCCGACCTGATCGAATCCATTGCCGCTGCCCTGCAATACATCAGCTACTACCACCCGGCCGACTACATCGCCCATCTGGCCCGCGCCTACGCGCGCGAGCAGGGCCCAGCGGCCAAGGACGCGATCGCCCAGATCCTGACCAACAGCAAGATGAGCGCGATGGGCCACCGCCCCATCTGCCAGGACACCGGCATCGTCAACGTCTTCCTGAAGGTGGGCATGGACGTGCGCTGGGAAGGCTTTTCCGGCAGCCTGGACGACGCGATCAACGAAGGCGTGCGCCGAGCCTACAACCACCCCGACAACACGCTGCGCGCGTCGGTGGTGGCCGACCCGCAGTTCGCACGCAAGAACACCCGGGACAACACGCCGGCCGTCGTCTTCACGGAGATCGTGCCCGGCGAGACCGTCGAGGTCACCGTCGCCGCCAAGGGCGGCGGCTCCGAGAACAAGTCCAAGATGGTCATGCTCAACCCCGGCGACTCGGTGGTCGACTGGGTGCTCAAGACTTTGCCCACCATGGGCGCCGGCTGGTGCCCGCCGGGCATGCTGGGCATCGGCATCGGCGGCACCGCCGAGAAAGCCGTCCTCATGGCCAAGGAAAGCCTGATGGACGACATCGACATGTACGAGCTGCAGGCCAAGGCCGCCAAAGGCGAGAAGCTCACGCAAGTCGAAGAACTCCGCCTGGAGCTGTACGAGAAGGTCAACGCGCTGGGCATCGGCGCGCAGGGCCTGGGCGGCCTGACCACGGTGCTGGACATCAAGATCAAGATGTACCCCACGCACGCGGCGTCCAAGCCGGTGGGCATGATCCCCAACTGCGCCGCCACCCGCCACGCGCATTTCGTGCTGGACGGCTCCGGCCCGGCCTACCTCGACCCGCCCAGCCTGGACCTGTGGCCCGACGTCAACTGGACCCCGGACACCCTGAAGTCCAAACGTGTGGACCTCGACACCCTCACACCTTCGGAAGTCGCCAGCTGGAAGCCCGGCGACACCCTGCTCCTGAACGGCAAGATGCTCACCGGCCGCGACGCCGCACACAAGCGCATCCAGGACATGCTGGCCCAGGGCGAGAAGCTGCCGGTGGACTTCACCAATCGCGTCATCTACTACGTCGGCCCGGTCGATCCGGTCAAGGGTGAAGCCGTCGGCCCCGCCGGCCCCACCACCGCCACCCGCATGGACGGCTTCACCGAGATGATGCTGGCCAAGACCGGACTGATCGCGATGATCGGCAAGGCCGAACGCGGACCGGTCGCCATCGAGGCGATCAAGAAGCACAAGAGCGCCTACCTCATGGCCGTGGGTGGCGCCGCCTACCTGGTGTCCAAGGCCATCAAGAAGGCCCGGGTGGTCGGCTTCGAGGACCTGGGCATGGAAGCCATCTACGAGTTCGACGTGGTCGACATGCCCGTCACCGTGGCAGTGGACAGCGGCGGCACCAGCGCGCACATCACCGGGCCGGCCGAGTGGAGCCGGCGTATCGCCACCGGCGAGTTCAAGAACATCCCCGTCGCCAGCGTCTGAACCGCGGGTCCCCATGAACGGACCTGCCGACCCGGCGACTGCCCAACGGGCTGCGCCCGCCGACGCGCCGATCGGCGTCTTTGACAGCGGCATCGGGGGCCTGTCCATCCTGCGCGCGCTGCGGCGCGAGCTGCCGCAGGAGGACTTCGTCTACTTCGCGGACACCGTGCACGCGCCCTACGGCGAGCGCGACGGAGACTTCGTCCTGGAGCGGGCCGAGCGCATCACGCAAGACCTGGTCGACCGGCTGGGGATCAAGCTGCTGGTCGTGGCCTGCAACACCGCCACGGCGGCCGCTATTCAGTCACTGCGGGCGCGCTGGCCACATTTGATCATCGTGGGCGTGGAGCCGGCGCTCAAGCCCGCGGCGGCCGCCACCCTCACGCACCGCGTCGGCGTGCTGGCCACGCGCAGCACGCTGGCCAGCGAAAAGTTCGCGCAGTTGCAGGCGTCCCTCGCGGGCCCGACCGAATTCATCCCGCAGCCCTGCGACGGCCTGGCGGCGGCCATCGAAGCTGGCAACGCCGCGCTCACCACCGCGCTGTGCGAACGTTACCTGCAGGGGCTCGGCCCCCTGGGCGCGCAGGCGGGGGCCATCGACACGCTGGTGCTCGGGTGCACCCACTACGCCTTCGCGTTGCCTGACTTCCAGCGGCTGGCGGGCGCCCAGGTGCGCATCCTGGAGACCGGCGAGCCGGTGGCACGGCATACCTGGCGGCTGATGGCGCAGGCCAGCCTGCTGAACCCGGGCACCGCAGCGGGCCGCCTGACGCTGCAAAGCTCGGGCGACCTGCACGCCCTGCAGGTCGCCGCGCGCCACTGGATGGCCTGAGGTTGCGCGCGCGCGGCTGGCGCGCGTGAGTGCTGCGGCCTGCCCGGCCCCTACGCTGAAGTGTCCGGTCCGGCTGCCGCGAGCGCGGCCTGCCGGCCCCGTGCCATGTCCACCTTCAGCAGCAGCACCAGCCCTGCCACGAAGAGCGCCGCCGTGGACAGGATCGCCACGCGCTGGTTGCCCCCCGCCATCCAGGTGATCGCGCCATAGCTCAGGGGCCCGATGATGGCCGCCAGGCGCAGGGCCACCGTCCACAGGCCATAGAACTCCGCCAGCTGGCGCGGCGGCGCGAACAGGCCCGCCATCGCCCGGCCCGCCGACTGGCTGGACCCCATGCAGATGCCGGCGATGGAGGCCGCCCACCAGAAGCCCCCCTTGGTGGTGACGAGCGCCGCGATCACGCAGGTCAGGATCCAGCCCACCAGGGTGCTACCCAGGGCCAGCTTGTGGCCGATGCGGTCCTGCAGGTAGCCCCAGGCGAAGGCGCCGGCGGCGGCGGCGGCGTTGAGCGCGAAGATCAGCACCATGGTCTCCTGCGGCTGAAACCCGATCACCTGCTCGGCGTAGATCGCCGCCAATGAAATCGCCACCGCCACGCCGCCCTGATAGCACACCGCACAGGCCATGAGCCACATGAAATCCGGATGCCGGCGCGCCTGCGCAAAGGTGGCCTGCAGGCGGACCCAGGTGGCGCGCAGGCCCTCTTCCTGCACGGCCCGGGGCCTGGGTTGCGCGCGCTCCTGGAGCAACCAGAAGGTCACCAGCGAGGCCGCGCCGTACATCGCCGCCGTGATGGCCAGGGTGACGGGCACGAACTCGGAGGCCTGCATCCCCTGGCCCTGGGCCCACAGCACGTAGGCCAGGCAGATGCCCAGGGTCAGCATGCCGCCCACGTAGCCCAGGCTCCAGCCCCAGCCACTGACCTTGCCCAGGGCCTGGGGCCGGGCGAGCTCAGGCAGGAAGGCGGCCGACAGCGACTCGCCCCAGGCATAGAAGGTGTTGGAAACGATGATGCCCACGATCGCCCAGGCCACCGCCCCCGGACCCACCAGCGCCAGGGCGGCGGTGCTGATGACGCAGCCCACGGTCACCAGGGCCAGCAGCCGCTTCTTGGCGGCGCGCGCGTCGGCCCAGGCGCCCAGGCTGGGCATGGTGAGCATCACAATGGCGTAGGACACGCTCAGGGCCGCGGTCCAGGCAAAGGTCGCCCAGGCCGCCTTGCCGGCAATGCCGCCCACGAAGTAGGCCGCGAAGACAGCGGTGATGACCACCGTGGTGTAGCCGGAGTTGGCGAAGTCGTACATCGCCCAGCCCAGCACTTCGCGTCGGCGTACGCCGGGGTTCAGCGTTTCATCGGTAGCTTCGGTCATCGGGGCAGCATAGCCGAGCAGCATCGCCGCGCCCGACAGGTACATCCCGGGGTTGCCGCTGCGGGCGGCGGGGGTTTGCTGCCTCAGTGCAGGTGGCGCGGTCGGCGGCCACCGCCGTGGCTGCCGCCGCCAGCGCCGCCGCCTCGGGGCGGTTTGCCCAGTTCGAGCGAGCGCACCAGTTCGTCGAAGCGCTGGCTGAACAGGCGGTCGATCTCGGCCACGACGCCCCCCAGCTCGGCGCCGTCGAAATGGCGCTCCATGAGGTGCACCACGTCCTCGACCAGGAGGTCGCGCTGCACCTGCATGATGGCCGCCGGCGTGGGGCCGACGAACAGCATCACGAAATCGTCGCGGGCCTCGGCCTCGGGCGGGGCCTCGTCCTCGTCGAACTCGGTGTCGTAGAAGGTGACCTCCAGGGCCGCCCCCTGCTGGGCCAGCTCGTTGAGGTTCATGCACATCTCGTCCAGGACCTGGCGGAAATCGTCATGGCCCGGGATGGTCCAGCACAGGGTCAGCAGGTGCTCGGTCGCATCGAAGCGGATGCCGGGCTCTTCCTCGTAGGCGCTCTCGCTGGCGTCGGCCAGGGACTTGGCACCGGCGTACGTCCACAGCGGCTTCAAGGCGTCCTGGATCTGGGCGAAAACCACGTCGGCGCGCAGCGGCACGTCGCCGTGCACATGGATTTCAAAGGGGGCGTTGTAGCTGGACATGGATTTCTTGCGCCTGGCCGGGATGGTGCCTCGAACGAGAATCGAACTCGTACGCCCCTTTTACGGAAGCGGCGGATTTTAAGTCCGCTGTGTCTACCAATTTCACCATCGAGGCCCCCGGGGCCACTGTAAAACAAAACAGCCCCGGCCACGGGATGGCGGGGCTGCACGGCCCGCCCTGCATGGGCGGGAGGGGATCTGGAGGCGCGGGGCGGAGTCGAACCGCCCTGGATGGATTTGCAATCCACTGCATAACCGCTTTGCTACCGCGCCGCTGTCCGTGCCCGGCACCGCCCTGCAGTACCGAGAAAAAAGGGAAGCCGAGGCTTCCCTTTTTAGAAGATGGAGCGGGAGAAGAGTCTCGAACTCTCGACCTCAACCTTGGCAAGGTTGCGCTCTACCAACTGAGCTACTCCCGCGCAGCCTCGAATTCTACTTCAATTTTTGGGCGCTTTCCCGGGGCATGCCGGCTCGGGCCGCGCCTCATGCCACCTGCAGCCGCGACCGCGCGTCCTGCAGGCAGTCCTGGGCGTGCGGGCCGGCGGCCAGGGTGGCCTCCCAGACCGCGCTGAGCGCGGGCAGGTCTTCGAACACGCTGGCGATACCGCGCACCTGGAACGCCAGGTGCAGGGACCGGGCGAGTTCGCGGTCAACGCCGTACAGGCTCCAGCCGCGCCCCTGCGCGCGCAGGCGCACGGTATGGCCAAAGCGGCCGCGGACCGCCTCGAATCCCTCGACCTGGTCCAGCGCGATCACCTCGACGCCCTGGCGGCGCGCGTTGCGCATAAGCACCGAGTGCCTCGTCACCGCCCAGACGCCCCGCCCCGAGCTCACGATCCGCCCCACCGCGTACCCCTGCAGGGCATCGCCCGCGCGCATCTGCTGGCGCAGCGCATCGACATCCGCCGTCTCGAGCCTGTGCCGCGCGTAGGGGTTGTGCCCCTCCATCAGGATCTCGGCGAGGGCTTCACCATGGAGGAAGGCGTTCAGGAAGTTCATGAGCGGGGGGATCAGGAGAAAACTGGGCTGTCTTGAATGTAACCAATCAGTAATATCCTGGCCTTCGGGCGGGTCACCGGCTGAATGCCCATGGTGCGCTCACGCACCAATTTGGCCAGCCCACCCCGCACCAGATCAAGGCATCGACACCGTGCGCGGGCGAACGAACCCATCGCGCCGCCCCGGGGACGAACGCGTTGAAACCCACTTGGCACGCCACGCACCACTGTGCGGCGAACGCATTGCGCACAGTTGGCCCGCAGCTTGCAAGGTACTGAGCCATCCAACCCTCCTGGAGGCTCACCATGTCCGACTACTTCGACCCCTACGATGCCGATCGTCCCTTGATGATGAAGTGCAGCTGCGGCCGCGACCACAGCGTGGCGGACCACCATGCCGAGGTGGCGGCCGATCAAGCGGCGGTCGAACTGCGTCGTCGCAGCGAGACCGCCGACTTCGAGGCCTACAGCAACGAGTTCATCGAGGCCACGCTGGTCAAGGCCCTGTTCCCGCACGACGCCCAGCGCCGGCGATTCCTGCGGGCGGTGGGCAAGGGCACCGCGATGGCGGCCATTTCCAGCGTGCTGCCGGTGGCGAGCCTGCAGGCGATGGCCCAGGAAAAGGGCCCCCTGGAGAAAACCAGCCTCAAGATCGGCTTCATCCCCATCACCTGCGCCACGCCGCTGATCATGGCGCATCCGCTGGGCTTCTACAGCAAGCAGGGACTGAACGTCGAGGTGATCAAGACCGCCGGCTGGGCCCTGATCCGCGACAAGATGATCAACAAGGAGTACGACGCCACCCACTTCCTCTCGCCCATGCCGCTGGCGATGTCGATGGGCCTGGGCTCCAACCCCGTGCCCATGAACGTGGCCACGATCCAGAACACCAACGGCCAGGCCATCACCCTGCATGTCAAGCACAAGGACAAGCGCGATCCTAAAAGCTGGAAGGGCTTCAAGTTCGCGGTGCCCTTCGAGTACTCCATGCACAACTTCCTGCTGCGCTACTACGTGGCCGAAGCGGGCCTGAACCCCGACACCGACATCCAGATCCGCGTCGTGCCGCCGCCGGAGATGGTGGCCAACCTGCGCGCCGGCAACATCGACGGCTTCCTCGGCCCCGATCCCTTCAACCAGCGCGCCGTGTTCGAGGAAGTGGGCTTCATCCACCTGCTCACGAAAGACCTCTGGAACGGCCACCCCTGCTGCGCCTTCGGCACCAGCGCGGAGTTCATCCGCCAGAACCCCAACACCTTCGCAGCGCTGTTCCGCTCGGTGCTGACCGCGGCCGCCATGGCCCGCCAGCCCAAGAACCGTGAACTGATCGCCAAGGTGATCGCGCCCCAGGCCTACCTGAACCAACCCGAAACGGTGCTGGCGCAGGTGCTCACCGGCAAGTTCGCCGACGGCCTGGGCAAGATCCAGAACGTGCCGGACCGGGCCGACTTCGACCCGATGCCCTGGCAGAGCATGGCCGTCTGGATGCTCACCCAGATGCAGCGCTGGGGCTACATCAAGGGCAACGTCGACTACCGGCAGATCGCCGAGAAGGTGTTCCTGCTGACCGATGCCCGCAAGCACATGAAGGACCTGGACATGCCGCTGCCAGCCGGCTCCGGCTACGCCAGGCACACCATCATGGGCAAGGTGTTCGACCCGGCCAAGCCGCAGGAGTACCTGGACAGCTTCGCCATCCGCAAGACCTGAGCGGGATCGCCATGAAGACCACTTCCCTGAACCTGCGCGCCGCGCTGGTGTCGCTGCTGTTGCTGTGCCTGTTCCTGGGCGCCTGGCAACTGGCCTCGCACACGCCGGCGGGACCGGGCGGCACCGCCAAGATGTCGGCTGAAGAAATCGAATACGCCAAGATGATGGGCAAGGACCCGGGCGCCCTCAAGGCCACGGGCTTCCCGCCCCCCCTGGAGGTGGCCCGCACCACCTGGAAGCACCTGTCGGATCCCTTCTACGACAAGGGCCCCAACGACAAGGGGATCGGTATCCAGCTGGCCCACTCCCTGGGGCGCGTGGCGCTGGGTTTCCTGCTGGCGATGGCGGTGGCGATTCCGCTGGGCTTCCTGATCGGCATGTCGCCCCTGATGCACAAGGCCTTCAACCCCTTCATCCAGGTGCTAAAGCCCATCAGTCCGCTGGCCTGGATGCCGCTGGCCCTGTACACGCTCAAGGACAGCAGCGTCAGCGGCATCTTCGTGATCTTCATCTGCTCGGTGTGGCCGATGTTGATCAACACCGCCTTCGGCGTGGCGTCGGTCAAGCGTGACTGGCTCAATGTGTCCAGCACGCTGGAGGTCAAGCCCCTGCGCAAGGCCCTGCGGGTGATCCTGCCGGCGGCGGCGCCCACCATCCTGACCGGCATGCGCATCAGCATGGGCATCGCCTGGCTGGTGATCGTGGCCGCCGAGATGCTGGTGGGCGGCACGGGCATCGGCTACTTCGTCTGGAACGAGTGGAACAACCTGTCGCTGACCAACGTGATCTTCGCGGTCCTGGTGATCGGGGTGGTGGGCATGGGGCTGGACCTGCTCTTCGCCCAGGCGCAAAAGGCGGTGACCTATGTGGAGTGAAGCGCGCGTGAACGAACCCCGGCTCTTTTCCATGCCCCCCACTGAGGCACGCCCCATGAACGGATTCCTGCAGGTCCAGAAACTCGCCAAGGCCTACCAGGCGGACAAGCCGGTGTTTGCCGACGTGTCCTTCGAGATCGCCAAGGGCGAGTTCGTCTGCATCATCGGCCACAGCGGCTGCGGCAAGACCACCATCCTCAACGTGCTGGCGGGGCTGGACACGGCCAGCAGCGGCCATGCCTTCATGGACGGCCGCGAGATCGCGGGCCCCAGCCTGTCGCGCGGCGTGGTGTTCCAGGGCCATGCGCTGATGCCCTGGCTCACCGTGCGCCAGAACATCGAGTTCGCCGTCAAGTCGCGCTGGCCGGACATGCGCCGCGCGGACCTCAACGCGCACGTGGAGAAGTTCGTGGCGCTGGTGGGCCTGGGTCATGCCATCGACAAGAAGCCCAGCCAGCTCTCGGGCGGCATGAAGCAGCGGGTGGGCATTGCCCGCGCGTTTTCCATCCAGCCTAAGATGCTGCTGCTGGACGAACCCTTCGGCGCCCTGGACGCCCTCACTCGCGGCACCATTCAGGACGAACTCATGACCATCGTGGGTCAGACGCAGCAGACGGTC
>JBEGVR010000181.1:0-4998 GCA_041178265.1 Pseudomonadota bacterium | reverse complement strand
CTTGAGCACTGCCTACGTGATCTCGAGCAGCGAATGACGATCAAGTTCTACACCGGGGTCGGCGCTGTTTTGGCAGGCGTACCGGCGGTCCTGTTTGGTCTGATGCGTGCTTTCCCAGGTGTGACGACATGAGCGCCCCCATCACCGACAAGGACTTCGCGACGCTGCGTGCCGAGGCCGCGCTCCAGGGCTATCGCCTCGTGCGCTCCGACCCCGCCGATGGCCTCGTGGTGTATTTCCTCGAGCGCTTCGGCCTGGTCCAGGAAAAGACACCAGCGCACCTGGTTGAGATGTTCAGCTCGCAGCAAGAGGCCCAGCCATGACCAGACTCTTACTCTGGGCCTGCTACGCCATGCCGCACCTTCCCTTTGCCTTTGTGGGGCTCGTTGCGCGGGGTTATCTGTGAGCACGGCGGCCACTGTTGTTAAGGCCCAGCGCGTTGCATTGAACGTCGCAGGCCGTGTCATTGGTGAGGCCCACCCACGCGCGGTACTCACCGACCACGATGTCGGGCTGGTTCTGGATCTGCTTGAGGCTGGCCTGAGTTACTCCGATGTGGCGCGCAAGATGGGTTTGAGCAAATCAGGCGTTGCACATATCGCGACCGGGCGCCGCCGCTGCCAGACGCCAGACCGTTACGCGCCAGCGACCGCGCGCGCGAGAACAGGCCCCAAGGAGCGCAAGCGTGGGCCAAAGGTTGTGGTGGCCCCACCGGTCAACCACGCCGCAGTGGACCTGCAGGAAGCAATCAATGGCTGCTGGCGCTGACCTTCACTCACGCCCACCCCCATCAACGCCGCTTCCGAGCGGCGTTTTTATTTATGCGCTGTAGCACCTGCTACAGGGTGTTTTCACTCGAGGTTGGGGGGTGTCCTTGAAGGACCGATCTTCGGGGACGATGCCCGTATTGCAACGCCATTTCTGGCAACTTCAAGGAGAAATCAACCATGCAATCTGGCAACGAAAACGACCCGCTGGTCACTCGCAAGGAGGCCCAGTCGATGTTTGGCGGCGTATCACGCCGAACGATTTGGGAGTGGGAAAAAAAGGGGAAGCTGCCCCCGCCGATCCGCCTGAGTACGCGAGTGATCGGCTGGCGCCGCAGCACGATTGAAGCCCTGCTGCAGAAAGCGGGTGTGTGATGCCTGCTGAGTCGTCCTACCAAGTGATGCTGCGCGAAGACCGCGAGCGCCAGGCGGCGATGGCCGCCCAAAACAAAGCCCTGGCGGATGAGGCCAGGGCTGAAGAAGAGATCAATGCAAATCAAAAACACACCAGCTCCGTTACCAGCGGGGCTGCCGAACCTCAAAGGTCTGACGTGAATTCTATCCCTGCTCAAAAAATAGGCAACGCTGACGGATACGCCGCTGCGTGGAAGGGCCACGCTGTCCTGACTTGCAATGGCAACTTCGACAGCAAGATCAAGACCGGCGCGGATTACAGCACCATCACGTTGGGTGAAATCTTCAACCAGGCAGATCCGGCCCGCGTTGATAAGGGGCGCGCCCCCGCGATCATCTGCTCGACGTACCACGCCTTTGATGGCCGTGAGCACGACACCCAGCGCCAGCGTGGTCAGTTCGTAGCAATCCCTGGCGACATCGACAAGGGCAACACCCCATTTGACACCGTGCAGCGCCTGGTACGCGAGTTCTTCGGCGAGGGCGTCGCCTACCTGGTCTACAGCACTGCCAGCTCAACCGAAGCAGAGAAGCACTGGCGCACCTTGGTCCCCTTGGTCGAGCCATTGGCCTTTACGGAGTGGAGCGCGCTGTGCATGGCCTTCTACGGCTTCATGGAAGCCAATGGCTGCCAGATGGACTGGTCGCTGGCTCGCGCTGGGCAGATCGCGTATTTGCCCAACGTGCCCAAGGCCGCTCGCAAGGCCGATGGCACACCCAAGTTCTTCGTGCGCGACGCGCAGGACGGTCGGGGCCTCACGATGGCCGACGGTCTTGTGCAGCAATCCCTGAACAATTTGTTGGCGCAGCGCGAGGCCGATACCGCAGCACTCGAGCTGGCACGCGCAGAGGCCAGAGCCGCACGCCAGCGCCGCCTGGAGCAGCGCGGTGCCGGTAACGAAGCGTCCAGTGTGGTCGATGCATTCAACGCCGCCCACAGCATCGAGGAGCTGCTGGTCGCCAATCTCTACGAGCAGTCGCCCGTAAGTGATGTGGACTGGCGTAGTCCGTACCAGACTAGCGGCAGCTACGCGACACGCGTGGTCGACGATCACTGGATCAGCCTCAGTGGCACCGACTCCCAGGCGGGGCTGGGTGCCGAGTCCAAGAGCGGGCACCGCTATGGTGACGCCTTCGACATCTACTGCCACTTCGACCACGGCGGCAATTTCACCGCAGCAGTCAAAGCGGCTGCGGCCGAGCTGGGCATGAAATACCAGGAGGGGACTGAACCCCGCGGCAAGGCTTACGCCGACATCATCAACACCATCTGTGGCGCCGCGGTCATGGGCTGCGACCCGGGTGAGTTCTCTGACATCGTGCTGTCCGCGATCGCCGGATCTCGTGGCCTGACACCCAGCGAGGTCGACGATCTGCTCAAGCGGGTCAAGAAAGAAACCGGCGTATCACTCAAGGCACTGCGCGATGAATTGCAGTCACGCAATGATGGCGCGGACGGCCAGGGCCTGACGCACGCCGACTACGCGCTGCAGCTCCTCGAGAGCTTGGTGGACTCCACTGGTGAAGTCCGACCCGTTGGCATTGAGGGGCGCATCTACACCTTCGAGGACGATGGCGTCTTCCGTGGGCGCCTTGCTGGTGACTATGAGGTCGAGGTCGGCAAGCGCTTCAGCGGCATGAAGAACTGCCAGCGCAGGGGTGACTACCTGGGCGTCGCGGCCCACGCCTATGCCATCGCTGCTCAGGGTAACGAAGGGTTCTTCAGTGACGCCCCCATCGGTCTGGCTTGCCCTGATGGGTTCTATCGCTTGAGCACTGACGGCGGGATCACGGTGGAGCCGCTCGGCGCGGAGCACCGCCAGCGTTTCGTCCTGCGCACCAGCCCTGTACCAGGCATGCCGACACCACTGTTCGATCGCTACCTGGCCGACACGTTCGCCTCTGAGCACCCGCACTTGGTCACCGAGCAGATTGCCCAGCTCCAGGAAATCATGGGCGCGGTGGTGTTCGGCCTGATGGCCCGCCACGAGAAGGTCGCGCTGTTCTATGGCCCCGGGCGCGCAGGCAAGGGCACCGCGCTCAAGATCATCGAGGAGTTGGTGCCCAGGGAGTGGCACGCAGCGTCGTCGCCGTTCCGTTGGGACGCTGAGTATTACCTGGCGGATCTGGCGGGCAAGCGGCTGAACGTGGTGGGTGAGTTGCCCGAGGAGGAGCCAATCCCGGCGGCCCACTTCAAGACCGTCACCGGGCGCGACCTGCTGACCGGGCGTCATCCGACCGGCAAGCCCTTCACGTTCCGCAATGAGGCTGCGCACATCTTCAACACCAACCACTTCGTGAACACGCGCGACCACAGCGAGGCGTTCTTCACGCGCTGGCTGATTGTGGGTTTCCTGAATAGCCGCTTGGGCAGGGGCGACGAGGCCATCGACGCTGATCTGGCCGAGCACATCGTCCACGACGAGCTGGGTGGTGTGCTGGCGTGGGCCATGGACGGCGCCAAGCGCTTGCAGAAGCGCGGCCGGTTCCAGGTCACCGCGACTCACACCAAGCTGCTTGGCCAGTGGCGTCGTCGTACCGACAGCGTGCTGGAGTTCCTGCACGACTCCGAGTGCGTGGAACTGCAGGTCAGCGCTGCAGAGGGCGAAGGCTTCATGTGGAAGCGCGCGGATCTGTACGCCGACTACGTCACCTGGTGCTACGCCGCTGGCAGAAAGCCAATGGGCAAACACAAGGTGTTCGAGGCACTCGAGGCGCCCGCCGCGATGTCGCTAGGTTTGAAGGTGGCGCGTGACCCGGTGCTGCGTGAAGTGGTGCTCGGGGCTCGCCGCAGCAGGCTTGAGCAGCATGCACAACCCTATGGGGGCGCGTATGCGAGTGACTTCGCATGACGGTTTTGACGGTTTTCAGAGAGGGGGTCCCTCCCCAATACCTGTTACATGTTTTGAAGGGAGAGAAGATGAAAAGAAGAAATGTTGTAGAAAATGGGGGGTCACCCCCCTCTGGAAAACCGTCAAAACCGTCACTAAGCGGCAGCGGCGACCGCAGCGCTGGCCGGAATCTGGCGAATCTGCAGGAATCAGCAGACTCAGCAGGTGCGAATGCGCAGCGCATGCGCGAAAGGGGGACGCAATGAAAGTGCGCCTGGTCCAGACCAACATCCACGGGGCGCCGTGCGGGACAAGTCACCATTGGGCTCGCCACAGTGATGAGAGCGTAGCCCGCGCCAAAGAACTACGGTTGCAGGGCCTGTCCTACCGCGCCATCGCCAAGGCCCTCGACATTCACCGCAGCGTCATCTGGGCGTGGGTCGCTGGCAAGCGACGCAAGCCTGCGGCCAGGGTGGTTGCACGCCGTATTCGTTCCGAATCATTCGTTACGAATCATCAACAGATAAGCGAAAACCCAGCCCCAGCGCGGGCTGCAGGTGCGGGCGCTCTGTTCGCTACCGTAAAAAATACCGTGAAGAACAAAAAATGAAGGCAGACATCACACCTGGCCAGCATCTTGGCCCCCTCCCGCTTGACCCCGCGTTACGCGCTGAGCTCGACCGTGCGCACGCTCTCGGCTTCGACACATGCCTGGCCGATTTCTACGGACAGCTTCCGACCGACATCCCCCTGGCCACACTGAGCCTTTAGCATGAACCCGCCACTCTCTGCAGCGGATGACCTGCGCGTCGTCAACGCACTGCGCGACAACCTGAGCAACACCCCGGGGCTGTCTGGCGTGCATGGCGGCGTCGAACGCGCCCAGGAACTGCTCGCACTCATCAGGACGTTCGTTACCAAGCCTGGCGTGGTGTTTCGCTACCTCGGCGCCGACGAAGCCCGCGGGCACGTTTTCGAGGTCGGTC
>JBEGVR010000180.1:0-6040 GCA_041178265.1 Pseudomonadota bacterium | reverse complement strand
CAGTTTGTGCCAGGCGCCCGACAAGGTCATGATGCCGTTGATCATGCCGCCCCAGCTGGGTGCCAACAGGATCAGCGAGAAGACCATGCCGATCGATTGGGTCCAGTCGGGCAAAGCGGTGTAGTGCAGGTGGTGAGGACCGGCCCACATGTAGGTGAAGATCAGCGCCCAGAAGTGCACGATCGACAGGCGGTACGAATACACGGGGCGCTCGGCCTGCTTGGGGATGAAGTAGTACATCATCCCCAGGAAGCCGGCAGTGAGGAAGAAGCCCACCGCGTTGTGGCCATACCACCACTGGATCATGGCGTCCTGCACGCCGGCATAAGCCGAATAGGATTTCATGAAGCCCGCAGGAATCGCCGCGCTGTTGACGATGTGCAGCAGGGCCACCGCGATGATGAAGGCGCCGTAGAACCAGTTGGCCACGTAGATGTGACGCACCTTGCGCGTGCCCAGGGTGCCGAAGAACACCACCGCATAGGCCACCCATACCAGCGCGATCAGGATGTCAATGGGCCATTCCAGTTCCGCGTATTCCTTGCCCGATGTGTAGCCCAGGGGCAGGCTGATCGCAGCGGCGACGATGACGGCCTGCCAGCCCCAGAAGGTGAAGGCGGCCAGCCGGGGGGCGAACAAGGGCACCTGCGACGTGCGCTGCACCACCCAGTAGCTGGTCGCAAACAGCGCACTGCCCCCGAAGGCGAAGATCACCGCGTTGGTGTGCAGCGGCCGCAGGCGTCCATAACCCAGCCACGGAATTCCAAAATTGAGTTCAGGCCAGGCCAGCTGCGCGGCGATGAACACGCCCACCCCCATGCCCACCACGCCCCAGACCACGGCCATGAGGGAGAACTGGCGTACCACGGTGTCGTGGTAGCGGGCGGTGCCGGATGCGGGGGCGCTTGGGTCCATCTTCATGGGGATTCACCTGGGTTGTGAGTTCTGCGCAGTGTCCCGCGGGGCCCGAAGAAAATCCTTGACTCAGGTCAATCGCCGTGAAGAATCCGCTCGCCCTCGGCGTCCAGTGCATCGAACTGGCCACGCCAGACCGCCCAGGCCAGTCCTGCGAGGATCAGGAGCGCCAGGACCACGGACAGCGGAATGAGCAGGAACAGGATGTCCATCGTCACACCGTGTCGGCCTGGGGCGAGGGCACCGAGGCCAGGCGGGCCGCGTTCATCACCACCAGCAGGGAGCTGGCCGCCATGCCCAGACCGGCCAGCCAGGCGGGCATGAAGCCGGCCACGGCCAGCGGCACACAGGCGCCGTTGTAGACCGCAGCCCAGGCCAGGCTCTGGCGCACCACGCGGCGAGTGCGGCGCGCATGCGCGATCAACGTTGCCACCGAGCCCACGCGCGCGCCTTGCAGCACCACGTCGCTGCGGGCCTGGGCCAGCGGCACACCGTCGCCCATGGCCACCGACACGTCTGCGCAGGCCAGGACCGGGCCGTCGTTCATGCCGTCACCCACCATGACCACGCGATGGCCCCGTGCCTGCAGGGCCCGCACGCGCGCGAGCTTGTCCTCGGGGGAGCAGCCGCCGTCCCAGTGTGCGATGCCGGCGCGCCGCGCGAGCCGCCCTACAGCTGCAGGGCGGTCGCCCGAGAGGAGGCGCACGTTTAGGCCCAGGGCACGCAGTTGCGAGACGGCCGATGCCGCGTCCGGTCGCAGCGACTCGGAAAGGTCGAAGGTGGCCAGCCATCCGGCCTCGTCGGCCAGGTGGGCCTGGGAGATCGCGCCTGCACGCCACGCCACGCCGCAGAAGGCGGCGGAGCCCAGACGCAGGCGCCGGCCCTGCAAGGGACCGGAAGCGATGCGGCCCTGCAAGCCCTCGCCAGGGTGCTCGGTGACATCGCGGGTTTGCACGCCTTGCGCGCGGCCACCCGCCGCCGCGACCAGCGATCGTGAGACCGGGTGCAAGGAATGCCCTGCGAGCGCGGCGGCGGCCTCCAGGGCGGCGTCGGGCCGGAGGCCGTCGCGGCAACGGATGCCGGCCAGCGCCAGGCCCTCCTGCGCGAGCGTGCCGGTCTTGTCGAACACCACGGTGTCCGCGCCCGCCAGGGCTTCCAGCGCCTGCTGCCGGCTCACCAGAACGCCACGCCGCGCCAGGGCGCCAGCCGCGGCCACGGTGGCGGCCGGCGTGGCCAGGGACAGGGCGCACGGGCAGGTGACGACCAGCACCGCCACCGCCACCGCGAGGGCGTGCGCAGGCCCCGTCGGCCAAGCCACCGCGGCGGCGGCGCCGGCGGCGGCGAGCACCCCCCACAAAAAGGGGCCCGCGATGCGGTCAGCCAGCCGCGCCAGCCGCGGCTTGTCCAGGCTGGCACGCTCCATCAGCGCCACGATGCCTGCGTAACGCGTGTCGGCGCCCAGGCGCTGCACGCGCACGGTCAGCGTACCCGAGAGGTTGTGGCTGCCGGCGATGACCGCATCACCCGCGCGCCGGACCAGTGGCGCGAATTCGCCTGTGAGCAGCGCCTCGTGTACCCGGCTCTCGCCCGCCTCGATGCAGCCGTCGGCGGGGATCACCTCGCCGGCAAGCACGCGTACGCAGTCCCCTACGACGAGACGGTGCACCGGCACGCGCTGCCAGCCATCAGCCACCTGGCGCTCCACGCTGGCGGGCAGCGCACGCACCAGGGCCTCGAGCGCACCAGCGGTGCGCGCGCGCAGCCGCTGCTCCAGCAGGCGCCCGGAGAGCAGGAAGAAGACGAACATCGTGACCGAGTCGTACCAGACCTCTCGGCCCCAGGGTCCGGCGGGATCGAAGGTGGCGGCGGTGCTGGCGGCGAAGGCGATGGTCAGGCCCAAGGCCACTGGCACGTCCATGCCGATGCGGCGGCGGGACAGGTCGCGCCAGGCCCCAGCGAAAAAGGGCCGGCAGGAGAACAGCAGCACCGGGAGGGTCATCATCCAGGCGCCCCATCGCAGGAGGCGCTCGGCGTCCGGCGAGATGTCGCCCGGTGCCGCCAGGTACAGGGGCACCGAATACATCATGGCCTGCATCATCCCGAAGCCGGCCACCAGCCATTGCCACAGCAGGCGGCGCTGGGCACGGGCTCGGGGGGCGGCGTCCAGCAGATCGCCGGCGGGCATGCCCGCATAGCCCGCCGCGTCCAGCGCGGCGAACCATTGCGAGGGACGGCACGCCGCTTCCGCCCAGACCACACGGGCGGTGGCCGTGGCGCCATCGACCTCGACCGAAGCCACGCCCGCCACCCGGCCCAGTGCCTGTTCAACGGCCAGCGTGCACGCGGCGCAGTGCATGCCCTCGATCGCCAGGTAGGACTCCCAGGAACCGGGGCGGTCCGCGAGGACGCGCCCAAAGCGCGGCCACTCGGACCGTTCATCGAGCACGTCCCAGCCCCGGGACTGCGCGGGTGTGCGCGGCGTGGCCTGTCCGACGGGCAGCGTGGGGCTGGCGACTGAATTCACGCCGTGAGACTAGCGGGACCGAATCGGCGGGCCATTGATGTGGATCAAGCCGCGACCGCCCGGGCCGCCCTAAGCTCGCGCCCATGTACCAGCGCCTGCTCCTCGCCACCGACCACTCACGCCTCTCTCGCAAGGCTGAAAAGGCCGCCATCGGCCTGGCCGCCGCCACCGGCGCGCGCCTGGTGGTGCTGCACGTCGTGCCCGATTACCCCATGAGTTATTTCGAGGGCGCGGTGACCCTCGCACCCGAGGAAGTCGCCCGCATCGAGGGCACCTGGACGGCCCGGGGCCAGAAGGTGGTCGATGTGGTGGTGGCCGCCGCCACCCGCGAGGGCGTGCAGGCCCAGGGTGTACTGGGGCATTCGGACCAGGTGGCCGAGGCGGTGATGGCCGCCGCGCGCAAGCACAAATGCGATCTGATCGTGATGGCATCGCACGGCCGGCGCGGCCTGGCACGCGTGCTGCTCGGAAGCGAGACGCAGCATGTCCTCACGCACAGTACGATCCCTGTGCTGGTGCTACGCTGAGTACCTGTTCACCCCATGCCCCGCAAGGAGAAAAACATGCGCATCGTCCTGGCCGCTGACGGCAGCCCCTACACCAAGAAGGCCCTGGCCTTCCTCATGACCCATGAAAACCTGGCCGGCCCGGACGATGAGGTACTGGTCGTCCACGCCCAGCCCGCCCTGCCCCCGCGCGTGCGTTCCGCGGTCGGTGGCGACGTCGTCAAGTCCTACCAGAACGACGAAGCCGAGAAGGTGCTCGGCCCGATCCGCCGATTCCTGGACAAGCACGACGTGAAGTACCGCTGCGAGTGGTCGGTGGGCTCCGCGGACGAACAGATCCTGCGCGCAGCCAAGAAGGCCAAGGCGCACCTGATCATCATGGGCACCCACGGACACGGCCTGATCGGCCGCGCCCTCATGGGCAGCGTGGCGCAAAAGGTGGTCACCGGCGCCGACGTCCCGGTGATGCTCGTCAAGTAAGCAACGAGCCGCGGGGGCGCCACGCCCCCGCCGAGCCTCAGGCGGGCCGCCCGAGCCAGGCTGCTTCGCGCGCGAGCCCAGTGATTCGGTCCCAGTCCCCTGCCGCCACCGCCGCCGCGGGCGTAAGCCAGGACCCGCCCACGCAGGCCACATTGGGCAGGGCGAGGAACTCGCCCGCATTCGCTGCCGACACGCCACCGGTAGGACAGAACATCATGTCACCGAAAGGGCCGGCCCAGGCCTTGAGCATGGCCAGCCCACCAGCCTGCAACGCCGGGAAGAATTTCAGCTGGCTGTAACCAGCTTCCTGCGCCTGCAGGATCTCGCTGCCGGTGGCCACACCGGGCAGCAGGGGCAGGCCCAGGTCGCGGCAGGCCTGGCCGATGGCCATCGTGAAGCCGGGGCTCACGGCAAAGCGCGCGCCGGCAGCATGGGCGGCCTTCGCGTCGGCGGCGCTGCGCACGGTGCCGGCGCCGGCCACGGCCTGCGGCACCTCGCGGGCGATCGCCTCGATGCAGGCCAGTGCGGCGGGTGTGCGCAGCGTCACCTCCAGCATGCGGATGCCCCCGGCCACCAGGGCACGGGCGAGCGGCACCGCCTGCGCCACGTCCTCCAGCACGATCACCGGAATCACCGGTGCGTCGCGCATCACGTCGAGCGCGGTCAGGGTTGCGGGCAGCGGGCGTGGACTGCCAGCGGCGTTCACAGCCATGTGCAGGCTCCTTCTTCGGCGGTGAGGGCATGGCGCCGGAACCCGGCGAAGAGGTCCCGGCCCAGGCCGATCTGGTTGGCGGCATGCAGGCCCTGGGGCATGGCGGCCGCCTCGCGGGCATTCCATTGGGCATCCGGCACCAGCGCCTGCAGCGTGCCGGCCATGGCGTCCAGGCGCACGCGGTCGCCATCGCGCAACTTCGCCAGCGGGCCGCCGGCTGCCGCCTCGGGCGAGACATGGATGGCGGCAGGCACCTTGCCCGAAGCGCCACTCATGCGGCCGTCGGTCACCAGCACCACGCGCCAGCCCTCGCCTTGGAGCACCGCCAGCGGCGGGGTGAGCTTGTGCAACTCGGGCATGCCGTTGGCGCGCGGCCCCTGCCAGCGCACCACGCAGACCAGGCCGCCCGCGCCGTTGTCGCGGCAGGCCTTATGAAGTTCGCCCTCGGCAAAGGCCTGCAGCATCGCGTCCTGGCTGTCGAAGACGCGCGCCGGCGCCTCGATCACGTGACGATCGTCGGGCACGGCCGAAACCTTGATGACGCTGCGCCCCAGGTTGCCCGTGAGCAGGCGCAGGCCCCCGGTGGGACTGAACGGCGCCGACACCGGCCGCACGACCTGCGTGTCGCCCGAGGGGCCGGTGACCTGCCAATGCAGCGCGCCATCCTGCGTCTTGGGCACCTGGGTGTATTCGCGCAGGCCGCCAGGGCGTACGGTGGCGACGTCGGCATGCATCAGGCCCGCATCCATCAGCTCGCGGATGATGAAGCCGGGCCCGCCCGCGTCCTGGAAGTGGTTCACGTCGGCACTGCCATTGGGGTAGACGCGCGCCAGCAGCGGTGCGACAGCCGAGAGGCGGGCGAAGTCGTCCCAGTCGATGGTGATGCCGGCAGCGCGCGCGACG
>JBEGVR010000179.1:0-4625 GCA_041178265.1 Pseudomonadota bacterium | reverse complement strand
CCCGACCTCACCGTCGAGGCCCGCGTCTCCGAGAACGGCACCATCAGCTACCCGCTGGTGGGCAGCCTCCCGCTGGGCGGACTGGCCCTGGGCGAGGCCGAACGGCGCATCGCCACCGCCTTGCGTGAAGGGCGCTTCCTGAAGACGCCGCAGGTGAATATCAATCTGCTGCAGGTGCGGGGCAGCCAGGTGGCGGTGCTGGGGCAGGTGGCGCGGCCAGGGCGCTTCACCCTGGAAACCTCCAATGTGCGCGCCAGTGAAATGATCGCCGCCGCCGGCGGCGTCACGCCCCTGGGTGATGACGCGGTGGTGGTCACTGGCGTTCGTGAGGGCGTGCCCTTTCGCCGGGTGATCGACATTCCGCGCCTGTTCACGGGCGACGCCGCGCAGGACGACCTTGTGCTGCAGGCGGGCGATGCGCTGTTCATCCCGCGCGCGCCCGTCTTCTACCTGTCTGGCGAGGCGCAAAAGCCCGGCCCCTACCGGATCGAGCGGGGCATGACGGTCATGCAGGCGCTGGCCGCCGGCGGCGGCATCACGCCGCGCGGCAGCCAGAACCGCCTGCGCCTGCATCGCGCCGGACCCGACGGCGCCGTGGTGCAGTCCACGCCGCAGCTGACCGACCCGGTGCAGCCCAACGACGTGCTGTTCGTCCGCGAGAGCCTGTTCTGAAACCCTCACATCCACGGTGCCGCGATGAGCCTCCTGCAGTTCCTTTCCATCCTGCGTGCGCGCCGTGCCACGGCCGCCCTGATCCTGCTGGCCGCGCTGGCCCTCGCACTGGGCTGGGCCCTGCTGCGGCCAGAGCGCTACACCGCCGACGCCCCGGTGCTGGTTGACGTGCAATCCGAGAAGGTCGGTGGCGGTTTCGCGCCCACCCTTGTGGCCAGCTACATGGCCACGCAGATCGATATCGCGCGCAGCGCGCGCGTGGCGCAGCGCGCGCTGGACCTGATGCAGGCGGCCGGTCATGCCGATGCCGCCGGGCGCGCCACGCTGCTGCGGGAGATGCATGAACGCATGCAGGTGCGGCCCGCACGTGAGAGCAACATCATCCATGTGGGCTGGAGCGCACCGACCGCCGCGCAGGCTGCCCAGGGCGCCAACGCCCTGGCCCGCGCCTTCATCGAGGTGGCGCTGGAAATCCAGACCGCGCCGGCCAAGCAGGGTTCCGGCTGGTACGACACGCAGGTGGAGGCCAGCCGGCGCCAGCTCGAGACGGCCCAGGCCCGCCTGTCCGAATTCCAGCAGCACGCGGGCATCGTCGGCACCGAGCAGGTGGACCACGAGATCGCCCGCCTGCGCGAACTGTCGCTGCAGCTGGCACAGGTGCAGGCCCAGACCACCGACAGCCAGAGCAAGCGCGGCGCCTCCAGCGAAACCGTCGCCGAGGTGATGCAAAGCCCGCTGGTCAATACCCTCAAGGCCGACCTCGCGCGGGTGGAGGCACGCCTTCAGGAAGGCGCCGCCACGCTGGGGTCCAGGCACCCCCAGCTGCTGCGGCTGCAGGCCGAGCGTGATGCGGTGCAGGGTCGACTGGCCACCGAGACGCGCCGCATCGCCGGGGGCATCGAGGCCAGCTACCGCGCCGGCCGCGCGCGTGAGCAGGAACTCAACGCCGCCCTGCAGGGCCAGCGCCAGCAGGTGCTGGCCCTCAATCGCCAGCGTGGCCAGCTGGCGCTGCTGCAGCAGGACCTGGACGCCGCGCGGCGTGCCTTCGAGACCGTGAGCACGAACGCCAGCAAGACCCGGCTGGAGAGCCTGGCCACGCAGACCTACCTGACCCAGGTCGCACCCGCCGCCGAACCGGTCGACCCCTCGGGCCCCAGCCTGGCGCAGGTGCTGGCGGTGGCCCTGGTGGCGGGCAGCCTGCTCGCGGTGGCCGGCGCCCTGATGCTGGAGCTGGTCCACCGGCGCGTGCGCTCGGTGGACGACATCACCCTGGGGACGGACCTGCCCGTGCTGGCGAGCCTGCCCGCGGCCTACACCGGCCTGGCGGCGCTCTCGGGTCCGCGCCGCAGCCTGGGCTTTTCCGGTGGGGCGGCCGCATGAACCAGCCCGCACTGCCCCGGGCCCTGGAGCCCGAGACCCCACTGGCGCTCGCACGCCAGGCCAGCCAGCCCATGGGCGCGCTGCTGGTCGACCTGGGCCGCCTGTCCGCACAGGATGCCGAGCGCATACACGCCCGCCAGCAGGTGACCGGCCAGCTCTATGGCGAGACCGGCCTCGAGATGGGGCTGCTGGGCGCTCACGACATCCGGCTGGCGTTGGCGCTGCAGTTCGGGCAGGTGACCTTGCCGCGCGATTGCGCGCTGGCCAGCGAACTGGTGGCGGCCTGGGAGCCCGAGAGTCCCGCCGTCGAACACCTGCGCTCCCTGCGCAGCCAGCTGATGCTGCGGTGGTTCGAGAACGACGCGCGCCATGCGGCGCTGGCCATCGTCAGTCCCGGGCGTGCCGAGGGGCGCAGCTACATCACCGCCAACCTGGCGGCCCTGCTGTCGCAACTGGGCAAGCGCACCCTGGTGATCGACGCCGACCTGCGTCACCCGCGCCAGCACCGCCTGTTTGGGGTGCCGGGGCGGCAGGGCCTGTCCAGCGTGCTGGCCGGGCGCGCGGGCACCGAGGCCACCGTGGACATCGGCGCGCTGCCGGGCCTGTCGCTGCTGCCGGCGGGCACGCTGCCGCCCAACCCGCAGGAGCTGCTGGCGCGCAACGCCTTTTCGCGCCTGCTCTCGGCGCTGCGTTCCAGCTACGAGGTGATCCTGGTGGACACGCCGGCCTTCACTGGTTCGGCGGACGCGGCGACCATCGCGGCGCGCGCCGGCGCCGCGATGGTCGTGGCCTCGCGCGACGCCAGCTCGCTGCCGGGTCTGGCGGCCGTGGCGTCGGGCCTGCGGCAGTTCGGCGTCACCCTGGTGGGCGCCGTCCTCAATCGCACGGGCCGGCAGTGAATGCACCCGCCTGGCCGGCCCGCTGGCAGGTGCTGGTGCGCCAGGCGGTGCGGGTCCACGGCGCGCGCGGGCAGGCGCAGCTGCTCGATTGGCTGGCGCAGCCTGACCGGCCCCGGGTGCTGGCTTTCGTGAACGCCCACGCCATGAACCGCGCTGCCGATGACGCGGGCTTCTTCGAGGCCCTGGCGGGCGCAGACATCCTGCTGCGCGATGGCATCGGCATGGCCTTGCTCATGACCCTGCTCAATCAGCGGCCAGGCCTGAACCTCAACGGCACCGACCTGATTCCCCGCATCCTGCGCCGTTACGCGGGCACGCCCCTGGCCTTGTTCGGGACGCAAGAGCCCTGGCTGACTCGCGCGGCGCAGGCCGTCGTATGCGACCTGGCGCCCGGCTCGCCCTGCATCACTGCCCACGGCTTTCTGCCCACCGAGGATTACCTGCGACTGGCCCGCGCGCACCACCCGGCGCTGATCGTGCTGGGGATGGGAATGCCGCGCCAGGAGGAGGTGGCCCTGGCGCTGCGCGCCAGCCTGGCGGGGCCGGGCCTGATCGTGTGCGGCGGCGCCATCCTGGACTTCCTGGGCGCGCGCCAGGCGCGTGCGCCCCGCGTGCTGCGACGCTGCGGCCTGGAATGGGCCTGGAGGCTGGCGTGCGAGCCGCGCCGCCTGTTCCGGCGCTATGTGGTGGGCAACCCCGTGTTCATCGCGCGCGCGCTGCGCCTGGCGGGTCGCGGCCTGCGCCAGCTGCCGTCGCAGGGCCTGTCTTGAGCGCGGCCACGCACTGGCGCAAGGCCAGGGGGTAGGGCGTCCAGGCCAGGTCCAGCGCGCCCGGGGCGGCGCTGGCGTTCATGCGCAGCTGGCGCCGCCACAGGCGCAGCAAGCCGGGCGTGATCGGCTCGGGCAGCGCCCGCGCGTCGCGGCCCGCGGCAGACAGCAGGCGGCGCGCCAGATGCAGCGGTGGCCCCAGCAGCCACGCGTCGGCGCGCAGCTGCCGGGGTCCTATGCGGCGCAGCGGCGTGGCGCCCACGGCCAGCGCCAGGTCGGCGAACCACGCGTTCCAGCGCGGACTGTCGGGGGCGGCCAGGTTCAGGACCCGGGGCTCGCCTGCCGCTGCGGGGCGCAGCAGGGACTGCACGATCGCGGTGCAGACATCGTCCACCGTCACGCCATGGGTCCAGCCGTCGCCGTCCTCGCCCAGGTCGCCCAGGCGGCCCTGGCGCAGCCAGTGCACGATGCGCTCCACCCACAAGGCGCTGCCGGGCCCCCAGACGCAGCCCGGGCGCAGCACCGTCACGCGCGTGGCCTGGCCTTGCGGGGACGGTTCGCGCGCCAGCGCCACAACCTGCGCCTCCGCCACCTGCTTGGCGCGCGCGTACCAGCCTCGCGCGGGCCCCA
This sequence comes from Pseudomonadota bacterium, assembly GCA_041178265.1. Taxonomy (GTDB): domain Bacteria; phylum Pseudomonadota; class Gammaproteobacteria; order Burkholderiales; family Burkholderiaceae_C; genus Ramlibacter. The sequence continues at coordinate 277 of JBEGVR010000179.1, read as the reverse complement.
GGGGCGAGGCCTCGTCCACCGGGTGGTCCAGTTCGCCATACACGGCCATGCTGCTCAGGTGCACCAGGGCCGGCACGCCGGCCGCGCGCGCCGCGCGTGCGAGGGTGCAGGCGCCGCCCGCGATGGCGGGCGCGCTGCCGGCCACGCAGTTCACCACCGCGTCCACGCCGCGCAGGGCCGCCGTGAGCGCGGCTTCGTCGCGCGTGTCCAGCCGCAGCAGGCCCGGGCCTCCATGGCGCGAGGCGCCCACTGGCACCAGGCGCCCGTCTCTGCGCAG
>JBEGVR010000178.1:0-3336 GCA_041178265.1 Pseudomonadota bacterium | reverse complement strand
CTTGCTCGGGTCGGGATGGTGGTTGGGGAAGTTGCCATCGACCTCGGAAAAGAGCTCGGTGACTTCGCACCCCAGGGCGCGCAAGATGGCGGGGGCCGAGGCGCCCGCCACGCCGTTGCCGCAGTCGACGACGATCCGCATCGGGCGCGCGAGCTTCACGTCTGAGACGATGCGGTCGCGGTATGGCAGCAGCACGTTGACGTTGCGCACGCGCCCGGGCATCGCCGCGGGCGTGCCGCCCTGCACCATGGCACGGCGCAGGGCCTGGATCTCCTCGCCGTGGATGGCGCGGCCGGCCAGCACCATCTTGAAGCCGTTGTAATCGCGCGGGTTGTGGCTGCCCGTGACCTGGATGCCGCTGGCGCACAAGGTGCTGGCCGCGAAATACAGCATGGGGGTGGTGGCCAGGCCGATGTCGATCACGTCGACACCGCTGGCAAGCAGGCCACGCACCAGGGCGGCGGACAGCGCCGGGCCGCTCAGGCGCCCGTCGCGGCCCACCGCCACCACGCGCTCACCAGCGCGCGAAGCCGCGGCGCCGAAGGCCAGGCCCAGGGCGTGGGCGGTGTCCTCGTTCAGGGTGGACGGCACGATGCCGCGGATGTCGTAGGCCTTGAAGATGGAGGCAGGAAAGGTCATGGGGTGGCGTGACTGGAGGCCGCTGGAGGCAGGCGTGCCACGCGCATTGTGGCAGGGACGGCCCGGGCCCGAGGCCGGCGGAAACAGCCGGTCACCCGGCCAGCCGTGCGTATCATCCGGTCATGCCCGACGCCCGCCTGCACCGCGAACTTGTCACCGCCTCGCACGACAGCCCCCTGGGGACCATCCTGCTGGCGGCTAGCGCGCAGGGCCTGGCGGGGTTGTGGTTCGAGGGGCAGCGGCACTGGCCCGAGGCCGCGACGGCCTGGCGCGCCCAGCCTGCGCACCCGGTGCTGGTGCGTGCCCGCCAGCAGCTGGACGCGTATTTCGCCGGGGCCCGCGACGCCTTCGACCTGCCGCTGGACCTGTCCGCGGGCACCGATTTCCAGGGCCGCGTGTGGCAGGCCCTGCGCGCGATTCCCGCCGGCATCACCGAAAGCTACACCGCGCTGGCCGCGCGCATCGGCGCGCCGCGTGCGGTGCGGGCCGTGGGCGCGGCGGTGGGGCGCAACCCGGTGAGCATCATCGTCCCGTGCCATCGGGTGGTGGGGGCGGCCGGGGCCCTCACGGGCTATGCGGGCGGGCTCGCACGCAAGACCTCGCTGCTGCGCCTGGAAGGCGCGCGGGCCTGATCCCTTTGCATGCCCCTGCGAGACGCCGTCCGGGTTTCACACCTGGCGGCCAATTGAATGCATCAGGATCAAGCATTGAGGTCAGCACATTCCGCCGTGATGTAGTCAGCAGGAATATTGATCTCGATAAGTTCAAGGTCAGGCGACTGGCCGATCACGTTGTGCGCTACACCGCCAGGCTGACTCAGGCAGGAGCCGGCGACGACCGTCACCGCCTCATCGACACCGTCAAATCGGAACCTGACCCAACCCTTGAGAACATAGACGAAGTGCCCTGTCATATCGTGCCAATGCCACCCAGTCTCTTCCGTGAATGGTTGAATTGCTCGGATGTGCTTACCGCTGATACGACCACCGGTAGCCTCCGCCATGCCCAGGTCCCGATACTCTACGAATGATCGTGGTCCTTCTCGGTGAAAGCGAGCATCTTCGAGGGGCGTGAGAATCATTTTGGACATCGCATTAGCAAGACGCAATGGACCGTTGAAACGTGGGGACGCTTTCATTCGATTTCCTTCATGCTTTTGGCCAACAACATGCGTCGAGATACTCGACACTGGCTGCAATCGCTGACAGTGGATGCTCGGATACGATTTCGAGAATAGTAGGTGGACACGACTTTGCGCGTTGAAGTAGCTTGGCTATCGCACTGAAGGGAACGGTGCCCTTGCCGATTTCTGCGTGTTCAAATCGTTCAGTCGACGTGTCGGCCGCATACAGAAACGACAGATGCTCCCACACGTCCAGGACGGCCTGCGGCTGTTCACCGCCAAAGTGGGCATTGGCGAAGTCGTAGGCCAGACCGATCTGGTCCCAGCCGAACGCATCGAAGAATGCCTTGAGATCGGGGGCGCGGTGCAGGTAGCTCAAGGGGTGGTTCTTGACAATCAACTGGACGGCCTTCCTGCCCGCCAGGGGAACCAGCTGGTCGAGTGAGCGCTTGAGGTTGTCCGTCAGCGTCTGAATCGATGGCGGGTTGACGGGATTGGCCTTGCCCGGGTTCACCACGACGCCCTTGGCATTCCATGCCGCTGCCAGTTCAATCGCATTGGCAACGGCATTGCAAGATTGCTGGCGCATCTCGGGAACTTCTGATGCGAGATTGATGTCGAGATTGGGTTGATTGAGCGTCAGGATTTCCAGCTGCCTGTGGCTTATCAAGGATTCAATGGCACGCAGACCCGCCACCCCATCGACCGTCGGCCAGAAGTGCCCGGGTATCAACATGACCTCAAAGCGCCGGTAACCCAGATCGGCAAGCTTTTGGAGGCACTCGCGCGCTTGGAGGCGGCGCGTGAAGGAGTAGGTGTTGATGCAATAGGCAGCTTTCCCCCTCTTCACTTCCTCCATGACGCCCCCGGACAAGTCGTCACTCGTTTGTCACTCGGAAATCGGTCCGAGCGTTTGCGGGATGCCGCCTTGCCCAGCGGAGGCGTAGGCGGCATCCATCACCTGCATCATGGCCTCCGCATCACGCAGCGACGCCAAGGGCTTTGCCCCCGAGCGACATTCGGCCAAGACCTGCCGAACGAACAGGGGATAGTAGACGTCGGTTTCGAGTCGCAGACGAAGGCTGCGGGTTCCCGCAGCAAGGTTATCTCGGTCACGAATTTCGATCCGATCCGGGCCGGATTTCGAATACAACCGATCGGAAGCGAGCGTGAACGAAAACTCCCGTTGTTCGTCGGCCGTACTCGGAAAGCTGTAGCCCGTCTCCACCATACCCATAACGCCATCGGCAGTTTGCATTGTGAGCAACGAATAATCTTCCACAGCACCCCGGTGTGTTCTGTTGTGCATCGTGGCAGAGACACGGGTCACATCCTTACCGGTCAAGAACCTGAACAAGTCGATGAAGTGCGTGGCGACATTGATCGTGGATCCGCCCCCGGAAAACTGAGGATCGAGCGCCCAGCCCGCCCCTGCCGCCTCGTATCGGCCAGGCGGGCCGACGATAAAGCGAAACGACATGTAGTTGTAATCCGACGGGATCTTCCGCTCGGCGCCCTCCAGCGCAGCGAGCAGATCGCTGATTCGGAAGATCAGGGGAACCGCGCAGTAAAGG
>JBEGVR010000177.1:0-13176 GCA_041178265.1 Pseudomonadota bacterium | reverse complement strand
TGCTCACGTTCGTGGTGATCCAGTTCGTGCCGGGTGGCCCGGTCGAACAGATGGTGGCCCAGTTGCAGGGGCGTGACAGCGGGGGAGAGAGCGCCGCCAGTGCCGGCGCCGGCTACCGCGGGCGCCAGGGCGTGGACGAGAAACGCATCGCGGAGATCCGCCAGCTCTATGGCTTTGACAAGCCGGCCCACGAGCGATTCGTCCAGATGCTGGGCCAGTTCGCGCGCTTCGACCTGGGCAAGAGCTTCTACCAGCACAAGGACGTCTGGCAACTGGTCAAGGAGAAGCTGCCCGTGTCCATCAGCCTGGGCCTGTGGACCTTCTTCCTCAGTTACCTGATCGCCGTGCCCCTGGGCGTGGCCAAGGCGGTGCGTGCCGGCTCCCGCTTCGACCTCGTGAGCACGCTCTTCGTGCTCGTGGGCTATGCCATTCCAGGGTTCGTGCTGGGCGTGGCCTTGCTGGTGGTCTTTGGCGGCCAGCTGCAGTGGTTCCCCTTGCGCGGGCTCACCTCCTCCAATTGGGAGCAGCTCACGCTCCTGGGCAAGGTGACCGACTACCTCTGGCACATCGCGCTGCCCGTGACGGCCATGGTCCTGGGCAGCTTCGCCGTCACCGCGATGCTGACCAAGAACGCCTTCCTCGAGGAAATCCGCAAGCAATACGTCCTGACGGCCCGCGCCAAGGGCCTGCCCGAAAACAAGGTGCTGTGGAAGCATGTGATGCGCAACGCGCTCATTCCGATCGTCACTGGTTTTCCCGCCGCCTTCATCGGCGCCTTCTTCACCGGTTCGCTCCTGATCGAGACGCTCTTTTCCCTCGACGGCCTCGGGCTCCTGAGTTACGAGAGCGTGATCCGCCGCGATTACCCGGTGGTCCTGGGCACGCTGTACCTGTTCACCCTGATCGGCCTGGTCACCAAGCTCGTGAGCGACCTGACCTATGTGCTGGTCGACCCGCGCGTGAAGTTCGACTGAAGTGACCATGGAGACCGCCGCCATCCCCACCAGCACCGCCCCGGTCGGCGCCCTGGCCTCGCTGTCGCCGGGGCGGCGTGCCTGGCAGCGTTTCCGGCGCAACCGCCTGGGCTTCGTGAGCCTGATGATCTTTGGTGTCATGGTGGTGGCCAGCCTCTTTGCCGAGGCGATCTCCAACGACAAGCCGCTGGTGGTGCGCTACGAAGGCCAGTGGTATTTCCCGCTGGCCAAGGATTACCCGGAAAAAACCTTCGGCGGCGACTTTCCGACGCCGGCCGATTACCTGGACCCCTTCATCCGCGAACGCATCACCAGCGGCGGCATCTTCAGCGGCGGCAACTGGGCGATCTATCCGCTCAATCCCTACGGCCCCAAGACCCTGAACTACTTTGCATCCCGGCCCAATCCGGCGGTGCCCTCGACCGAGAATTTCTTCGGCACCGACGACCGCGGCCGCGACCTGCTGGCGCAATTGATCTACGGCTTTCGCGTGAGCGTGCTGTTCGCGCTGGCCTTGACCGCCATCGGCACGGTGCTGGGCGTGGTCACCGGCGCGGTGCAGGGCTTCTTCGGCGGCAAGACCGACCTGGCCTTCCAGCGCTTCATCGAGATCTGGGGGTCGATGCCCGAGCTGTACCTCCTGATCATCTTCAGCGCGGTCTTCGCGCCCAGCGTGGCGCTCCTGCTGTTGCTGCTCTCGCTTTTTGGCTGGATGGGCCTGTCCGACTACGTGCGGGCCGAGTTCCTGCGCAATCGCCAGATGGACTATGTGCGTGCCGCCCGCGCCCTGGGCGTGGGCAACCTGCGCATCATCACCCGCCACATCCTTCCCAACAGCATGACGCCGGTGGTCACCTTCCTGCCGTTTCGCATGTCGGCAGCCATCCTGGCCCTGACCTCGCTGGACTTCCTGGGCCTGGGCGTGCCCCCCGGCACGCCGTCCCTGGGCGAGCTTCTCAGCCAGGGCAAGGCCAACATCGACGCCTGGTGGATTTCCCTGTCCACCTTCGGCGTGCTGGTGGTGACGCTGCTGCTCCTGACCTTCATGGGCGACGCGCTGCGCGATGCCCTCGACCCGCGCAAGAACCCGGCATGACCCCCCCGCAAACACCCCGTGACGGCGCGCCCCTGCTGGACGTGCGAGGCCTGTCGGTCGCCTTCGGCGGCAAGACCGTGGTGCACGGCGTGGACTTCACCCTGGCGCCCGGCGAGAAGCTGGCCCTGGTGGGCGAGTCCGGCTCGGGCAAGACGGTGACGGCCCTGGCCCTGATGCAGCTGGCCCAGAACGCAAGCATCTCGGGCACGGCGCGCCTGGCGGGTGCGTCGGGGACGGACGGTCCGAGCGGGGAAGGGGACCGCGACCTGCTCGCCCTGTCCGAGCGCGAGATGCTGGCCGTGCGCGGCAGCGACCTGGCCATGATCTTCCAGGAGCCGATGACGGCGCTCAACCCGCTGTACACCGTGGGCGACCAGGTGGCGGAGGTGCTGCAACTCAAACGCGGGCTGGGGCGGCGCGAGGCCTGGGAAGCGGCGGTCCAGGCCCTGGCCGCCACCGGCATCCCCGCGCCGGCGCGGCGCGCCCATGCCTACCCGCACCAGCTCTCTGGCGGGCAGCGCCAGCGCGCCATGATCGCCATCGCCCTGGCCTGCCGGCCCCGCCTGCTGCTGGCGGACGAACCCACCACGGCGCTGGACGTGACCCTGCGCGGGCAGATCCTGGACCTGTTGTCCGACCTGCAGCGGCAAACCGGCATGGCGGTCCTGATCATCACGCACGACCTGAACCTGGTGCGCAAGTTCGCCGACCGGGTGGCGGTGATGGAGCAGGGCCACCTCGTGGAGCAGGGGCCGGTGGACCTGGTCTTCTCGGCCCCGCAGCATCCCTACACCCGCAAGCTGCTGGAGAGCCGGCCGGTGCGAGAGGTCCGCGAGGACGCGCCCGCAGCGGGCGCCGCACCGGTGTTGCAGGCATACGAGGTGCAGGTGGCCTACCCGGTGCGCCTGCCCGGATTCAAGGGCTGGTTCCGGCGTGGGGAATTCATCGCGGTGCACGGGGCCAGCCTGGCGCTGCTGCCGGGGCGCACCCTGGGCATCGTGGGGGAGTCCGGCTCCGGCAAGTCCACGCTGGCCCTGGCGGCGCTGGGCCTGCTGCCGCATCGCGGTTCCTTGACGGCCGCCGGACGGGCCTGGAGCGGCCGCCCCCGGGACGACCAGCCGCTGCGACGCGCGGTGCAGGTGGTGTTCCAGGATCCATTCTCGTCCCTGTCGCCGCGCATGACGGTGCAGGAAATCGTGGGCGAGGGCCTGCTGGTGCACGAACCCGGCTTGCCCGAGGACGACCGGCGCGCGCGCATCGCCGCGGCCCTGGCCGAGGTCGGCCTGACCGAGGCGCAGTTCCCCGGCCTGCTGGCGCGCTACCCCCACGAGTTCTCCGGCGGCCAGCGCCAGCGCCTGGCCGTGGCGCGCGCCCTCATCGTGCAGCCGCAGCTGCTGGTGCTGGACGAACCGACCAGCGCCCTGGACGTGACCATCCAGCAGCAGGTCCTGAAGCTCCTGCAAGGCCTGCAGCGTGAACACGGCCTGAGCTACCTCCTGATCACCCACGACGTGCAGGTGATCCGAGCCATGGCCCATGACGTGCTGGTCATGAAGGACGGTCACATTGTCGAAGCCGGGCCGGTGCACGAGGTCCTGGACGCACCGCGCCAGGCCTACACGCGGGCACTGGTGGCAGCGGCGTCATGAGCCCTGGCGGCAGGCCCCCCGGGGGCGAGGGCGCCCCCGCCTTTCCGATCCCGCCTGGGGAGGTCGAGGTCAGCGCCATGCGGGCCCAGGGCGCGGGCGGCCAGAATGTCAACAAGGTGTCCAGCGCGATCCACCTGCGCTTTGACATCCGGGGCTCGTCCCTGCCGGCCGACCACAAGGCCCGCCTGCTGGCACTGCGCGACCAGCGCATCACCCGCGAGGGGGTGCTGGTGATCAAGGCCCAGTCCCACCGCAGCCAGGACATGAACCGGGCCGAAGCCTTCGGACGGCTGCAGGAACTGGTGGACAGCGTCGCGGCGCCGCCCCGGACCCGGCGGCCGACCCGGCCCACTGCGGCGTCGCGGGCCCGCCGCCTGGACGGCAAGAAGCTGCGGTCGGCCACCAAGCTGCTGCGGGCCAAGGTATCGCCCTGAGTCGGGGTGCCGTGGGCCTTGCCCGCCAACCGTCCCGCATGTACGAAATTCGGGAGTCATCGCTTGCAAGTGACTGATTTGCAAGGTACAATTTGCGGTCGACGACCAAAACGGGCGGTTCACCACCGCCCGTTTTTTTTGGGCGATCGTTTCGCAAACCCCACAAATTGATGCTTTTGTACTGAAGTGGCGCTACAGGACACCGTGGAACATGTCGTGACCGGCCTTGGCTACGAGCTGGTGGAGCTGGAACGCTCCGCCGGCGGGCTGCTGCGCGTCACCATCGACCGGCCCTGGGCGCCTGGCGCCGAGCCGTTCATCGACGTCGAAGACTGCGAGAAGGTCACCCGCCAGCTGCAGTTCACGCTGGAGGTCGAGGGTGCCGACTACAAGCGCCTGGAGGTGTCCTCCCCGGGCATCGACCGCCCGCTGCGCGCCGAGCGCGACTTCGAGCGCTTCGAGGGCGAGCTGGTCGATCTCACCCTCAAGGCGCCCCTGGGTGCGGCGGCGGGGGGCCAGGTGGCCGTCAACCGCAAGAAATTCCGCGGCACGCTCGAGCGCGCCGCCACCGGCTGGCAGATCACCTGGCGCGACGAAGCGCCCGCCAAGCCCGGACAGAAAGTCAGCAAGAAGAAGGAGCCGGCGCCGCTGCAGGTCCTGGGTTTCCAGCTCGGCGAGCTCAAGGAAGCCCGCCTGGCGCCAGTGGTGGATTTCAAGGGGCGACGGCCCAAGTCAGTTGCAGGAGAGTCGTGACATGAATCGTGAAATGTTGATGCTGGTCGAGGCCATCTCGCGCGAAAAGAACGTCGAGCGCGACATCGTCTTTGGAGCGGTCGAATCGGCCCTGGCCCAGGCCACCAAGAAGCTGTATGCCGGTGACGTGGACATCCGCGTCGCCGTCGACCGCGACAACGGGCAGTACGAGACCTTCCGCCGCTGGCTGGTGGTGCCCGACGAAGCCGGCCTGCAAAACCCCGATGCCGAAGAACTGCTGATGGACGCCCGTGACCGGGTGTCCGATGTCGAGGTGGGCGACCACATTGAAGAACCTATCGACTCGCTGCCGATCGGCCGCATCGGCGCCATGGCGGCCAAGCAGGTCATCCTGCAGAAGATCCGTGACGCCGAGCGCGAGATGCTCCTGAACGACTTCATGTCGCGCGGCGAGAAGATCTTCGTGGGCACCGTCAAGCGCATGGACAAGGGCGACATCATCGTCGAGAGCGGCCGCGTCGAGGGGCGCCTGCGTCGCACCGAGATGATCCCCAAGGAAAACCTGCGCAATGGCGACCGCGTTCGCGCGATGATCATGGAAGTCGACCTGACCCTGCGCGGCGCGCCCATCATCCTGTCGCGTTCCGCTCCCGAATTCATGATTGAACTGTTCCGCCAGGAAGTTCCCGAGATCGAGCAGGGCCTGCTCGAGATCAAGACCTGCGCCCGCGACCCGGGTTCGCGCGCCAAGATCGCCGTCGTCTCGCACGACAAGCGTGTCGATCCGATCGGCACCTGCGTGGGTGTGCGCGGCACGCGCGTGAACGCCGTCACCAATGAACTGGCTGGCGAGCGCGTGGACATCGTGCTGTGGTCCGAGGACCCCGCCCAGTTCGTGATCGGCGCGCTGGCGCCGGCCAATGTGTCGTCCATCGTGGTCGACGAAGAGAAAGGCGCGATGGACGTGGTGGTCGACGAGGAGAACCTTGCGATCGCCATCGGCCGCGGCGGGCAGAACGTGCGCCTGGCTTCCGACCTGACCGGCTGGAAGATCAACATCATGGATGCCAACGAATCGGCCCAGAAGCAGGCCGAGGAAACCAGCAGCAGCCGCACCCTGTTCATGGAAAAGCTGGACGTCGACCAGGAGATCGCCGACATCCTGATCGCCGAGGGCTTCACCAGCCTGGAAGAAGTCGCTTACGTGCCGATCCAGGAAATGCTGGAGATCGAGGCCTTCGACGAAGACACCGTCAACGAGCTGCGCACGCGCGCCAAGGATGCCCTGCTGACGATGGAGATCGCGCGTGAGGAGAGCGTCGAGGAGGTCTCACAGGACCTGCGCACGCTTGAGGGCCTCACGCCCGCGCTCATCGCGCAGCTGTCCGAATCCGGCGTGCACACCCGAGACGAGCTGGCCGACCTGGCGGTCGACGAGCTCACCGAGATTACCGGCCAGTCCTCCGACGAGGCCAAGTCCCTGATCATGAAGGCCCGCGAGCACTGGTTTACCAGCAGCCCCGCGGTCTCCGAGTGATGTGATGGGAGGCAAAAGAACCTATGTCCAGTACGACCGTTGCCGAGTTCGCCAGCGAACTCAAAAAATCCCCCGACACGCTGCTCGAGCAATTGCGCAGCGCCGGTGTGGCCAAGTCCGCGCCCACGGACGCCCTGTCCGAAGCCGACAAGCAAAAGCTCCTGGGCTACCTGCAGGCCAGCCATGGCACAGCGTCCAGTGAGCGCAAGAAGATCACCCTGACCAAGAAGTCGACCAGCGAGATCAAGCAGGCCGACGCTTCTGGCAAGGCCCGCACGATCCAGGTGGAAGTGCGCAAGAAGCGCACCTTCGTCAAGCGTGACGACGTGGCCGACGCCGTGCCGGCCGAGGCGCCTTCCCCGTCTGCGCCCGCCGTCGCCCGCCTTGACGATGCCGAACTCGCCCGCCGCGAGGAAGAGGCGCGCCGTCAGGCCGAACTGATCCGACGCCAGGAAGAAGACCTGGCTGAGAAGCGGCGCCAGCGCGAGGAAGCCGAGCAGCGCGAGGCGCAGGCGAACGCCGAGGCAGACCGCGCCATCAAGGAAAGCAAGTCTGCGCGGCAGGCTGACGGCAAACCGGAAACCCGCGAGGCCGAAGATGCCCGCGTCGCTGCGCAGGCGCAAGCGCGTGCACAGGCCGAAACCGCCTCCAAGGCACGCGCCGACGAAGATGCCGTGCGCGCCGTCGATCTCGACAACCGCCGCCGCACGGCGCTGGCTGAGGCCGAGGCGATCCGGGCCATGATGGCGGCTCCCGCCAAGAAGATGCTGGTGGCCAAAAAGCCCGAAGAGGCCAAGCCTGCCGCCAAGACCGCCGACGGCGCGCGTCCTGCGGCCAAGGGCACGCTGCACAAGCCCGCGGTCGGAACCGGTCGCCCCGCGCCGGGAGGGGCGCCGTCGGCGCCCTCCGGCAAGGAAATCAAGTCCGCCAAGCTGTCCTCCAGCTGGGCAGGCGATCCTGCCAAGAAAAAGGCCATCCCCACCCGTGGCGACAGCTCGGGCGGCGTGGGCCGCAACTCCTGGCGTGGTGGTCCCCGGGGCCGTCGCGGCAACGACCGCGACCATCGCGAGGACCCGGCCCAGGCTGCACCGGCCGAAGCCCGCGTGATCGAGGTGCACGTGCCCGAGACCATCACGGTGGCCGAACTGGCCCACAAGATGGCGGTCAAGGCCTCCGAGGTGATCAAGGCCCTGATGAAGATGGGCCAGATGGTCACCATCAACCAGCCGCTGGACCAGGACACGGCCATGATCGTGGTCGAGGAGATGGGCCACACCGCCATCGTGGCGGCCCTGGACGATCCCGAGGCCTTCACCGACGAAGACGTCTCCGCGGTCGAGGGCCCGGCCGTGCCGCGTGCGCCCGTCGTCACCGTCATGGGTCACGTGGACCACGGCAAGACCTCGTTGCTCGATTACATCCGCCGCGCCAAGGTGGCGGCGGGCGAGGCGGGCGGCATCACGCAGCACATTGGCGCCTACCACGTCGAGACGCCGCGCGGCATGATCTCCTTCCTGGACACCCCGGGCCACGAGGCCTTCACCGCCATGCGTGCCCGTGGCGCCCAGGCCACCGACATCGTGATCCTGGTCGTGGCCGCCGACGACGGCGTCATGCCCCAGACCAAGGAAGCCATCAAGCACGCGAAGGCGGCGGGCGTCCCCATCGTGGTGGCGGTCAACAAGATCGACAAGCCCGAGGGCAACGCCGAGCGCGTCAAGCAGGAACTGGTCACCGAGGAAGTCGTTCCCGAGGAATACGGCGGCGAATCGCCCTTTGTCAGCGTCTCGGCCCGCACGGGCCAGGGCATCGACGACCTGCTCGAGCAGGTGCTGCTGCAGGCCGAGGTCCTGGAGCTCAAGGCTCCCGTGGAAGCGCCGGCCAAGGGCCTGGTCATCGAAGCCCAGTTGGACAAGGGCCGCGGCCCGGTGGCCACGGTGCTGGTGCAATCGGGGACGCTCAAGGCGGGTGATGTGGTGCTGGCCGGACAGACCTTCGGCCGCGTGCGCGCCATGCTCGACGAGAACGGCAAGCCGATCAAGTCGGCTGGGCCCTCCATCCCGGTGGAGATCCAGGGCCTGACCGAGGTGCCGCAGGCTGGCGACGAGTTCATGGTACTGGCCGACGAACGCCGGGCCCGCGAGATCGCCACCTACCGCGCCGGCAAGTTCCGCAACACCAAGCTGGCCAAGCTCCAGGCCGCCAAGCTGGAGAACATGTTCGCCGACATCGGCGCGGGCGAGGTCAAGACGCTCCCGATCATCATCAAGGCCGACGTGCAGGGTTCGCAGGAAGCGCTGGCGCAGTCGCTTCTGAAACTCTCGAACGCCGAGGTCAAGGTGCAGATGGTCTACACCGGTGTGGGCGGCATCAGCGAATCCGACATCAACCTGGCCATCGCCTCCAAGGCAGTCGTCATCGGCTTCAACGTGCGCGCCGACAGCGGCGCCCGCAAGCTGGCCGAAGGCAATGGCGTGGACATCCGCTACTACAGCATCATCTACGACGCGGTCGACGAACTGAGGGTCGCCATGTCCGGCATGCTGGCCCCCGAGCAGAAGGAAGAGGCCCTGGGCACCGCGGAAATCCGCACCGTGTTCGTGGCGTCCAAGATCGGCACGGTGGCAGGCTCGTACATCACCTCGGGCCAGGTCACACGCGGCTGCAGATTCCGCCTGCTTCGCGACAACGTGGTGATCTACACCGGAGACATCGAGTCGGTGCGTCGCCTGAAAGACGATGTCAAGGAAGTCAAAGAAGGCTTCGAGTGCGGTATCAAGCTGCGCAACTACAACGACATCAAAGAGGGCGACCAGCTCGAGTTCTTCGAAGTCAAGGAGATCGCCCGCACGCTGTAAGGCGTCTGGCGAGAGGGTGCCATGCCCGTGAAGAAGTCCTCCCCTGCGAACCGCAGCTTCAAGGTCGCCGACCAGATCCAGCGCGATCTGACGGAGCTGATCGCCCGCGAGTTGAAGGACCCACGGGTGGGAATGGTCACGATCCAGTCGATCGAGGTCACGCCGGACTACGCGCATGCCAAGGTGTTTTTCAGCGTCCTGGTGGGTGACCCGGTCGAGACTCAGGAGGCCCTGAACCAGGCGGCGGGGTTCCTGCGCAATGGCCTCTTCAAGCGGCTGCATATCCACACCGTGCCGACCCTGCATTTCCAGTTCGACCGTACCACCGAGCGGGCCGCTGACATGAACGCGCTGATCGCGCGGGCGGTGGCCTCGCGTTCCAAGGATTCAGAGGACTGAGCATGAGTGCGCCACGAACACGGGTCGTTCGGCGCCCCGTGCACGGGGTGCTTCTTCTTGATAAACCGCTGGGTTTGTCAAGCAACAACGCCTTGCAGAAATGCAAATGGCTGCTGCGCGCCGAGAAAGCGGGCCACACCGGCACGCTCGACCCCCTGGCCACGGGCGTGCTGCCCCTGTGCTTTGGCGCCGCCACCAAGTTCAGCCAGCTGCAGCTGGAGGCCGACAAGACCTATGAAGCCCTCGTGGTACTGGGCGTGCGTACCGCCACTGGGGATGCCGAAGGCGATGTGCTCGAAGCGCGCGACCCGCGTTCGGTCTCGCAGCCGACCGCTGCCGACCTGGCCCTCGTGCGCGGCCAGTTCACCGGCCGCATCCGCCAGGTGCCACCGATGTACAGCGCCCTGAAAAAGGACGGCAAGGCCCTTTACGAATACGCCCGTGCGGGCGAAGCCCTCGAGCGCGAAGCACGGGACGTCACCATCCACACCCTGCACCTGGAGCCCGCGGCACCGACCGCCGAAGGCCACCCACAGCTGCGGATCGTCGCCCGTGTGAGCAAGGGCACCTACATCCGCACCCTGGGCGAGGACATCGGCCTGGCCCTGGGCACTGGCGCGCACCTGTCGGCGCTGCGTCGCATCGCCACCGGGCACTACGACCTGGCCCAATGCGTCACCCTGTCCGACCTCGAGGCCCTGTCCGAAACCGACCGCTTGGCCCGCCTGCTGCCGCCCGAGAGCCTCCTGGCCGCTCACACTCCGCTCACCTTGGGCGCAGACGATGCGGGCCGCTTCCTGAGCGGCCTGCGCCGTCGCGGCACCTGGCCCAACACCGAGGCAGTCGCCGTGTTCGGCCCGTCGACTGCAGGGGCGCAGGGCGAAGTCCTTCTGGGTACCGGCCACATCCAGGGTGGCGAATTGATTCCGGGGCGTCTGCTGAGCCCCCTTGAAATCCAGCAAATCCTCAGTTCCGAAGAACCGCAACCCGTATGAGCACTACGCCAATCCGCAACATCGCCATCATCGCCCACGTCGACCACGGCAAGACCACCATGGTCGACCAGCTGCTGCGTCAATCCGGCACCTTCGCCATCCACGAGAAAGTGGTCGACACCGTCATGGACAGCAACGCCATCGAGCGTGAGCGCGGCATCACCATCCTGGCCAAGAACTGCGCGGTCAGCTGGAAGGGCACCCACATCAACATCGTGGACACCCCCGGCCACGCCGACTTCGGCGGTGAGGTCGAGCGCGCCCTGTCCATGGTCGACGGCGTGGTGCTGCTGATCGACGCCCAGGAAGGCCCGATGCCGCAGACCCGCTTCGTGACCAAGAAGGCCCTGGCCCTGGGCCTGCGCCCCATCCTGGTGGTGAACAAGGTCGACAAGCCCGGCGCGAATCCGGACAAGGTGATCAACGCCGCCTTCGACCTGTTCGACAAGCTCGGCGCCACCGACGAACAGCTGGACTTCCCGGTGGTCTATGCCTCGGGCATCAACGGCTGGTCCTCGCTGGAGGAGGGCGAGCAGGGTGAGCAGTGGGGCCCCGACATGTCCGCGCTGTTCGACACCATCTTGAAGCACGTACCCGCCAACGCGGGCGACCCCTCGGCTCCCCTGCAGCTGCAGATCTCCGCGCTGGACTTCTCCACCTTCGTGGGCCGCATCGGCGTGGGCCGCATCAGCCAGGGCACGATCCGACCCGCCATGGACGTCCTGGTGATGGAAGGCCCCGATGGCAAATCGGTCAAGGGCCGCGTCAACCAGGTGTTGACCTTCCAGGGCCTGGACCGCGTGCAGGTCACTGAAGCCGGGCCGGGCCACATCGTGCTGGTCAACGGCATCGAGGATGTGGGCATCGGCGTCACCCTCACCGACCCGGCCAACCCTGCGCCGCTGCCCATGCTCAAGGTCGACGAGCCGACCCTGACCATGAACTTCTGCGTGAACACCAGTCCGCTGGCGGGCCGCGAGGGCAAGTTTGTCACCAGCCGCCAGATCTGGGACCGCCTGCAAAAGGAGCTGCAGCACAACGTGGCCCTGCGCGTGGCCGAGACCGGTGAAGAGGGCGTGTTCGAGGTCTCGGGACGGGGTGAATTGCACCTGACCATCCTGCTGGAGAACATGCGCCGCGAAGGCTACGAGCTGGCCGTCTCCAAGCCGCGCGTGGTGCTCCGTATGGTCGATGGCGTGCGCCACGAGCCGATCGAGCTGGTCACCGCCGACATCGAGGAGCAGCACCAGGGCGGGGTGATGCAGGCCCTGGGCGAGCGCAAGGGCGAACTCGTGAACATGGAACCTGATGGCCGGGGCCGCGTGCGTCTGGAGTACCGCATCCCGGCGCGCGGCCTGATCGGGTTCTCCAACGAATTCCTGAACCTCACGCGAGGCTCAGGCCTGATTTCCAACATCTTTGACGGCTACGAGCCGCACAGGGGCGAGATCGGCAGCCGCAAGAACGGCGTGCTGATCTCCATGGACGACGGCGAGATCTTTACCTACGCCCTGGGCAAGCTCGACGACCGCGGCCGCATGTTCGTCAGGGCCAACGACCCGGTCTACGAAGGCATGATTGTCGGCATCCACAGCCGCGACAACGACCTGGTGGTCAATGCCACCCGCACCAAGCAGCTCACGAACTTCCGCGTCTCGGGCAAGGAAGACGCGATCAAGATCACGCCCCCCATCGAGCTCACGCTTGAATACGGCGTCGAGTTCATCGAGGACGACGAGCTCGTCGAGATCACGCCCAAGAGCGTACGCCTGCGCAAGCGCCACCTGAAAGAGCACGAGCGCAAGCGCGCTTCGCGCGAAACGGTCTGACCGGCGTGGGAGGGATGCCGTCATGGTCCTGACCCATCGCCGCGCCGTTCTGGTGATGGTGGCCGTCACGATGATGTGGGCCACCGCAGGCGTCGTCACCCGCCATCTGGAACACGCACGCAGCTTCGAGGTGACGTTCTGGCGCAGCCTGTTCACGGTGGTCTCGCTGTGCGCCATCCTGCCGCTTCTGAGCGGGCGCGAGGTCTACACCAAGATCCGCCGGGGCGGACGCGTGCTCTGGATGTCCGGCGCCTGCTGGTGCGTGATGTTCACCGCCTTCATGCTGGCCATGACGATGACCACGGTGGCCAACGTGCTGGTGACCCTGTCCGTCGGGCCGCTGCTCACCGCGCTGATCGCCCGGGTCACCATCGGCCACCACATCGCACCGCGCACCTGGATCGCCATCGTGGTGGCGGGCGCAGGCATTGCCTACATGTACGGCACCGAGTTTTCGGGCGGGCAGCTGGCGGGTACGCTGGTCGCCTTCGCGGTGCCGGTGGCGGGCGCCATCAACTGGACGATCACTCAGCGCTCGAACAACCAGGGCGGAGAAAAGCTCGACCTGCTGCCGGCGGTCCTGCTCGGGGCCACGCTGTCCTCGCTGGTGACGCTGCCGCTGGCCTTCCCGTTCCAGGCCAGCGCGCGCGACGTGGGCCTGCTGGCCTTCCTGGGCCTGGTGCAGCTGGCC
>JBEGVR010000176.1:0-4250 GCA_041178265.1 Pseudomonadota bacterium | reverse complement strand
GCATGGGCAGGCTGCCGGGAATCAACACCTCCGATACCAGGCGCCAGCCGCGGATGCCGAGCATCTGGGCGGCCTCGCGCATCGGCACTTCGATGTTGCGCACGCCGGTGAAGGTGTTGATCACCGAGGGCACGAAAGCGGCGACGAAGATCACCAGGATCTTGGCGCCGTCTCCAAGCCCCAGCCAGACGATGGCCAATGGAATCCACGCCAGGGGCGGGATCGGGCGCAGCACCAGGAAGGCGGGATTGATCAGGGCCTCGGCGCGCGACGAGTGCCCCATGAGGAGCCCCAGGGACACGCCGATGGAGACGGCCACCGCAAAGCCCATGGCCACCAGCTTGAGGCTGTGCGTGACGTGCTGCCACAAGCGGCCGTTGCTGTAGCCCTCCTCCTCGATGAAGGCAAGGGCTTTCCAGAATTCGGTCGGGGGCGGAAAGCGCGCCGGGCCGACCCAGCCGAACCAGGTGGTCGCCGCCGTCCACAGCACCACCAGGGCAACGACCGTGGCCACGCCGGTCCAGAGACGGCGCGAGGCGAGGCGATTGCGGGGGACGGACATCAGTGGGCTATCGGTCGGTCGAAAAATGTAAGCGCTTTCACAAATTCTGTGGCACCCTTCCCGGGCGGTCAATACATGTCGCCGCGAGAATTGCCGTATCTAAGGGAAAACGAGGGGGCTGGCAAGCGTCGGTCCGCAGCCACCATGAAGTCCAGGTCCACGATTGCAGACGTCGCCCGGCTGGCCGGCGTCTCCACGGCGACGGTGTCACGGGTGCTGTCCAAACCCGAGGTCGTGAGCGAGGCGGCGCGCCGCGCGGTCGAGGCGGCCGTGCGCCGCCTGGGCTATGTGCCGCTGGCGAGCGCGCAGGCCCTGGCCAGTGGACGCTCCATGGCCGTCGGCTGCGTGGTGCCCACGCTGGACCACGCCATCTTCGCGCGCAGCACGCAGGCCCTGCAGCAGCATCTGGCAGCGTCGGGCTACCAGTTGCTCGTGGCCAGTCATGGCTACGACCCGCACCGCGAGCTGGAGGTGGTGCAGACCCTGCAGCGCCGCGGCGTCGACGCCCTGGTGCTGGTGGGCACGGAACACAGTCCCGCCCTCTGGAAAAACCTGCTGCGATGGGACAAGCCTGCCGTCCTGACCTGGTCGTGCGACGAGCGTCTGCCCAGCGTGGGCTTTGACAACCACGCAGCGGGCGAGCGCGCGATCGACTTTCTGGTGGGGCTCGGGCATCGCCGCATCGGCCATGTGGCGGGCGAGCTCCAGCACAATGACCGGGCCCGCAGCCGCATGGAAGGCGTGCGTGCGGCGCTGCGCAAGCACCGATTGAAGTTGCCCGAGCCCTGGGTCAGCGAACAGCCCTTCACCTTGCAGGGGGGTGCGAAGGGCCTGCGCTCGATCCTTCAGTCCGGGGGCCGGCCCACCGCGATCTTCTGCGGCAACGACCTGCTTGCCGCAGGCGTCATCTTCGAGGCGCAGCGCCTGGGACTTCGGGTTCCGCAGGACTTGTCGGTACTGGGCATCGACAACCAGGCCCTGGCCGAATCCATGGTGCCCTCCATGAGCACCATCGCCCTGCCCACCAAGCGCCTGGGCGAAGAAGCGGCCAAGCTGCTGCTTCGCGCCCAGGGCGGCCTGCGCGTTCGCGAGCAGATCCTGCTGCCGTTCGAATTGATCCCGCGGGGTAGCACGGCACCCCCGGGGCCGCTCAGGTGACGGTGATGTTGGCCGCCTTGATGATGCGCCCCCAGCGCGTCACCTCTGAATTGAGGAACACGCCGAATTCCTGCATGCCTTTGGGATTGGGCTGGAAGCCCAGCACCTTGGCCCGCTCCTCGACTTCGGCCGTGAAGAGGGTCTTGATCATCTCGCGCGAGTAGCGGTCGACGATCGCATCGGGCGTGCGGGCCTGCACCATGGCCGCCGTCCAGTTGTCCACCACCAGCCCGGGCATGCCCGATTCGGCGGCCGTGGGCACGTCGGGCATCTGCGGGTTGCGCGCGGCCGAACAGAAAGCCAGCGGCCGCAGCTTGCCTGCCCGCACGTGAGCGGACGATTCGGGGAAGTTGGAGAAGATCACGTCCAGCTGCCCGCCGATCAGGTCGGTCATGGAGGGCGCGCCGCCCCGGTAGGGGATGTGCGTCATCTCGGACTTGTTGATGCCGTTGAACAGCGCCATCGTCAGGTGTGGCGGGGTGCCGTTGCCGCTCGAGCCCGCATTGAGCTTGCCGGCCTTGGCGGCGGCCACGAGGCCGGCGAAGTCCCTGATCGGGCTGTTGACCGGCACCACCACCAGCATGGGCGATCCGGCCAGCAGGGCGACAGGCCGCAGGTCCTTCAGGAGGTTGTAGCGGGCGTTGGGAAACAGCGTCGCATTGGCGGCGTGGGCCAGGGTGATCGCCAGGATCTGCGTCCCGTCGGACGGCCCCATGGCCACCTGCTCGGCGCCGATCTGCGCGTTGCCGCCTGCCTTGTTTTCCACCACCACCGAAATGCGCAACGAGTCGGAAATGCGGCTGGCGACCAGGCGGGCCATGACGTCGGTCAGTCCACCCGGGGGGAAGGGAACGACGTACTTGACGGTCGACGGGATCGACTGGGCCAGCGCAGGCTGCCCCACGAGGGCGGCGGCACCTGTGAGTATCAATTGACGGCGGTTGAACATCGCAGGTCTCCTTGGAGTGGTCGTGGGAATCAGCCTGCCCCTGCCAGTTGCCGCAGGGACTGCAGCATGGTATCGGACACCTCCAGCCCCCCCGCACGGGCCTTGCGTTCAAGGGCGAGGCGGCGCGCGCCAGGCAGGCGCACGCCGTCATCGGACAGAATTTCGGCGAGCAGCACTTCGATGCGGGCGAAATAGCCCTCGCTGCCGGCGAGCGCGCCCGGATCGATCAGGATGAAGGCCTGGCCGATCCCCGGACGGTTGCCCTCGTCGACAAAGAAGGACGAGGCCTCGAAGCCGAAGCGGGCGCCGATCACGGCCGTGACCAGCAATTCCACCACCAGGGCCAGCATCGCGCCCTTGGGGCCGGTGGCCGCGCCCACGGGCAGCATGGCACCGGCCATGCCGGCCTTGGGATCGGTGGTGGGCCGCCCCTGCGCATCGAGGGCCCAGCCCTCGGGAATGGGCCTGCCCTCCTTGGCAGCGACCATCAGCTTGCCGCGCGCCACTTCGGAGAGCGACAGATCGACCATCAGCGGGTCGGCGCTGCGGCGCGGAAAGACAGCGGCGATCGGATTGGTCCCCATCACCGGATGCCGCCCTCCCGCCACCGGCATGGCAGCCGGGGAGTTGGCAAAGCCCAGGCCGACGAATCCCTTTTCAGCAGCAACACGCAGATGGTCGACGACCACGCCGCAATGGTGGCTGCACACCACGCCGACAAAGGCCACGCCATGCTCGCGCGCGGCGTCACACGCCTGCACCACCGCCAGGTCGCACGCCGGAAAGGCCAGCCCCTGGCCGGCGTCCACGATCAGGGCGCCGCCCTTGCGCTGGATGACGCGGGGCACGGCGGCGCCGTCCGCCCGGCCGTTACGCAGGTGTGTGGCGTATTGGGCAACGCGGGCCAGGCCGTGCGAGCCCAGGCCCTGCGCCTCGGCCAGCACCAGGGATCGCGCCGTGGACTGCGCCATGGCGTCATTGGCGCCGGCGGCCGCCAGTGCGCGCGTCACCAGGGCTTGGAGTTCACTCCAGGAAATGACGCTCATGCTGCCAGGGCCTCCAGCACCTTGTCGGCGATCAGGTCGCTGACCCGCTCGTTGGATTCGGCGGTGACGCCGGCGATGTGCGGCGTGAGGATGACGCGGGGGCAATCGGCCCAAACACTGCCGGCCTGCAGGGGCTCGGCATCGAAGACGTCGATGGCCGCGCCCCCCAGGTGACCGGCGCGCAGGGCGGCAGCGACCGCCGCCTCGTCGACGACCCCGCCGCGCGCGGAGTTGACCAGTACCGCACCCGGCTTCATGCGGGCGATGCGTGCCGTGTCGATCAGGTTGCGGGTGGCGGGCGTCAGGGGAATGTGCAGGCTGACGACGTCGGATCGCCCGAGCAGGTCGTCCAGGCCCACGGGGGCCACCCCCGCGGCCGTCCACACCGGATCCGCCGCGGGCACGACGGGATCGTGCGCCACGACGCGCATGCCCAGGCCCTGCGCCAGTTTCGCGGTGAGCCGGCCGATGGAGCCAAAGCCCACCAGGCCCAGCGTCTTGCCGGCGATCTCGCGCCCCTGCGAAAGGGCCGGCC
>JBEGVR010000175.1:0-6173 GCA_041178265.1 Pseudomonadota bacterium | reverse complement strand
GCCCCTGCGACGAAGCCCTCCTTGGCCCGGCCCGTGAGCCATCCGTCCAGGACTGAGCCCACGTATTCTTTCCCGAGCATGTGCCCTGCCCCCGGAACCACCGTGACGCCGATGCCCACCTGCTTTCCGAGGGTGACAACACTCACCGGATCGCTTTGCCAATCTTCCGAGCCGACATGAATGTGGCGGCGAGGCAGCGCACGAAACTGCCCCCCCGCTGCTAACGCCCTCAGTCGATCTTCATAAGGCGGCACGAAGTTCATCCCGCGTGCGTCATTCGCAAACTCACCCACGATCGGTGACAGCAGCAGCACACTCCCCACACAGGGCGGTAGTTGGGCCTGGGCATGCAGGAACAGGTAGGCGCCGAACGAGACAGCCACCACCTTGGCCCCCTCATGGGAGCAGGCGTGCCAGGAAGAGGCGCGCTCCTGCAGCACCAGCCACAACACCTTGCCGCTGCCGGCCTGAACAGGGCCGCCCCCCTCGCCGCCTCAGTGCTCGGGCCGCGCCCCGCGCCCCATGAGGGCCGCCACCGCCGCCTCGGGGGCGAGGGCGCCATCGAGCATGCCGACCACCGCGCTGGCGATCGGCATCTCCACCCCCAGGCTGGCGGCACGTTGCACCACGGTGCGGGCGCAGTACACGCCCTCGGCCACATGACCCAGCGACTGCACGGCCTGCACCAGGGTCTGGCCCTTGGCCAGGAGCAGGCCCACCTGCCGGTTGCGGCTCAAGTCGCCGGTGGCGGTGAGCACCAGGTCCCCCAGGCCGGACAGGCCCATGAAGGTCTCGGCGCGCGCCCCCAGGGCCAGGCCCAGGCGGGTGATCTCGGCCAGGCCACGGGTGATCAGCGCGGCGCGGGCATTGAGCCCCAGGCCCAGGCCGTCGCACAGGCCGGTGGCGATGGCCAGCACGTTCTTGACCGCGCCGCCGACCTCCACGCCAATCAGGTCGTCATTCGCGTAGACACGCAGGTTGGGGCTGTGCAGGGCGGCCACCAGCGTGTCGCGCACCACCGCGTGCGGGCTGGCCGCCACCAGGGCGGTGGGCTGGCCGCGCGCGACTTCCAGCGCGAAGCTGGGGCCACTGAGGGCGCCGGCGGCCAGCTGCGGCGCCACCTCGGCCTGGATCTCGTGCCCCAGCAGGCCTCGCGGAGGCTCGCCCCCCGCCTCGAAGCCCTTGCACAGCCACGCAACCGGCATGCCGGCGCCGGCCAGGTGGGCTAGCAACCCCCGCAGGCCCGCCATGGGCGTAGCGACGATGACGAGGTCTTGGCCGCCCGCGAGGGACGCTCCTTGCGGGACATCGCTCAGCGCCATGCGCGCGGGCAGGGCGATGCCGGGCAGGTAGCGGCGGTTCTCGCGGTCTGCGCGCAGCGCCCGGGCCTGCGCCGCATCCCGCGCCCACAGGGTCACGTCATGGCGGCCCGCGGCGTTCACCGACAAGGCGGTACCCCAGGCGCCGGCACCGAGGACCAGGATCTTCATCGCGGTGCTGCCTCGCCCCGGCGGGGATCAGGCCTGGGTGATGATGCCCGAGCCTTGTTGCGCCTGCTGCTGCTGCTCGAACATCGCCTGAAAGTTGATCTCGGACAGGTGCACTGGCGGAAAGCCACCGCGGGTCACGAGATCGGCCACGCTGGCGCGCAGGTAGGGGTAGACGATCTGCGGGCAGGCGATGCCCATGATCGCGCCCATCTGGTCTTCGGGGATGTTGCGGATCTCGAAGATTCCGCCCTGCTTGCACTCGACCAGGAACACGGAGCGATCGCCGATCTTGGTGCTGACCGTGGCGCTCACGCAGACCTCGTACACACCCTCGGCCACCTGGCCGGCCTCGATCCCCAGCTGGATGTCCACGGTGGGCTGTTCCTGCTCGAGCAGGATGGCGGGGGAATTGGGTTGCTCGAGCGAGGCTTCTTTCAGGTAGACGCGCTGGATGTGGAAGACGGGGTCCTGGGTATCGGCCATGGCTCGCTTTCGTGTCAAGAAGAAGCCCGCCCGGCAGGCCGGGCGGGCTGGGATGGGGTCTGGGGCCGGATTATCTCAGGCGCCTTGCAGCAGGGGGAGCAGGCCGCCGCGTCCGTCCAGGGCGATCAGGTCGTCGCAGCCGCCCACGTGGGTCTCGCCGATGAAGATCTGGGGCACGGTGCGCCGGCCGGTGGTCTGCATCATGTAGTCACGCGCCTGCGGATCGGTGTCGATGCGGATTTCCTGGATCTGCTCCACGCCGCGGGCCTTGAGCAATTGCTTGGCGCGCTGGCAATAAGGGCAGACGGCGGTGGTGTACATCTTCACGGGGGCGTTGGGCATGGCGATGTACTCCTCAGGCTTTCTCGACGGGCAGGCTCGCTTCTTTCCAGGCGCGCAGGCCACCGGCCAGCGCCTGCGCGTTGTCGTACCCGAGCTTGCGGGCCACGCCCTGAGCGCGCTGGGCGCGCCCGCCGCTGGCGCACACCAGCAGGACGGGCGTGGCTTTGTTGCGGACCACTTCGGGCAGGCGGGCCTGGAGCTGGTCCAGCGGTACATGGTGGGCGCCTCCCACGTGGCCCGCCGCGAATTCCTGCGCGTCGCCCACATCCACCACCACCGCCTTTTCGCGGTTGATCAACTGCACGGCAGCCGTGGGGTTCAGGCCCGAGACCGCGGCCCCGCGCACCATGGGCCACAGCAGCATGGCCCCGGAGGCAACCGCCACGGAGATAAGCATCCAGTTGTCGATGAAGAACTTCACATTGATCCTTGCAGGCTGGCAGACAGCCCTCGATTCTAGAATCCCGGCTTTGTCCTTGACTTCCACAGGCACTTGTCCATGCACCAACTCGTCCTGATACGCCACGGCGAATCGACCTGGAACCTCGAAAACCGCTTCACCGGCTGGACCGACGTGGACCTCACGCCCACCGGCATCGAGCAGGCCAAGGAAGCCGGCCGCCTGCTTCGCGGCGAGGGCTACGATTTCGACCTGTGCTTTACCAGCGTCCTCAAACGCGCCACACGCACCCTGTGGCACTGCCTGGACGAACTCGATCGCACCTGGCTGCCGGTGCACCACTCCTGGCGCCTGAACGAGCGGCATTACGGTGCCCTGCAGGGCCTGAACAAGGCCGAAACCGCCCGCGAGTGGGGCGACCAGCAGGTGCTGGTCTGGCGCCGCAGCTACGACACCCCGCCGCCGGCCCTGGCGCCCACCGACCCGCGCTGCGAGCGAGGCGACCGCCGCTACGCGGGCCTGGCCCCCTCCGAAGTGCCCCTCACCGAATGCCTCAAGGACACCGTGGCCCGGGTGCTGCCTTTCTGGAACGAGGCCATGGCCCCGGCAATCCGCTCGGGCCAGCGGCTGCTGGTGGCGGCCCATGGCAACTCCATCCGGGCCCTGGCGAAGTACCTCGATGGCATCTCCGACGACGACATCGTGGGCCTGAACATCCCCAACGGCATCCCCCTGGTCTACACGCTCGACGCCGACCTGCGCCCGCTGCGGCGCGCCTATCTGGGAGACGCCGAGGCGGCCGCCCGGGCCGCCGCCGCCGCGGGCCGCCACGGCAAGGCGTAAAAACCACGCTGCCGGGGCGGAACTCGGCGCCTGAAAACGCGTCCGATACCCGGCGCGGGTGTATATTGCTCACCCGCAGGACAGGCCTTTTCCATGAGTCAGAAACTGAAGATCGCCGGCTGGATTTCCGTAGGCGCACTGGCCGGAGCGCTCACCACCGTGTCGCTCCAAACCGTGGCGCGCGGCTCGCTCGCGCCCTTGCCGCTGGAGGAACTGCAGCAGTTGGCGGCGGTGTTCGGCATGGTCAAGACCGATTACGTCGAACCGGTCGACGAGAAAAAGCTGATCACCGACGCCATTTCCGGCATGGTGGCCAGCCTCGATCCGCACTCCCAGTACTTCGACAAGAAGTCCTTCAAGGAATTCCGCGAGGGCACCGCCGGACGCTTCGTCGGCGTGGGCATCGAGATCACCCAGGAAGACGGGCTGGTCAAGGTGGTCTCCCCCATCGAGGGCTCGCCCGCCTTCCGTGCCGGCCTGGCGCCCGGCGACCTGATCACCAAGATCGACGACACCGCCGTCAAGGGCCTGACGCTGTCCGAGGCCGTCAAGCGCATGCGCGGCGAGCCCAATACCAAGGTGATGCTCACGATCTACCGCAAGGACGAGAACCGCACCTTCCCGGTCACCATCACCCGCGAGGAAATCAAGACCGTCTCCGTCAAGGGCAAGGTGATCGAGCCCGGTTACGCCTGGATCCGCCTGTCGCAGTTCCAGGAGCGCACCGTCGACGACTTCGTGCGCAAGGTCGAGGAGGTCTACAAGGCCGACCCCGCGATCAAGGGCCTGGTGCTGGACCTGCGCAACGACCCGGGCGGCCTGCTCGATGCGGCCGTAGCCGTCTCCGCCGCGTTCCTGCCCGAAGGCGCCACCGTGGTTTCCACCAACGGCCAGCTGGCCGAGAGCAAGTTCGTCTACAAGGCCTCTCCCGAGTTCTATCAGCGGCGTGCGGGCAACGACCCGCTGCGCCGCCTGCCGGCCGCCCTCAAGAACGTGCCGCTGGTCGTCCTGGTCAACGAAGGCTCGGCCTCGGCCAGCGAGATCGTGGCCGGTGCACTGCAAGACCACAAGCGCGCCACCATCATGGGCAGCCAGACCTTCGGCAAGGGCTCGGTGCAGACGGTGCGCCCCCTGGGCCCCGACACGGGCCTCAAGATCACCACCGCCCGCTATTACACGCCCACCGGCAAATCGATCCAGGCCCGCGGCATCGTGCCCGACGTGCTGGTCGACGAGAGCGCCGAGGGCAATGTCTTCGCACTCCTGCGTACGCGTGAGGCCGACCTCGACAAGCACCTGGGCAACGGCCAGGGCGCCGCGGAATCCAAGGACCCGACCCGGGAGCGCGCCCGCGAGGAAGCCCGCAAGCGTGCCGAGGAAGAGGCCCGCAAGCCGGTGGCCGAACGCAGCAAGATGCCCGAATTCGGCAGCGACAAGGACTTCCAGCTCGCCCAGGCGCTCAACCAGCTCAAGGGCCGCCCGGTGCTCGTGAGCAAGACGCAGGTGATCGAGCGCAAGGACGAGAAAAAGGACAACTGAGGCCTCGCGTCCCGCCCCACCCGAGCCGGTCCGCGCAAGCGGCCCGGCTTTTTACATCCCCGCCGCATGACCGACGACGACCTGCTTCGCTACTCGCGCCATATCCTGCTGGAGGAGATCGGCGTCGAGGGTCAGGAGCGCCTGGCGCGCGCGCATGCCCTGGTGATCGGTGCCGGTGGCCTGGGCTCGCCGGTGGCTCTCTACCTGGGCAGCGCGGGGCTGGGGCGCATCACGCTGGTCGACGCCGACCAGGTGGACGTCACGAACCTGCAGCGCCAGATCGCGCATGCCCAGGACCGCATCGGCCAGCCCAAGGTCGACTCGGCGCGTGCCGCCATCCTGGGCCTCAATCCCGGCGCCCAGGTGCACGCCCTGGCGCAGCGGGCCGACGCCACGCTCCTGGACGAACGCGTGCCGCAGGCCGACGTGGTGCTCGATTGCACCGACAACTTCGCCACTCGCCAGGCGATCAACTCGGCCTGTGTGCGCCATTGCGTGCCCCTGGTGTCGGGCGCCGCCATCCGCTTCGACGGCCAGCTTGCCGTCTACGACCCGCGCGACCCCCAGTCGCCTTGCTATGCCTGCGTCTTTCCGCCGCACCAGCCGGTGGAGGAAACCCGTTGCGCCACGATGGGCGTGTTCGCCCCGCTGGTGGGCGTGATCGGCAGCCTGCAGGCCGCCGAGGCGCTCAAGCTCCTGACCGGGGCAGGCACGCCACTGACCGGGCGGCTGCTGATGCTCGACGGGCTGCGCATGGAATGGCACGAGATCCGGCTCTCGCGCCAGGCCGCCTGCCCGGTGTGCAGCACGCGCAAGCGCTAGGTCAGCCCCAGGGCCTGCAGCCAGGCCGGCACGGCGGGCAGCAGGCCGATGTCAGGCGGTTGCCCCATCACCACGATCGCGGCTGCGCCCAAGGTGCCGAGGAGGACCGCGAGCGATCTTGCGAAAACCTTCACGTCCATTCCTTTCACTCTGCGGGCCCCACGGCGACAGGCGCGGGCACCCCGTAGGCACGGTGCGGCGCACGGGCATGGTGAACCATCAGCCGCGAAGCCGCAGGACTGTCGGCGACCGCC
>JBEGVR010000174.1:0-10623 GCA_041178265.1 Pseudomonadota bacterium | reverse complement strand
ATCGAGCCTGGCATTTACGTGCGGCCCGCAGCGGACGTGCCCGCGCAGTTCCATGACATCGGCATCCGCATCGAGGACGATGCGATCGTCACGCCGGGCGGGTGCGAGCTGATCTCCCGGGGGGTACCGGTGGAGGCAGCGGAAATTGAAGGTCTGATGCGGGACTGACGAGAAACGCGCCGCCTCAGGCGGATCGCTCGTCAGCAGACTCGGCGGGCCGGAGTGCTCGCGACAGGAACGCGAATTCCAAGATGTGTTGAGCAAGTTCAGCTGGCACGCGTTGCTCGAGTATCACCCTGTAGGGGTCCACGCTTTGGATCTGACGCAGATCCCCGATCCAGGCGGTTAGTCGTGTGATGTTTGCGTGAGCGGCTGCTCGGGCGGAGTCCTCCTCTTCTTCCCGCCCTCTGTATCTGGCGTAGGAGGCTGCGCCGCACAACACGCCACCGGCTAACAGTGCCGATGAAATTCCTGGATGGATGCCGCCAAGAGAGAGGATTCCCACCATGGCGGCAGCGAGGCTGGTGATTCCACTGGCACTGACCGTGAGCGCATCGCAGACAGGTACTGACTCACTACGCGCGATCAGCGCATTCAAATGCTGCTCGAGACGGCCAATCTGCACTGCCCGATCAAGCAGGCGTCTGTAAGCCACTGGAGCGAACTGATTTCGAGGGGCGACGCGTCGGCGATGGTCCGCCTGAGTCGAAGGCCCTGCCGGCGCACTGCCATCGCCGAGGTCCTCGCTTTTGCCTGCGCGGATGTCAATCACGTGATCCTTATCGGGGTCGGGATCCAGGCCGCAGCCCAAGGTCCGGTGATCCACCGAATGACCCGCCCTGACGCTCAGCAGGATTGGTGGCCTCGAAGGCTCGACCTGTCGTGCCACCAAAGTCCCTGCCGAGACCGTTGCCGATCCGCACTGGCCGAGCTTGTCGCCCGCCCCGCACTCGCTTGCGGACCGTGCATCGTCGAAGCGAGCTTCGTGCTGTACGTCAGCCCTGGACAACGCGTAATGGAATGTGACAGTGTGTTTAAAGTCCATGGCAATCGACCCCAGTGAACAGTTCTGCAGGAGCTGATCAGTAACAGCCCCACGCGCACCAGCCGGCCGGAAGGCTTACATCGCATCGATGGCGTCGGGCGGGAGGTCGGACCCGAGCCCTGATCATCGCGGGCCCGGCGCAAGGTGACGGGACTACAATCCCCCACCCCAAAACAGCGCGGCAGTTAGCCTTAGGCCGCCCGAGCGAGACACGATTCCATGGCCGCTGACCAGCCTGCAACACCCGAAGACAAACGCGCACTCCTGCGCCAGGCTGCGCTCGAATACCACGAGTTTCCGACCCCGGGCAAGATCGCGATCCAGCCCACCAAGCAGCTGTCCAACCAGCACGACCTGGCCCTGGCCTACTCGCCCGGCGTGGCCGCTCCGTGCGAAGAGATCGTCAAGGACCCGGCCAATGCCTTCCGCTACACCAGCCGCGGCAACCTGGTGGCGGTGATCACCAACGGTACCGCCGTGCTGGGCCTGGGTGACATCGGTCCGCTGGCCGCCAAGCCGGTGATGGAAGGCAAGGGCGTCCTGTTCAAGAAATTCGCGGGGATCGATGTGTTTGACATCGAGATCAACGAAAAAGACAACCTGGACAAGCTGGTCGACATCATCGCGGCGCTGGAGCCCACCTTCGGCGGCGTGAACCTGGAAGACATCAAGGCCCCCGACTGCTTCTATGTCGAGCGCAAGCTGCGCGAGCGGATGAAGATCCCGGTCTTCCACGACGACCAGCACGGCACCGCCATCGTGGTGGGCGCAGCCATCATGAATGGCATGAAAGTGGTCGGCAAGGACCTCAAGCGGGTCAAGCTCGTGACCTCGGGCGCCGGCGCCGCCGCCCTGGCCTGCCTGCAGCTGCTGGTCAAGCTGGGCCTGCCCCGCGAGAACATCTACGCCACCGACCTGGCTGGCGTGGTCTACGAGGGCCGCACCGAGCTGATGGACGAGGACAAGATCCAGTTCGCGCAAAAGACCTCGGCGCGCACCCTCTCGGACGCCATCGAGGGTGCCGACATCTTCCTGGGCCTGTCCGCCGGCGGCGTGCTCAAGCCGGAGATGGTCAAGAAAATGGCGCCCAACCCGCTCATCCTCGCGCTGGCCAATCCCAACCCCGAGATCCAGCCCGACGAAGCGCGCGCCGCGCGCCCCGACGCCATCCTGGCCACTGGCCGCAGTGACTTCCCGAACCAGGTCAACAACGTCTTGTGCTTCCCCTACATCTTCCGGGGCGCGCTGGATTCGGGGGCCACCACCATCACCGACGCCATGGAGATCGCGGCCGTGCACGCGATCGCCGAACTGGCCCAGGCGGAACAGAGCGAGGTGGTGGCCGCCGCCTACGTGGGTGAAGACCTGGCCTTCGGCCCCGACTACCTGATCCCCAAGCCCTTCGATCCGCGGCTGATGATGAAGATCGCCCCGGCGGTGGCCCGGGCCGCCGCCGACAGCGGCGTAGCCCTGCGCGCCATCGCCGACATGGACGCCTACCGCGAGAGGCTGCAAAACTTCGTCTACGCCTCGGGCACGACCATGAAGCCCATCATGGCGGCCGCCAAGCGCGCCGCCAAAAAGCGCGTGGCCTACAGCGAGGGGGAGGAAGAGCGCGTGCTGCGCGCCGCGCAGATCGTGGTGGACGAAGGCATCGCCCGGCCCACCCTGATCGGCCGCCCCGCCGTGATTGCCCAGCGCATCGAGAAATTCGGCTTGCGCCTGCGGGAGAACGTCGACTATGACGTGGTCAACGTCGAGCAGGACGACCGTTACCGCGAATTCTGGCAAACCTACCACCGCATGACCGAGCGCAAGGGCGTCACGGTGCAGGTGGCCAAGATCGAGATGCGCCGCCGGCTGTCGCTGATCGGCGCGATGCTCCTGCACAAGGACCATGTGGACGGAATGATCTGCGGCACCTGGGGCCAGACCTCCCTGCACCTGCAGTACATCGACCAGGTGATCGGCCGCCGCCCGGGTGTACACACCTATGCCTGCATGAACGGCCTGCTGTTGCCGGGCCGCCAGGTGTTCCTGGTGGACACGCACGTCAACTACGACCCGACCGCCGAACAACTGGCTGAGATCACCGTCATGGCAGCCGAGGAGATGATGCGCTTCGGCATCAAGCCCAAGGCGGCCTTGCTGTCGCACTCGAATTTCGGCTCCAGCAACCAGCCCAGCGCCGTCAAGATGCGCCGGGTCCTGGACCTGCTGCGCACGCAGTCGCCCTGGCTGGAGGTCGACGGCGAGATGCACGGCGACGTGGCCCTGGACGGCGCCGCGCGCCTGCAGTTGATGCCCAACAGCTCCCTGGTGGGGGATGCCAACCTGCTGGTGCTGCCCAACATCGACGCCGCCAACATTGCCTACAACCTGCTCAAGACGGCGGCGGGCGGCAACATCGCCATCGGCCCGGTGCTCCTCGGGGCCGCCAAGCCCCTGCATATCCTGACCGCCAGCGCCACGGTGCGCCGCATCGTCAACATGACGGCCCTGACCGTGGCCGACGCCAACGCCTCACGCTAAGCCTCGAAAAGACCATGGACGGGTGTTAGCGCCCACTCAGCAGGCCTTGTCCGACCCAGGGCCCGCCCGGCATCCTGCCCAAATTTTGGGCATTGACTTGCCTTTTGAGCCGGGATCGGTCACACTCTCTGTTTGAAATCTCGGGTTAACCCGAACGCCCGCCGCCACCGCCTCAAGTTTGCGCTCACTCGCGCACCCTCATCGCCCGGCGGCGTCACGCGAAAACCAGTTCTTCGCGACCCCAGCGAAAGCCAGACGGAGTGAACCCCCGATGAAGCGGGACCTGTTTTTGACCACGGAAAGAGACGCGGAGATGGAGAAAGTCCTTCGCCCCGACATCAGCGAGACGCCCTTGAAGAGTGTCCGCACCAACATCGTGCAGTCCATCCGCGCGCACCGCGTGCAGGACCTGCAGGATGCCGCCAGCGCGCTCGGCCACCACTTCCTGTACGCCAACCTGGCTCATGCCCAGAGCAAGCCCGAGGTGCTGGACATGATTGCCCAGCAGTTCATGCTGCCCGCGCACTTCGGCAAGAACTTCGATGCGCTGTACGACTGCATGACCGACCCGGTCCACAAGTCTGGCCCGCAGCCGGGCTTCGTGGTCGTGCTCGAGCAGGTCCCGGCCCATGCCAAGTTCGACAAGGAAGCGCGCGAGCAACTCCTGGACATCTTCCGGGACACGGCGGACTACTGGTCCGACCGGAAGGTGCCATTCCGATGTTTCTATTCTTTTCTGTAGCCCGTTCTGCACACACCAGCCAAGCAGAACGGGCGAAAGAGGCTAACGGGGAGGCTGCGGCAACCGCCGCCCCCGTCACCGACAACGGCGAGAAAATGCCCACCGACAAACTGGTGGACGTGTCTCCGCTGGCGCTGCGTATGAGCAGCCCCTTCAACGCGGGGTATTGGCTCGCAGCAGCGTAAATCGCTCGGTCCTGATGTGAAAAAGTCCGGCACGCCGGGCTTTTTTCTTGGCCGCGGGGCACACCGCTAGCCCGCCGTGAGCGCCTGCGTGAGCGCCACATACGACCCCGGCGGCACCTCCTCCGCCCGCCGCTGGGTATCGAACGCCCCCGCGAAGCCCCGCTCCTCCAGCCAGCGCCCCAGCGTGTGCCGCAGCAGCTTGCGCCGCTGGCTGAAGGCCACCTGCACCACCTGCGACAGCAGGTCCGCATCCACCGGCGCGGGCACCGCGTGCGGCACCATGCGCACCACCGCGCTGTCCACCCGAGGCGGCGGATCGAAGGCCTCGGGCGGCACGAAAAGCACGTCTTCCATCGCGTAACGCCATTGCAGCATCACCGACAGCCGCCCGTAGGCCGCAGTGGCGGGCTGCGCCACCATCCGGTCGATCACTTCCTTTTGCAACATGAAGTGCTGGTCCTGAACGATGCCGGCGCAGGGCAGCAAGTGAAAGAGGATGGGTGAAGAGATGTTGTAGGGCAGGTTACCCACCACACGCAGACGCGCCGGCGCGTACGCGGCCTGCAGCCCTGGGAAGTCGACCTTGAGCACATCGGCCTCGACGACCGCCAGCTGCGGGTGGCTGCGCAGGCGGGCAGCCAGGTCGCGGTCCAGTTCGATGACGGTCAGGTGCCCCAGCCGCTCGACCAGGGGCTGGGTGAGTGCCGCCAGGCCCGGGCCGATCTCGACCATCGCATCGCCGGGCTGCGGCGCAATGGCGCGCACGATCGCGTCGATGATGCCGCTGTCGGCCAGGAAATGCTGGCCAAAGCGCTTGCGGGCGATGTGCTTCACGCCATGAGCGCCGCCGGGCCGCCCCAAGGCGCGAAGGCCCCCTCGGGGGGCAGGGAGCCACACGCAGTGGGCGGACGTGGGGGCGCCAGGGACTTCACTGCGGCGGCTCGCGCAGGTCAACGAAGGCGCGGCCGCGCGTCTCTTGGGCCCATTGGTTGAAGGACTCTTCGGCCTTCTTCATGCGGATCTGGTTGCGTGCGATGTCCCGCTGCTCACGTACCGAGGGCACGCCGCGGCGGCGCTCCAGCAGTTGCACCAGGTGAATGCCAAAGC
This sequence comes from Pseudomonadota bacterium, assembly GCA_041178265.1. Taxonomy (GTDB): domain Bacteria; phylum Pseudomonadota; class Gammaproteobacteria; order Burkholderiales; family Burkholderiaceae_C; genus Ramlibacter. The sequence continues at coordinate 5,012 of JBEGVR010000174.1, read as the reverse complement.
GGGAGGCGAACGGCTCGGCGATCTGGCCTGGCGCCAGGCTGTTCATGACGTCTTCGAATTCGGGAACGAACATGCCCGGGCTGGCCCAGCCGAGGTCGCCGCCATTGGGGGCCGAGCCGTCCTGCGAGTTGTCGCGCGCCAGGTCCGCGAAGTCGCCCTGGCCCGCCAGGATGCGTTGGCGGAAATCGGCCAGGCGCTGGCGTGCGGCCGCCTCGGTGAGCTGTGGGCCGGGCCGCAGCAGGATGTGTCGTGTGCGGCTTTGCACCACGGACAGGCCGCCCGTCACCTGCTTGTCCAGTACCTTGACCACGTGAAAACCGGCGCCCGAGCGCAGGACCTCGGTGACACCGCCCACAGGCAGGGAGGCAACCGCTTCCAGGAACAGGCTGGGGTACCGGTCGCCGGCGCGCAGGCCGAAGGCGCCGCCATTTCCCGCGCCGCCCGGGCCATTGCCGGTGGCGTCGGAGGCCTGGCGCGCCAGCGCTGCGAAGTCCTCGCCGGTGCGGGCGCGGTCACGCAGGCCACGGGACTTGGCGGCCAGGGCTTCGAGCTGGGCGGCCGAGGCGGTCTCGGGCACCGCCACCAGGATCTGCGCCAGGTTCCACTCGATCTCTTCGGGCGAGGTCGATTGCTGTTCGCGCAGCAACTGGTCGATCTCCGCCTCGGTCACGCGGATGCGGGCATCCATCTCGCGCTCGCGCACCCGCGACAGGAGTAGCTGGTTGTGGAGGTCTTCCCGGAACACCACCTGCGACACCCCGTCCGCCGCCAGCCGCCGGCGCAGTTCAGCGACATCGGTGCCGTTCTGGCGCGCCACGTTCCGCTCGGCCTCGTCGACGGCCGAGTCATCGATCTTCAGGCCGCTCTGGCGAGCCATCTGCAACTGCGCACGCTCGTTGATCAGCCGCTCCAGGATCTGGCGCAGCAACTCGGGGCGCGCAGGCCGCGTAACGCGGTCCATCGCCATCTGCTGCTGGACGCGGGCCAGGCGTGCGCGCACCTCGTTGTTGGTGATGGGCTCGGAGTTGACGACTGCGACGATGAAGTCGGCCGGCCGCGCCGGTGCCGCTGCGGGCGCTTGCGCTTGCGAAGTGACGGACGCGAGCAGAGCCACCGCGGCCACCGCGACGCGCCACGGCGCACACGCGCGCAGACTGGAGGAGGGACGTGCAATCATGAAGATTCGTCAGTCGTATTGGGTGAATCGGCTGGGGGCTGCAACCCGCTCGCGCAGGAACTGGTATCGAGGGATATTGTCCTTGAGCGGGGCCAGGGCGTTGGTGCCCAGGCGGGCGAAGCCCACGAACTCTATCTGGAACAGCAGCCGCACGTTGGCCGATCCGGTGCCGGCCTTCAGGCGTTCGAGCACGGCGCGGCCGATCCAGCAGCAGCCGTCGTACTCGAAGCCGACGATGGCGTCCACCACGCGGTTCTCCTTGAGGCTGGTGTTGATGCGGCCCACGCTGTACCAGCGCCCGCCGCCCTGACCGCGGCCCGGGCCGAGGTCCTGGCCGCGGTCGCCCCACAGGTCGTTGATCGGCCATTGCCACCCGATGTCCAGCTGCTCGCTCTGATCGCGCTGCAGGCGATAGGCGGCACTGACGACCCGATAGGGGGAGGGGCTGTAGCGCCCGCCCAGGGTCGAGCGCACCGAGCGTCCGATCTTGGGGTTGTATTGCACGGTGGCATCGGTCGCCCACTGGCGGTTCCAGCTGACGGCGCCGCCCACCAGGATATCGGACAGACGCTCGCTGACTGGCGTGCCGCCGGGCAGGGTGACCTGCTGGTCGGTGAACCGCAGTCGCTGGGCCACGCCCACGCGGGCCAGTTCGGCGCCCGAGCCGGCGTCCTGCAGGCGGCTGGTCAGGCCCAGCGTGAGCAGGTTGTTGTCGGCGATGCGGTCATGGCCGCCGAAGGTGCTGTCGCTGAAGATGCTGGCGAAGTTGAAATCGCTGCCACCGGAGTCGTAGTTGGGCAGGTGGTTCTGCGCGCGGAACGGGGTGTAGACGTAGAAGGCGCGCGGCTCCAGGGTCTGCATCAGCTCGCGGCCGAAGATGTCGACCTCACGCTCGAACACCAGGCCGCTGTCCAGGCTGAACGTGGGCACCGTGACCTGGTCTGAGCGCTGGCTCGTGGTGGACAGCGGCGCACTGAACTGGTAGCTGGCCGTATGCAGCTGCAAGCGCGGGATCAGGAAGATCCCGGGCGTCTGCCAGGGCCGCGACAGTTGGGTCGTGAGGACGGTTCGCTGCGCATCGGGCCAGGGCATGGTCTGGCCCGCCAGCAGGTTGCCCGCCTGGAAATGGGTGAAATCGGTCTCTACGCTGGCCCGCAGGCCGGCGGGCAGGCGGTTCTGTGTGTAGCGGGTAACGATCTGGGGCAAGCGGTCATAGGGCGGCGTGATGGGCGCGGACACATCCTGCAGGGTCTGCCATTTCAGCGTCCGCACCTGCACCGACAGCGGTCCCTGGCTCCAGGACAGCGCTGCGTCGTTGGCCAGCAGCCGCTGGGTCAGGACGCCATTGTTGCGGCTGGTGAAGTCGCGCCAGAAGTCGTTGTCGCTGACACGGTTCAGGTCCAGGGTCAGGCCGACCCCCCCCGGCAGTGGGGTGTTGAGCAACCTGTCGGTGTGGCGCAGGTTGAACGACCAGCGGTCCCGGTTGCGCAGGTCATCACCGGGCAGGTAGCTGGTGCGCAAGATGCCGCGATACCCAGGCTCCAGATAGCGGAATTCCGCGCCCAGGTCGACGCCTCGCTTGCTCATGAACGTGGGGGACACGGTCAGGTCGCGGTTGGGCGCGATGTTCCAGTAATAGGGCTGGGTCACCATGGCGCCGCTGACGTTGTCCACCGCCACGCTGGGAGGCAGCAGGCCGGACTTGCGCTTGTCCGACAGCGGGAAGCTCAGAACCGGCACCGGCAGTAACGGCACGCCGTAAAAACGCAGGACCGCGTTCGTGGCGTAGCCGACTTCTTCCTCGTTGTCGATGCGCAGGGTGTCTGCGGTCAGCAGCCACTGGGGGAGCCAGCTGGGTCCAGGCTCACGCGGGCAGGTGGTGTAGGTGGCGTTGCGTATGACCGAGTGCTGGTCGTCCAGGAAATCGATGCGCGAGGCCTGGCCATGCGCGTCGTTGCGCAGGAAGCGAAAACGCGGCGCGTTGAAAAACCCTTCGAAGGCATCGACCTTGAGTTCGAGCAGGGGCCCTTCGTAGCGGTCGCCGGCGCGGTTGATCCGCACGTTGCCGCTGGCGCGGGCCAGGTCGTCGGGCTGCCGGTAGTCGATGCGGTCAGCGCGGATTACGGTGTCGCCCCGGCGCAGGACGGCGTTGCCCTCGATGCGGGTATCCAGTTCGGTGCGACCCGTGATGCCGTCGCCTTCCATGTGGGTGGGCAACTGGCGGCGCAGGGGCTCGGGCACGGCCTCACGCAGTAGCGGCGTGGCGGACAGGCGCGGCGCCGGCAAGGGGGCGGCGACTTCCTGGGCGCGCACCCCCCCAGCCTGCCAGGCGCCCGCGACACACAGGGCCAGCGGCGTGAGGGCAAAGCGGGACCGCCGGGCCAGGTGGAGGGACAGAGGCATCAGGTGACGACAACGGGGCGGCGCAAGGCCGGCACGCGTGGGTGGATTTGTAGAATCGATTATCCATGAGCGATCCCGCGTCCCACTCCGCCGCCTCCGCCCCCGATACCCCTGCCGTCACCTGGGCCGATCCCTCGCGGCAGGCGGCCTTCGAACGCTGGCTGGGACCGGTCGCCCGCCAGCACGGGCTGGCCCCGCACACCCTGCGGCCAGCGTCGGCGGACGCGAGCTTTCGCCGCTACCTGCGAATCGACGGCGCGGGCGGGGGCAGCCGCATCATCATGGACGCGCCCCCCGACAAGGAGGACTGCCGGCCCTTCGTGAAGGTCGCCGGCCTCATGGCCGAAGCCAGCCTGCATGTGCCCGCCATCCTGGCCTGGGACGAGCCCCTGGGGTTCATGCTGCTGGACGACGTGGGCCGCCAGACCGTGATGGACGTCATCGACCGCGAGAACGCCGGCGCCAACCAGGCGCTTTACCTGCGCGCGGTCGATGCGCTGGTGGCCTGGCAGCGGGCGTCGCGTCCCGGCGTGCTGCCGGCATACGACCAGGCCCTGCTGGCCCGTGAGCTGCAGCTCTTTCCCGACTGGTACCTCGCCCGCCACCGGGGCGTGGCCGTCGAGGGTGCGATGCGCGAGACGCTACAGGCGCAGTTCAGCCTGATCATCGAGCGCAACCTGGCGTCGCCCTCCGTGTACGTGCACCGCGACTTCATGCCGCGCAACCTCATGATGCCCCTGGGCGGCGAGGCGCGGCTGGCGGTGCTCGATTTCCAGGACGCGGTGTACGGCCCCATCACCTACGACATCGCCAGCCTGATGCGTGACGCCTTCCTGTCCTGGGACGAGGAGTTCGTCCTCGACATCACCGTGCGCTATTGGCAGAAGGCGCGGCAGGCCGGCCTGCCGGTCGACCCGGACTTCGGCGAGTTCTGGCGCGGCGTCGAGTGGATGGGCCTGCAGCGGCACCTGAAGGTCGCCGGCATCTTCGCCCGCCTCACACTGCGTGACGGCAAGCCCAAGTACCTGGCCGACGCGCCGCGCTTCATCGGCTACATCCGCGCCACCGTTGCGCGCTACCGCGAGCTCACGCCCCTGCTGCGCCTGCTTGACCAGGTCGAGGGCACCACTGCAGCCTCCGGCTACGCCTTCGGGCGCGTCTAGGCCGACCGCCGCACCTTCCGCACGACATGCCGCGCCTGCATTGCCCCGTGCCGCTGTCCGAGGGGCTGGCGCTGTCCTTGCCGGCGGGGCCGGCACGACACGCACAAGTGCTGCGGCTGCAGCCGGGTGCAGGGGTGACCCTGTTCAACGGCGAGGGCGGCGAATGGGATGCCGCCGTCACCCACATGGGACGCAGCGAGGTGCAGGTGCGCGTCGGGGCCCACCACCCGGCCGAACGCGAATCGCCACGCGCCGTGCACCTGGCCCTG
>JBEGVR010000173.1:0-3413 GCA_041178265.1 Pseudomonadota bacterium | reverse complement strand
CTCGGATGTAGGGCACCTGCTGCGCCGCCTCAGGGGTGTTGACGGTGATACGCACGACCTCGGAGCCGGCCAGGGCCAGCTCCTTGACCTGGATGGCCGTCCCGATGGCGTCCGCGGTGTCGGTGTTGGTCATGGATTGCACACGCACCGGCGCGTCACCCCCGACCGTGACGACGCATGATCCCCAGGCCACGCGGGCCTGGCGCGAGCGCCGGGGCAGGGGTGCAACAGCGGGAATGGGCAGGCACGGGACGGTCATGGCTTGCGGGCGGCGGAAGCCGCAGCGGGTGGGGACACGGGGGCGGGTACGGAGGCTGCCCGCCCCGGGACGGACGGCACCGGTAGCGGGGTGACAGGCTCGACCACCACGCTCTGCGACGCAGCGGGCGCAGGCGCATCAGCAGGCGTGGGACGGGTGGCCGCCGTCGGGCTGGTGTCGTCGGGGGAGTCGGTGCCGGGCAGGAAGATCAGCGCCAGGGCGGCCCCCAGCAGGGCCAGGGCTGCGATGACCGGCGCACGCAACAGGCGTTCGCGCCAGCCCATGGAGCCCGGGATGCCGGGCGCGCGGAAAGGTTCATTCAGCCCGGGGCTGAGGGTGACCGAACGCGGCGCTCCTTGTGGAAGCGCGGCCAGGATGGGGGCCGGATCGGCCTTGAGGTGACGGCAGACGCTGCCGGCCAGCGCCCGGGCAAAGGTGTTGTCAGGCAGCAGGTCCAGACGGTCCTGCTCAAGGGCCTCCAGCTGGCGCACCGGCACCTTGAGCGCCACGGCCAGCGCGGCGACATGCACGCCCGCCTGCTCGCGCGCCTGACGCAGCAGGGCACCGCCGCCCGGAGGCGGGGGGACGGTCTCAGGGTTCTCACTCATCAAAGATTCCCTTGTCATACGCAGCCAGCTCACGCGACTGTGGGTAACGTTTCCTCAGCTGGTCGGTCAGCTGTTGCATGGCCACCGCATCTCCCACGCCCCGCTCGACACGGATACCCAGCCACAGGGATTCGGCGTTCGCGCCCTCGCTGTTGTTCAGGCGCCGGATGTAGAACTGCGCCTGGGTCCACGCACCTCGACGGTACAGCAGCTGGGCCAGGTTGTAGCCGGTGACCGGGTTGGCGGCGTCCAGCTCGTAGGAGCGGGCCAGGCTGCGCTCGGCCTCGGGAAGGCGACCCGCGCGGACCTGGCAGACGCCCTGCGCCAGGTGGGTACGGGCGCGCCCGGCGTAGTGGGGGCTGGCCAGAGCCTGGGCGAAGGCGCGATCGGCCTCGGCGTGGCGGCCTTGCTGGCAGGCCATCCAGGCCAGGTTGTGCAGGGTATCGCCGTCGCTTGGCGCCAGCGCCAGGGCCCGACGGAAGCTGTCTTCGGCCTGGCGCGAATCGTCCAGCCGGAGGTGGATCAGGCCGCGCAGGTTGTAGGCGGGCGCAAAGGACGGATCGTGGGCCAGGGCCTGCTTGACTTCGTCCAGGGCGATGGGGGTGCGCCCCTCCTCGAAATAGCCGACCGCCAGTTCGGTGCGGATGCGGGCGCGCTGGCGCTGCGGGGACTCGTCGGACTCGGTGACCAGGGCGGCCAGCGGGTCGGTGGCCCCCTGCGGCAAGGCGCATCCGGCCAGGAGCATCAGGCCACTGGCCAGACCCAGCCAGACTAGCAGGCGCACGCGGCGCAAGGCACCTGCGCGGCTCATTGGCGCTCCTCCTGGCCTTGCGGGCCTGCGGGCACCGGCCTGAGCATCACGGTGCGCTGCTGCGCAATCCGCTCGCCCACGCGGGTGCGGTCCCGCACATCGCCCGCGAGCTGTCCGCAGGCGGCGTCGATGTCGTCGCCGCGGGTCTTGCGGACCGTGGTGACGATGCCCGCGTCGTTGAGCAGGCGGGCGAAGGCCAGCACCTGTTTCTGGGGCGACCGGGTGAGCCCTGAGGCCGGAAAGGGATTGAAGGGAATGAGGTTGAGCTTGCAGGACACGCCGTGCTCACGCACCAGCGCGATCAGTCCGCGGGCATGCTCCGCCTGGTCGTTGACGCCGTCGAGCATGCAGTACTCGAAGGTGATGAAATCACGCGGGGCATGAGCCAGGTAGCGCTGGCAGGCCTGCATCAGTTCGGCCAGCGGGTATTTGCGGTTCAGGGGCACCAGGTGCTCGCGCAGCGGGTCGGCCGGGGCGTGCAAGGACACGGCCAGGGCGACCGGGCAATCCTGCGCCAGGCGGTCCATCATGGGCACGACGCCCGAGGTGGACACCGTGACCCGGCGCCGTGACAGACCATACCCGTGGTCATCGAGCAGGGTGCGCAGGGCCGGCACCAGCGCGCTGTAGTTCTGCAAGGGCTCGCCCATGCCCATCATGACCACGTTGGAAATGACGCGCTCGGGCCTGTCGGGGTGTTGGCCCAGGTGATTGCGCAGGAAATGCTCGGCGAACCACAGCTGGGCGACGATCTCGCCCGAGCTCAGATTGCGCGCGAAACCCTGGTGGCCAGTGGAACAGAAGCGGCAGCCGACGGCACAGCCCGCCTGGGACGAGATGCACAGGGTGCCTCGGTCCTCTTCGGGGATGAAGACAGCCTCGACGGCGTTGCCCGCGCCCACGTCGAACAGCCATTTGATGGTGCCGTCGGCGGACTCGTGCTGGCTGATGACGGGCAGGCCCTGGATGCAGGCGGCGGCCTGCAGCTTGCCGCGCAGGGACTTGGCCAGGTCGGACATCTGGCCGAAGTCCGACGCGCCGCGCTGGTGGATCCAGCGAAACAGCTGGGTGGCGCGAAAGCGTTTCTCGCCCAGGCTTTCGCAATAGGCGGCCAGACCCTCGAGATCGAAGTCGAGAAGGTTGGCCGTCATGTCATGGCCCGTCCCGCCTCAGCGGGAATACAGGTTCATGCCGGCGAAGAAGAACGCGATTTCGACGGCGGCGGTCTCGGGGGCGTCGGAGCCGTGCACGGCGTTGGCGTCGATGCTGTCGGCGAAGTCGGCGCGGATGGTGCCCTTGTCGGCCTTCTTGGGGTCTGTGGCACCCATCAGCTCACGGTTCCTGGCGATGGCGCCTTCGCCCTCGAGCACCTGGATCATCACGGGGCCGGAGATCATGAAGTCGACCAGGTCCTTGAAGAAGGGGCGGGCCTTGTGCACGGCGTAGAACTGCTCGGCCTCGCCACGGGACAGGTGGGCCATGCGGGCGGCGATCACCTTCAGGCCGGCGCCCTCGAAGCGCGAGTAGATCCGGCCGATGACGTTCTTGGCGACGGCGTCGGGCTTGATGATGGAGAGGGTGCGTTCGATGGCCATGGCGGTTTCTTTCCGGGAAGCTTTTGCATTTGGATGTACGGAAGGGATGCAGCACCTTCTGGCCACGCCCGGACCCTTTAAGGCGGTGGCGCACCCGAAAGTACGGCAAAGCCTCGGATTTTAACCCATGGGACAGCGTT
>JBEGVR010000172.1:0-2526 GCA_041178265.1 Pseudomonadota bacterium | reverse complement strand
GCAAAGAGCTCGGTCTCGGTGATGAAGTCGATGCCGCCGTCCGTCCAGGCAAAGCCCTGGGCCAGGGGCGCGGTGGCGATGCCGATCTTTTCGGTGCTGGCCTGGAATTGAGCCAGCGAGTCGAAGGCCGGTGGTGCTACCTGGCTGGCGCGCAGGAAATCCAGCAGGCTTTCGCGCCGGCCGTCGCTCTCGGCCAGCACCAGCAGGCGCTGTGTCGTGTGCGCTGCATGCGCCTTCAGGCGCGCGAGCGGGTCCTCGGCGCCACGCACCACGGCGATGTCGGGCAGGGGATCGAAGGGCAGCCCCTGGGTTGATGCTGCCGCCTCCTCGGTTACGGCATCCGCGGCAACCGCAGCAGCGGCCACAGGTCGCAGCGACAGCTGCGCGTGCGGGTGGGCCCGCGCATAGAACTCCTCGGGCGCCAGGAACAGCGCCTGCGGCGGCAGCACCGGGCGCTCGGGGTCGCCCTGCATCAGGCGATGGCGGTCGCGGGTGTCCTGCCAGAAACGCTGGAAGGCTGGTTCCAGGTCGCCGTGCATCACCACCGTCGCCTGCGGCCCCAGGTAGTCGAAGACCGTGGCCGTCTCCTCGAAGAACAGCGGCAGGTAGTACTCGATGCCGGCGGTGGCCACACCATTGCCCATGTCCTTGTAGAGGCGGCTGCGGGTCGGGTCTCCCTCGAGCAGTTCGCGCCAGCGCTGGCGAAAGCGTGCGCGGGCCTCGTCGTCCATCGGAAACTCGCGCCCGGGCAGCAGGCGCACCTCGGGCACCGGGTAGAGGCTGCGTTGGCTGTCCGGGTCGAAGGTGCGGATGGAGTCGATCTCGTCGTCAAAAAGATCGACCCGATACGGCACGGGCGAGCCCATGGGGAACAGGTCGATCAACCCGCCGCGCACCGCGTATTCGCCGGGGCTCACCACCTGCGTGACGTGGCTGTAGCCGGCCAGCGTGAGTTGGGCCTTGAGCTTGGCGTCCTCCAGCTTTTGCTTGACGCGAAAGTGGAAGGTGTAGCCCGCCAGGAAGGCTGGCGGCGCCAGCCGGTACAGGGCGGTGGTTGCGGGCACCACCACCACGTCGGCTTCGCCCTGCGAGATCCGCCACAGCGTGGCCAGGCGCTCGGAGATCAGATCCTGGTGGGGCGAGAAGGTGTCGTAGGGCAGGGTCTCCCAGTCGGGGAACAGGCCGCAGCGCAGGTCGGGCGCGAAAAAGGCGATTTCATCGACCAGGCGCTGGGCGTCGGCCGCATCGGCGGTGATGATGGCCGTGCGCTGGCCTGCGGCCTGGTCACGCGCGGCCAGCCGCGCCAGCAGCAGGGCGTCGGCGGAGCCGGGGGGGCGGGGCAGGGCGTAGCGCTTGCCGGGGGAGAGCCTGGGAAGGTCCATGGAAAAAGGGGCGGCAGACAAATGGCAAACACCCCGCGCCGGCTGGCGAGGGGTGTGACGCCCTGGATTCTAGAATGGGTGGCTTCGCTTTCGTCCATGACCGCCCGCGTACCCCCCTTCCCCCGGCTGCACGCCCTGATTCCCTGTGCGGGCAGCGGCAACCGTGCTGGCACCAGGGTTCCCAAGCAATACCAGTCCCTGGCGGGCCGTCCGCTGGTGTTCCACACCCTGGCGGCCTTCGCCCGGGTGCAGCGCCTGGCCAGCGTGCTGGTGGTGGTCGCCCCGGGGGACGACACCCTGGCCCGCCTGCCGGGCCTGCCCTGCGGGGTGCAGGTGGCGGCATGCGGCGGCGCCACCCGTGCGGCCAGCGTGCTGGGGGGACTGCAGGCCCTGCGGCGGAACGGCGCCGCCGACGCCGACTGGGTGCTGGTGCACGACGCCGCACGCTGCCTGATTACGCCCGATCTGGTCGACCGCCTGATCGACGCCTGCCTGGACGACCCGGTGGGCGGGCTGCTGGCCCAGCCCCTGGCCGACACCCTCAAGCACGGCCCGCAGGGGCGGGTCGTTGCCACCCTACCGCGCGAGGGCCACTGGCTGGCGCAGACGCCGCAGATGTTCCGCCTGGCCACCCTGGCCCAGGCGATCGAGGCCGCAGGCCCCGCCGTCACCGACGAAGCCAGCGCCATCGAGGCCACCGGCCTGCAGCCCCGGCTGGTGCCGGGGTCGGCCCGCAATTTCAAGGTCACCTGGCCCGAGGACTTCGACCTCGCCCAGGCCCTGCTGTCATCTCCAAGGAACCCCGAGCCATGAAATTTCGCATCGGAGAAGGCTGGGACGTGCATGCCCTGGTGGCCGGCCGGCCCTTGATCTTGGGCGGCGTGACCATCCCGCACGACAGGGGCCTGCTCGGGCACTCGGACGCCGATGCCTTGCTGCACGCGATCACCGACGCCCTCCTGGGTGCCGCCGGCCTGGGCGACATCGGCCGCCACTTCCCCGACACCGACGAACGCTTTCGCGGCGCCGACTCCGCCACGCTCCTGGCCGAAGCGGCGCGCCGCGTGCGCGAACAGGGCTGGACGCTGGTGAACCTGGACAGCACCGTCATCGCCCAGGCCCCGAAACTCGCGCCGCACATCGA
>JBEGVR010000171.1:0-10076 GCA_041178265.1 Pseudomonadota bacterium | reverse complement strand
CGGATGATGCGCACCGGGTCTTCGCGGTAGCGGGTGGCGGCGTCGCCGATCATGCGCAGGCGCTTTTTCTTCGCGTCCTCCATGCCGCCGTGGTAGTCGACCACCACCTGCGTGTGCGGGTCGTAGTACATGGCGTTGACCGTGAAGTCGCGCCGCGTGGCGTCCTCGTCCTGCGGGCCCCAGACGTTGTCACGCAGCACCCGACCGCTGGCATCGACGGCGTGCTTCATCCCGGCCAGCTCGCTCTTGCTGGTGCGCTCGTTGCCGGCCACAGCCTCGGCCGCAGCGTTGTCCAGGTAGGCGCGGAAGGTCGAGACCTCGATCACCTCGTGCTCGCGCCCGCGCCCGTGCACCACATGCACGATGCGAAAGCGCCGGCCGATGATGAAGGCGCGGCGAAACAGGCCCTTGACCTGTTCGGGCGTGGCGTCGGTGGCGACGTCGAAGTCCTTGGGGCGCAGCCCCAGCAGCAGATCGCGCACCGCGCCGCCGACGATGTAGGCCTCGTAGCCGGCGTCCTGCAGGGTGCGCACCACGTTGGCGGCGCGTTCGTCCACCAGGTCCAGGTCGATGCCGTGTTCGCTGCGGGGAACCTCACGGCGCTTGCCGAAGCGGTGTTTGCCCGAGGCGCCGGTGCCAAGCAACCGGTCGATGAATTTCTTGATCATGGGGAATTGCCAAACAGGTCGAGTATGCGCCAGCCCCGCTCGGCAGCCACCTGGCGCAGGCGCACGTCGGGGTTGGTGGCCACGGGGTGGCGCACCCGCTCCAGCAGGGGCAGGTCGTTCATGGAATCGGAATAGAAGGTGACGTCGGCATCCGCCCAGGTGAGGCCCCGTTGGGTCAGCCACTGCGCCATGCGCGTGACCTTGCCGGCGCGCACGGAGGGCACACCCTCGATCTCTCCGGTGATCCAGCCGCTGGCATCGCGCTGCAGCTTTACCGCGATCAGTTCCTGCACGCCGAAGCGATCGGCGATCGGGCGGGTGACGAACTCATTGGTGGCGGTGACGATCACCACCTCGTCGCCGGCTTCGCGGTGGCGGGCCACCAGGTCCAGCGCCTGGGGCCGGATGGCGGGTTCGATCACCCGGCGCAGGAACTCTTCGCGCGCGGCCAGCGCCTGCGCCTGCCCGCGCAGGCGGATCGCCTCGGTGGCAAAGCGCACATAGGCATGCACGTCCAGCGTGCCTGCCTGGTAGTGGGCATAGAACTCGTCGTTGCGGGCCTTGAAGTGGCCCGGGTCGCACCAGCCGATCGCCAGGGTGAATTCGCCCCAGGAATAGTCGGAGTCGATCGGCAGCAGCGTGTGGTCGAGGTCGAACAGCGCGAGCTTCACTCGTTCTCCAGCATGGCGCGGATCAGGGGAATGGTGATGGCGCGCTTGGTCTGCAGGGCGTAGAGGTCCAGATGCTCGAGCAGCTGCATCAGGCTGCCCAGGTCACGTGTGAAGCGCGTGAGCATGTAGTCCATGACGTCGTCACCCAGGAACACACCCCTCGCGTCGGCCGCCTGGCGCAGCACCGCGCGCCGTTCGGGCTCGGACAGCACCTGCAGCTGGAACACATGGCCCCAGCCCAGTCGGGTGCGCAGGTCCTCGCGCAGCTTCAGGTCGGCGGGCGGCAAGGCACCGGCGGCCAACACCCCACGCTGCAGGGCCTGGGCATGGACGAACCAGTTGAAGGCCGCATGCTGCTGCACTGCGGTATAGAGGTGGGTCTCGTCCATCAGCACCGCCGCCCAACGATCGTCGAAGGCGGGCGGCTCGGGCAGGGAGGCATCGAGCCAGCCCACCGCCGCCCCCATGTCACGCAGCGCCTGCTCCACGGCCCTGAGCAGGTGGGTCTTGCCGCTGCCGCTGGCCCCCCAGAGGTAGGTAGGTACCGGCGAACGGGTCGGACTGCCGCACCAGAGCTTCAGGTGGGCAAGCACGGCGTCGTTCGGGCCCGCGCAAAAGCCGTCCAGCGTCGGGCCGCGGGCCAGTCCGATGTCCAGCGCGATCTGCTTCATGACCGGCGCGGGCGGCGGACGACCCGCAAGCCGGCCTGCGCGGGATTCGGCGGGAAATGGGGGGACATCGGGGAAGGCGGGACGCAAAGTAAAATCAGGCAAATTCTATCGGGCCGCCTGCACCAAGCCGCGCGAGGCCCGCTCCCACCGCCCCTGGCCCCCCATGACCCCAACCCCCCTCTCCTACAAGGACGCCGGCGTCGACATCGACGCCGGCGATGCGCTGGTCGAACGCATCAAGCCGCTGGCGAAAAAGACGATGCGCGAAGGCGTGCTCGCGGGCATCGGCGGCTTCGGCGCCCTCTTCGAGGTGCCCAAGCGGTACAAGGAACCAGTGCTGGTCTCCGGCACCGACGGCGTGGGCACCAAGCTCAAGCTCGCCTTCGAATGGAACCTGCACGACACCGTGGGCATCGACCTGGTGGGCATGAGCGTCAACGACGTGCTGGTGCAGGGCGCCGAGCCCCTGTTCTTCCTCGATTACTTCGCCTGCGGCAAGCTGGATGTGGACACGGCCGCCGCGGTGGTGGGCGGCATCGCCCGCGGCTGCGAGCTCTCGGGGTGCGCCCTGATCGGAGGAGAGACCGCCGAGATGCCGGGCATGTACCCCGAGGGCGAATACGACCTCGCGGGTTTTTGCGTGGGCGCCGTCGAGAAATCCAGGATCCTCACCGGCCGCGACGTGCGCCCCGGCGACGTGGTGCTGGGCCTGGCCTCCAATGGCGTGCACTCCAACGGCTTCTCGCTGGTGCGCAAGTGCCTCGAGCGCGCCGGCGCGAACCTGCCGGCCACCCTGGACGGACAGCCGTTCCGCCAAGCGGTGATGGCGCCCACGCGCCTGTACGTGAAACCGGTGCTGGCCACCCTGGCCGCCCACCCGGTCAAGGCGCTGGCCCACATCACCGGCGGCGGCCTGCTCGAAAACATCCCGCGCGTGCTGCCCGAGGGCACGGCGGCCCACCTGAAGTCGGGCAGCTGGCCCCAGTCCGAGCTCTTTGCGTGGCTGCAGAAGACGGCCGCCATCTCCGACCACGAGATGAACCGCACCTTCAACAACGGCATCGGCATGGTGGTGGTGGTGGCGGCGGACCACGCGGCCGCCACGGCGGTCACCCTGCGGGCGCAGGGCGAGACGGTCCACGAGATTGGTGTCATCGCGGCGCGTGGCGACGGCGCAGCGGTCGAGGTGCGCTGACCCCATCGCCTCACGCACCGGTCCAGGTGCGCTGATCCCCGGCCCTCAGTTGCGGGCGCGGCGCAGGCTTGAAAGCTGCTCGGCGATGGCGTCGATGTCCAGCGCGTCCTGCGCGTTGCCCAGGTAGATTTCCAGGTCCTTCACCGCCAGCTCGGTCTGGCCCCGCAGCGCGTGCGCCAGGCCCCGGTCGCGGTACTCCGACCAGGCCTGAGGCAGCAGGATCACCAGCCGGTCCTGCACCGCGACCAGGCGGGTCCAGTCGGCCTGGGCCCGGTGGATCTCCTTCAGGTTACGCAGCATGCGCGCGATGATGTCGCGCGGCGGCGCCGACTGCAGGTACAGGCCCAGCGGCACGTCGAATTCGCCGGTCAGGCCGCTGCGGCGCTTGTAGGGCTCCAGGCGCTCGGACAGGTCCTCGCGCGAGAGCGACTGGCCGGTGAAGGGGTCGATCACCACCTGGCCTTTGGGCAGGTTCACCTTGACCATGAAATGCCCCGGAAAGCACACGCCGCGCGCGTGCAGCCCCAGGCCCTGGGCCAGTTCCAGCCAGAGCACCGCCAGCGAGATCTGGATGCCGCGGCGCGTGCGCAGCACGACGTTCAGGTAGCTGTTGTCCGGGTCGCCGTGGTCGTTGACGTTGCTGCCGAAGCTCAGGTCGTGGAAGAAGAACTGATTGAGCATGCGCAGTCGCTGCAGGGCCGGCGCATCGGCCGCCAGGCGGCGCTTCAGGCGCGCGAGCAGCTGGTCGACATCACCCAGCACCTGCTGCACGTCCAGGTCGGGGTATTCGTCCTGGGCCAGGCTGGCCGCCGCCTCCAGCAGGGGAAAGTGGTCGTCGCTGCGGACCAGGGCGTGGAAATAGGCCAGCGGGGTGGGCGTGTGGAAATCAAACTGCATCGCGGCTTTGTAAAGGCCTGCCGCGGGGTGCGTCAAGCACCCTGGCCCTGCGCAGGGTCAGCGCGCCACAAACTGGCGAAGTTTCACGCCTGTGGCCCACAAGGCCCCGAAGTAGATCAGTGCACCCGCGGCCAGCACCGCACCCAGCCAGCCCACGCGCTGCAGGGCTTGCGCCCGCAGGTCCACCCAGGGCAGGACGCCGGCGCTCCAGGCCAGGAAGGCCCCCAGCAAGGCCGTGGCCCCCACCACCTGCAGCAGGAAGCGGGCCCAGCCCGGCGAGGGTTGCCAGCTGCCCCGCCGGCGCAGGCCCACCAGCAGCCAGGAGGCATTGAGCAGCGCACCCAGGCCGATCGACAGGGCCAGGCCGGCGTGCTGCATCAGCGGCACCAGCGCCACGTTCAGCAGCTGCGTGACCACCAGCACCACGATGGCGATGCGCACCGGTGTACGCATGTCCTGGTGGGCGTAGTAGCCGGGCGCCAGCACCTTGATCGCCACCAGCCCCAGCAGCCCGACACCGTAACCGGCCAGGGCCAGCGACACCTGCAACACGTCGCGCCCGGTGAAGGCGCCGTAATGGAACAGCGTGGCCACCAGCGGCTTGGCGAATACCAGCAGGGCCACCGAGCAGGGCACCGCCAGCAGCACCACCAGGCGCAGGCCCCAATCAAGCATGGCGCTGTATCGCTGCGTGTCGTTGGCCGCATGGGCCGCCGCCAGCTGCGGCATCAGCACCACGCCCAGGGCCACGCCCAGCATCGCGGTGGGAAACTCCATCAGCCGGTCGGCATACCCCAGCCAGGTCACGCTGCCCGTGGGCAGCCAGGACGCGATCTGGGTGTTGATCAAGAGGGAAATCTGCGCCACGCCCACCCCCAGCAGTGCCGGCAGCATCAGTGCGCCGATTCGGCGCGTGCCGGCGTGCTGCCAGGCCGCGCGCAGCCGGTTCCAGCCCAGGCCGATGCGGGGCAGGCGCCCCAATTGCAGGAGCACCGGCACCTGCACGCCCAGTTGCAGCACACCCCCCAGCATCACGCCGCCGGCCATGGCGTAGATCGGCTCGATGCCCAGGGACTCGAACCACGGGGCGCCCAGCCAGGCCGCGAGGATCATCGCCAGGTTCAGGAGCACCGGCGTGGCGGCCGGGGCGGCGTAGCGCCGCCAGGTGTTGAGGATGCCGGCCGACAGGGCCACCAGGGACATGAAGCCGATGTAGGGGAACATCCAGCGCGTCATCAGCACCGCGGCCTCCAGGGCCTGGGGGTCCTTCTGCAGGCCGCTAGCCAGCGCCCACACGAGCGCAGGCGCGCCGGCCACCCCGACCACACAGGTGAGCAGCAGGGCCCAGGTCAGCGCCGTGGCCACGTGGTCGATCAGCTCCTGGGTGGCCGCCTCGCCCTCGCGCTCCTTGACATGGGCCAGGGCTGGCACGAAGGCCTGGCTGAAGGCGCCCTCGGCGAACAGGCGCCGGAACAGGTTGGGGATGCGAAACGCCACGTTGAAGGCGTCGGTGAGCGCGCTGGCGCCGAAGGTGGACGCCATGAACAGGTCGCGCACCAGGCCGGTCACCCGCGAGGCCAGGGTCAGCAGCGAGACGGTCGAGGCGGCTTTGAAAAGGCTCACCTCCCGGAGTGTAGCGGCGCCCTGCCGCGCTTCCCGGGCGGGCCAGTGCTTTTGGCGTACAATGGAGGGCTTTGCTGGCAACATCCTCAGACACCAAGGAACCAACACCATGGCATCAGCCAAACCCAAGAAAAAGAACCCGCGCCTGGCGTCGGGCCGCAAACGCGCCCGCCAGGACGTGAAACTCAACGCCGCCAACACCTCGCTGCGCTCGAAGTACCGCACCGCCGTGAAGAACGTCGAGAAGGCGGTTGCCGCCGGCGACAAGGCCAAGGCCACCGAACTCTTCGCCAAGGCCCAGAGCGTGCTGGACACCGTGGCCGACAAGCAGATCTTCCACAAGAACAAGGCCGCCCGCGACAAGAGCCGCCTGTCCGCCAAGGTCAAGACCCTGGCCACCGCCGCCTGACGCATTCAGGCACCCGCCCGGGCCCCCTGCCTCGCGCACCAGGGCCTGCCGTTTGAAACGGGTGCGCTGCCAGCAAAGCAAAAAGCAAGAAACCGCCTTCGGGCGGTTTTTTCGTGGGGGCCGGCGTTTTCTGCGGCGCGGTCCGGTGGGGTCGAACCCTCAGGGCCTCGGGGGCCGCTCCGGGATCAGGCAGGCCTGCCCCACCTGCAGGTCGTTGTCGCGGGCGAAGTTCATCACGAAGTCCCAGGCCATGGGCTCGTGTTCGCGCAGAGCGCTGTTCACCACCACGCATTTCACGCTGCCGATCATGGTGGGCACGCACCAGGGGGAGTAGCTCAGGTGGCTTCCCGGCTGCGCCCCGCCAGGACGGAAGGAACTCATGACGCCGGCCAGCCGTTCCGCCCAATCGCTGGGCCGGAAGGTGCGGCCCTGGCTCGTGATGCCCTGGATGAAGACTTCTTGGGGAGCGCTGGAGGCCATCGATGGATGCGGGGGTAGGCATGGCGCCGTGACCAGGGATCGCCTCGTGTCGCAGCGCCCAAGTATTCTATCTTATATAAGACTCAAGGCCCCGCCCGACACCCCCGCCGGGCTGACGGACGCGCCCCGGAAACATCGGCGGAACCCAGCGCGGCCTGTGCCTAAAATCGCCCCTCAAGCGGTCCACCTGGTTGGGCCGATTTTCTTTCAAGAGGACCCCCATGGCGCTGATCGAAGCCGCTTCGCCCCACACCATGAACACCTATGGGCGCGTGCCCATCGCCCTGTCGCACGGACAGGGCGTGCGCGTGTGGGACGTCAATGGCAAGCGCTATCTCGACGCGCTGGCGGGCATCGCGGTCAACACGCTGGGGCACAACCACCCCAAGCTGGTGCCCGCCCTGCAGGACCAGATCGCCAGGCTGATTCACTCCAGCAACTACTACCACATCCCCCTGCAGGAGGAACTGGCGGCGCGCCTGGTGGAACTCTCGGGCCTGACCAATGCCTTCTTCTGCTCCACGGGCCTGGAGGCCAACGAGGCCGCCCTGAAGCTGGCGCGCAAGTACGGCCACGACAAGGGCATCGATCGCCCCGAGATCGTCGTCTACGAGAAAGCCTTTCACGGTCGCAGCATCGCCACCCTCTCGGCCACCGGCAATACCAAGGTGCAGGCCGGCTTCGGCCCGCTGGTCGAGCGCTTCGTGCGCGTTCCGCTCAATGACATCGGCGCGCTGGAAAAAGCCACCGAGGGCAACCCCAACGTGGTGGCCGTGTTCTTCGAGGCCATCCAGGGTGAAGGCGGCGTCAACCCCATGCGCGCCGACTACATGCGCGACGTGCGCGCCCTGTGCGACCAGAAAGACTGGCTGCTGATGATCGACGAGGTGCAGTGCGGCATGGGCCGCACCGGCAAGTGGTTCGCGCACCAGTGGGCGGGCATCCAGCCGGACGTCATGCCGCTGGCCAAGGGCCTGGGCTCGGGCGTGCCGATCGGCGCGGTGGTGGCCGGCCCCAAGGCCGCCCAGATCTTCCAGCCGGGCAACCATGGCACCACCTTCGGCGGCAACCCACTGTCCATGCGGGCCGGCGTGGAAACCATCCGCATCATGCAGGAGGAAGGCCTGCTGGAAAACGCCGCCCGCGTGGGCGGGCACCTGAGGGCTGCCCTGGACAAGGCGCTGGCCGGCGTGGCGGGCGTCAAGGAGATCCGCGGCCAGGGCCTGATGCTGGGCGTCGAACTCGATCGCCCCTGTGGCGCGCTGGTGGCGCGCGGCGCCGACGCCGGCCTGCTTTTCAGCGTGACGGCCGATACGGTGGTGCGCCTGGTGCCAGCCCTGATCCTCACCGAGGCCGAGGCCGACGAGCTCGTGTCACTGCTGGTGCCGCTGATCAAGACCTTCCTGGCGGAGTGACCATGGCCATCCGGCACTACCTGCAATTCAGCGACTTCACGGCCGAGGAGTACACCTGGCTGTTCGCGCGCACGGCCCTGATCAAGCGCAAGTTCAAGACCTACGAGAAGTACCACCCGCTGGCGGACCGCACGCTGGCCATGATCTTCGAGAAGGCCTCCACTCGCACCCGCGTGAGTTTCGAGGCCGGCATGTACCAGCTCGGGGGCAGCGTGGTGCACCTGACCACCGGCGACAGCCAGCTCGGACGGGCCGAGCCGATCGAAGACTCGGCGCGCGTGATCAGCCGCATGGTCGACCTGGTCATGATCCGCACCTTCGGCCAGAACAAGATCGAGCGCTTCGCCGCGCACTCGCGCGTACCCGTGATCAACGGCCTGACCAATGAATTCCACCCCTGCCAGATCCTGGCGGACCTCTACACCTACCTGGAGCACCGCGGCCTGGATGCCCAGGGCAAACCCGACCTGGGGGCGCTCCAGGGCAAGGTGGTGGCCTGGGTGGGCGATGGCAACAACATGGCCAACACCTGGCTGCAGGCGGCCGATCTGCTCGGGTTCACCGTGCACGTGAGCACGCCCACGGGCTACGAGGTGGACCAGGCCGTGGCGGGCATTCGCAGCGCCCAGAGCTACAAGGTCTTCCAGGACCCCCAGGAAGCCTGCCGCGGCGCCGACCTCGTCACCACCGACGTCTGGAC
Organism: Pseudomonadota bacterium; assembly: GCA_041178265.1. GTDB lineage: Bacteria > Pseudomonadota > Gammaproteobacteria > Burkholderiales > Burkholderiaceae_C > Ramlibacter. The sequence goes on along the minus strand of JBEGVR010000171.1, from coordinate 1,347 downwards.
CAGCATGGGCTACGAAGCCGAGAACGAGGCCCGCAGGAAGGCCTTCGCCGACTGGTGCGTCGACACCGACATGATGTCCGTGGCCAGGCCCGACGCCCTGTTCATGCACTGCCTGCCCGCGCACCGCGGCGAGGAGGTCGAGGCCGACGTGATCGACGGTCCGCAGTCGGTCGTCTGGGACGAGGCTGAGAACCGCATGCACGTGCAAAAGGCGCTGATGGAATTCCTGCTTCTCGGCCGGGTGGCCTGAAGCCGCGGGCCTGGCGGTGCAGGTCAATGGCAGCACCTGCCTCATGCGCCGCGCTCAGTGTCCGTACAACCAGGGCAGGTCCATCACCCGAGCGCCCCCGGTGGTTCGCAGCACGAGATCGCGCGCCATGCGCAAGGGCCCGGCGGCATGGAAAATCACTCCATTGCGCTGCGAACGCCGCTGCACCCGGGCCACACGTTCCCAGCGACTCATCGCGTAGCGCCGCAAGGCCTGCCGGACGTCCAGGCTGCGATCACCCGTGCCGGCCAGGCAAGTGCCCAGCGCGTGCGCGTCCTCCAGCGCCATCGCGGCACCCTGGGCGAGGTAGGGCCGCATCGGGTGGGCCGCGTCCCCGAGCAGGGCGATGTGCCCCAGCGCCATCTGGTCCGCGCCTGCCACCGGTGCCCGGTCATGCAAGACCCACAGGCCCCAGGCGGGCGCGGCCGCCACCGCTTCCAGCAAAGGCTGGCACACCTCGCCCAGAGCTTCGGACAGATGTTCGCCGATGCCCTGCAACTCCCAGCCGCCGCGCGGCCCCTGCACCGACTGGCGTACGACGCACACCACATTGAGAAGCGCCCCGCCACGCACCGGGTAGGTCACCGCATGCAGATGCGGCCCAAGCCAGACCGTGACCTCGGCCGCCCGCCAGGCCTCGGGCAGGCGCTCCGCAGGAATGAGGGCCCGGTAGGCCACATGGTCGGAAGGCTGGGGCGGGTCGTCGGTCACCACCGACCCGCGCACCACGCTCCACAAGCCATCGGCGCCCACGAGCGCATCGGCCTGCAGGGTCGCCCCTTCGGCGGTGATGGCCCGCACTCCGTCATTCAGCGTCCGGGCGGACAACAGGCGGAGCCCGGGATGCAGGCTGCCCCCCTGCGCCTGCAGGCCCTGGAGCAAGGCTGCATGCAGGTCGGCGCGGTGCACTGTGAGGTAGGGCGCTCCGTAACGCGATTCGAACGACGCGCCCAGGGGCAGGACGCCCAGCGTGCGCCCGCTCAGCGCATCACGCGCCAGCAGGCGCAGGGGCTCGCAGGCCACCGCCCGCACGGCGTCCAGCCTGTCCAGCGCATGCAGCACACGTGTGGCATTGGGCC
>JBEGVR010000170.1:0-4556 GCA_041178265.1 Pseudomonadota bacterium | reverse complement strand
CACTTCTGGGCGCTGATCTTCACCTACATGTGGGCGGGCCCGCACCACCTGCACTTCACCGCACTGCCCGATTGGACGCAGTCGGTGGGCATGCTCTTTTCCCTGATCCTGCTGGCGCCGTCGTGGGGCGGCATGATCAACGGCGTCATGACGCTCTCGGGCGCCTGGCACAAGCTACGTGACGACCCGGTACTGCGTTTCCTGATCGTGTCCCTGTCGTTCTACGGTATGAGCACCTTCGAGGGTCCGATGATGTCCATCAAGACGGTCAACGCCCTCTCGCACTACACCGACTGGACGGTGGGCCATGTGCACTCCGGCGCCCTGGGCTGGGTGGGCCTGATCTCCATGGGATCGCTGTACTACCTGATCCCGCGCCTCTTCGGCCAGAAGAAGATGCACAGCATCCCCGCCATCGAATTGCACTTCTGGATCTCCACCATCGGCATCGTGCTGTACATCGCCGCGATGTGGATCGCCGGCGTGATGCAGGGCCTGATGTGGCGCGCCATCAACCCCGATGGCACCCTGACCTACACCTTCGTGGAGTCGGTCAAGGCCACCTATCCCTTCTACGTGATCCGCGTGATCGGTGGCGTGCTGTACCTGGCCGGCATGCTGGTCATGGCCTGGAACACCTGGATGACCGTCGTCAAGGGCCGTGCCGTCGCGGCGCAGGTGCCCGCCGCCCAACCTGCCTGAAACGAACAAGGCCACGCCATGCGTCCATCCGAATCCAAGCCTGGTTTCAGCCACGAGAGGGTCGAGACCAGCAACTTCCTGATGATCGTCCTGATCCTGCTGGTGGTCGCCGTCGGCGGCCTGGTGGAGATCGTGCCGCTGTTCTTCCAGAAGTCCACCACGCAGGCGATCGAGGGCGTGAAACCCTACACCGCGCTGCAGCTGGCCGGCCGCGACATCTACCTGCGCGAAGGTTGCTACAACTGCCATTCGCAGATGATCCGGCCCTTTCGCGCCGAGACCCTGCGCTATGGCCACTACTCCGTGGCGGGCGAATTCGTCTACGACCATCCGTTCCAATGGGGAAGCAAACGCACCGGTCCCGACCTGCACCGCGTGGGCGGCAAGTACAGCGACGAGTGGCACCGCATCCACCTGGTGAATCCGCGCGACCTGGTGCCCGAATCCAACATGCCGGCCTACCCGTGGCTGGAGAAGGCCACCGTCGATGCCGACACGATCGCGCCGCGCATGCGCGCGCTGCGTATCGCCGGCGTGCCCTACGCCGACGAAGAGATCGCGAAGGCGCCGCAGGAGGTCAGGGGCAGGACCGAGATGGACGCCCTGGTTGCCTACCTCCAGGGCATGGGCCTTGCACTCAAATGACCCACCCCCGAAGCGCCTTCGGCGCGGAGTTTCTTCATGGACATCACCAGCATGCGCATCGTGGCCACCCTGGTCTGCTTCGGGCTCTTCCTGGGCATCGCCGCCTGGGCCTATGCCCGCCGCAACCGCAGCCGTTTCGACGAGGCGGCCCGCATTCCCTTCGATCAAGACTGAAAGACGCCCCCCATGAGCGACTTCACCACCCCCGCCTGGTCGGTCTTCGTGGCCGCCGCCACGCTTGTCGGTATCGTGGCCTGCCTGGTCCTGTTGTGGGTCACCGCCCGCAAGAAGGTTGACGCCACGGGGGACAACACCACCGGCCACGTCTGGGACGAAGACCTGCGCGAGATGAACAACCCGCTGCCGCGCTGGTGGATGTGGCTGTTCGTCCTGACCCTCATCTTCTCGCTGCTGTACCTCGTGGCCTACCCTGGCCTGGGCAGCTATCCCGGCACACTCGGATGGAGCACCGCGGGCCACTACGCCGACGAAGTCGAGAAGGCGCGCCAGGAACTCGAACCCCTGTATGCGCAGTTCACCGCGCGCAAGCCCGAGGAACTGGCCGGCGACGCACAGGCCATGGCCATCGGCGAGCGCCTGTACATGAACAACTGTTCGCAGTGCCACGGCTCCGACGCCCGTGGCAGCAAGGGATTTCCCAACCTGGCCGACGGCGACTGGCTCCATGGCGGCTCGCCCGAGGCCATCGCCTTGACCCTGCAAAAGGGGCGTGTGGGCCAGATGCCGCCCATGGCGGCCGCCGTCGGTGGCGCGGACGATGTCAAGAACGTGGCGCACTACGTCCTGAGCCTCTCGGGTGCGCCGCACGATTCGCTGCGCGCGCAACTGGGCAAGACCGGGTTCAGCGCCTGCGCCGCCTGCCACGGCGCCACCGGCAAGGGCAACCCCGCCCTCGGCGCTCCCAACCTCGCGGACGATGTCTGGCTGCATGGCTGGGGCGAGCAGGCCATCATGTACATCGTCCAGAACGGCAAGGTCAACGTGATGCCCGCCCAGGAGGGCAAGCTGACCGAGGCGCAGATCCACGTCCTCACCGCCTACGTCTGGGGCCTGTCCCACAAGGCCGCCCCGGCCAAGCCCTGACGCGACGGCGTCCCCCGACTGCACGCCCTCACCGCATGTCCCCAGGCACGGACTCCCCAGACGCCTCGCCTGCCTGCACGGTCATCCCCATCGCCGTGGCCGAAGGCGGCGGGGGATGCCAGTCCCTCTACGAGGCGCAAAGGAAGATCTATCCGCGCAGCGTCACCGGACGCTTTGTCAACTGGCGCTGGCTCCTCGTCGGGCTCACGCAGGTCGTCTTCTACGGCCTGCCCTGGCTGCCTTGGGGCGAGCGCCAGGCGGTGCTGTTCGACCTTGCGGCGCGGCGCTTCTACCTGTTCGCGTACGTGCTCTATCCGCAGGACTTCATCTATCTCACAGGCCTGCTGGTGATCAGCGCCTTGTCGCTGTTCCTCTTCACCGCGGTGGCGGGGCGCCTGTGGTGCGGCTTTGCCTGCCCGCAGACGGTCTATACCGAGATCTTCCTGTGGATCGAACGGCATGTGGAAGGTGACCGCAACGCCCGTATGCGCCTGGACCAGGGCGGCTTCTCACTGGAGAAGCTGGCCAAGAAGTGGTTCAAGCACCTGCTGTGGATCGGTTTTTCGCTGTGGACGGGGTTCACCTTCGTGGGGTACTTCACCCCCATCACCGACCTGGGCCTGGAGGTCCTGCAAGCGCGCATGGGATCCTGGGAGGTGTTCTGGGTCTTGTTCTACGGCTTTGCCACCTGCGGCAACGCCGGCTGGATGCGCGAGCAGGTGTGCAAGTACATGTGCCCCTATGCGCGCTTTCAGGGCGCGATGTTCGACAAGGACACCCTGATCGTCAGCTATGACGCCGCGCGCGGCGAACCGCGCGGCACGCGCGGGCGCAGCGAGGATTTCGCCGCCAGGGGCCTGGGCGCCTGCATCGACTGCGCGCTGTGCGTGCAGGTCTGCCCCACTGGCATCGACATCCGCCAGGGCCTGCAGTACGAGTGCATCGGCTGCGCCGCTTGCATCGACGTGTGCGACAGCGTCATGGACAAGATGCACTACCCCCGCGGCCTGATCCGCTTCACCACCCAGAATGCGCTGGCCCAGGGTCTCACGCGCGCCCGGATGTGGCGGCGCGCCCTGCGTCCGCGCGTGCTGGTGTACGCGGTGATCCTGGGCGCGCTCACGCTGTCGGTGGGCATCAGCCTGGTGCTGCGCACGCCGCTGAAGGTGGATGTGGTCCGTGACCGCGCCGCGCTCGCGCGCATCGTGGTGGGTGGCCAGATCGAGAACGTCTACCGCCTGCAGATCATGAACGCCACCGAGGTGGCCCAGTCCTATCGCATTTCAGCGCAAGGCCTGCCGGGCCTGGCGGTGGCCTCGGATGCCGAGTTCACCGTCGACGCAGCCCAATCGCGCTGGGTGGCGGTGCGCCTGCAGGTGCCTCATGGCACTTCGACCCCCGGCTCGTACCCGATCCGCTTTCACATCGCCTCGGATGACGATGCCGTCGCCGAGAAGTCCGTCTTCCTCCTGCCCCGTCCCTGATGCCTGGAGCCTGCCATGCCTGATCCCATGTCCGATGCCGCGAACGATGCCACGACACCCCGGCCGAGCCCGCGCTGGTGGCGCCATGGCCTGGTGTGGATGGTCATCGGCGGGCCGGCGGTGGTGGTGGTGGCCAGCATCGCCACGTTCATGATCGCCGCGCACAGCCCCGACCCGCTCGTGGCTCACGACAGCTACCGGCTCCAGGTCCAGGCCGCCGCGGCGCCGGCGCAGGGGGGCGACAAGGGCATGCTGCCCGCGCAGCAGGGCCGCAACCACGCCGCATCGCCCATCCCCGCCCCTTGAGGCGACGATGCAGCCTCACCAGGAGACACACGCATGTGGGCCAGGATGCTGATGACAGTGGTGTGGCCGGCCTTCCTGGCGGCCTGCGTGCTAGAGGCGGCGGTGTTCGCCGTGGTCGACCCGCACGACTTGAGTTGGGGCGGCGGCCCCCTGGGCTGGTCGAGGCAGGCTGTCTACACCGCCTCCTTCTTCCTGTTCTGGGGGGTGTGCCTCGGCTCGAGCCTGCTGGCCCTGGTGCTGGCGCGCAAGGGACCGGCGCCCGCGCTGCACGAGTAGGCGGCTGGCCCCGCAGTGGGCTGCGGGGGGCTTGTGCTG
>JBEGVR010000169.1:0-6456 GCA_041178265.1 Pseudomonadota bacterium | reverse complement strand
GGCCAAGACCGGAATGGGCATCGACGAGATCCTGGAGGCGGTCGTCGCCCGCATTCCCGCGCCGCGCGGCAACCCCGAGGGCCCGCTGCGCGCCATGATCATCGACAGCTGGTTCGACACCTACGTCGGCGTCGTGATGCTGGTGCGGGTGGTCGATGGCCGCCTGGCCAGGGGCGAACGCATCAAGCTGATGGCCACCGGCGCCACCTACAACGCCGACAGTCTGGGCGTCTTCACTCCCGCCAACCAGCCGCGCGAGTCGCTGGAGGCCGGCGAGGTGGGCTACATCATCGCCGGCATCAAGGAGCTGCAGGCGGCCAAGGTGGGCGATACCGTCACCCTGATCAAGGCCGGCAGCGGCGGCGCCGCCTTCACCGCCACCGAGGCGCTCCCGGGCTTCAAGGAGATCCAGCCCCAGGTGTTCGCAGGCCTGTACCCGACGGAGGCTAACCAGTACGACTCGCTGCGTGACAGCCTGGAGAAACTCAAACTCAATGACGCCTCCTTGCATTACGAGCCCGAGGTGAGCCAAGCCCTGGGCTTCGGCTTTCGCTGCGGCTTCCTGGGCCTCCTGCACATGGAGATCGTCCAGGAGCGCCTGGAGCGTGAGTTCGACCAGGACCTGATCACCACTGCGCCCAGCGTGGTCTACCAGGTCGTCAAGGGCGACGGCGAGGTGGTGATGGTGGAAAACCCGGCCAAGATGCCCGAGCAGGGCCGGCTGGAGGAAATCCGCGAACCCATCGTGACCGTGCGTCTGTACATGCCCCAGGACTACGTGGGCGCGGTGATGACCCTGGCCAACCAGAAGCGCGGCGTCCAGATCAACATGGCCTACCACGGCCGTCAGGTGATGCTCACGTACGAGCTGCCCCTGGGCGAGATCGTCCTGGACTTCTTCGACAAGCTCAAGTCGGTCTCGCGCGGCTACGCCTCGATGGACTACGAGTTCAAGGAGTACCGCCCCTCCGACGTGGTCAAGGTGGACATCCTGCTCAATGGGGAAAAGGTCGACGCGCTGTCCATCATCGTGCACCGCACGCAGGCCCAGTACCGGGGTCGGGCGGTGGTGGCCAAGATGCGCGAGATCATCAGCCGCCAGATGTTCGACGTGGCGATCCAGGCGGCCATCGGCGCCAACGTGATCGCGCGCGAGACCGTCAAGGCCTTGCGCAAGAACGTGCTGGCAAAATGCTACGGCGGCGACATCAGCCGCAAGCGCAAGTTGCTCGAGAAACAGAAGGCAGGCAAGAAACGCATGAAGCAGATCGGATCGGTCGAAGTCCCCCAGGAGGCATTCCTCGCCATCCTGCAGGTGGAGGAGTGATGCAGACCTTCACCAGTGCGGTGCTTGCCGCCTTTGCCGGGTATGCCGGTGGCTGGTACTTCGGCCTGATCGACGGCAATTTCGCCTTGCTGCTCTTTCTGGCTACGGTCGTCACCGGTGTCTACTGGGTGGCCGAACGTCTTTGGTTCCTGCCCCGGCGCCGCGAGGCCGCTGCAGCCATGCTGGCGCAGGCCGAACAGCGCCAGGTTGCCCTGGCCGCCCAGGGCATCACCCAGACCGACAACGTGGACCTGTCCGCCGCGCGCGAGCGCATCCTGGCCCAGCCCTGGTGGCTGGACTGGACCGCCGGCCTGTTCCCGGTGATCCTGGTGGTGTTCCTGCTGCGGTCCTTCCTCTTCGAACCGTTCAAGATCCCCTCGGGCTCCATGATCCCGACGCTGCTGGTGGGCGACCTGATCCTCGTGAACAAGTACACCTACGGCGTGCGCCTGCCCGTGATCAACACCAAGGTGACCGAGGGCACACCGCCCCAGCGCGGCGACGTGATGGTGTTCCGCTACCCCCCGCGCCCCAGCCTGGACTACATCAAGCGCGTGGTGGGCGTGCCGGGCGACGAGGTGGCCTATCTGAACAAGCGCCTGACCGTCAACGGCCAGCCGGTGGCAACCCAGCCCCTGGCCGATTTCTTCGACAAGGACGCGATGCGCTACTCCCGGCAGTTCCAGGAGACGCTGGGCCCCAAGCGCCATCGCATCCTGAACGACGAAGACCGGCCGGCCTTCATTCCCGGCACCGAGGACTTTCCCTTCAAGGACCAGTGCCGCTACTCCGTCGAGGGCGTGACCTGCAAGGTGCCCGCCGGCCACTACTTCATGATGGGCGACAACCGGGATAATTCGCTGGATTCGCGGTTCTGGGGCTTCGTTCCGGACCGCAACATCGTGGGCAAGGCCTTCTTCGTCTGGATGAATTTTGGCGACCTCAAGCGCATTGGCAGTTTCGATTGAGCCGCTCCCCGGCGTGAAGGGCCCAGGCTGGCGCGGGGGCTGCACATGACGCCCGCCCTCCTGGCCGCCTTGCAGCAGCGCCTGCAGCATACGTTTGCCGATCCCGGCCTGCTGGCGCAGGCGCTCACGCACCGCAGCTTCTCCGCGGAGCACAACGAGCGGCTTGAATTCCTGGGGGATTCCGTCCTCAACCTCGCAGTCGCGGACCTGCTCTATGAGCGCCTGGCTGGCCAGGCCGAGGGCGACCTCTCGCGCGTGCGTGCCAACCTGGTCAAGCAGGACACCCTGCATCCGCTGGCGGTGACCTTGGGCCTGTCCGACGCCCTGCGCCTGGGCGAGGGCGAAGCCCGCTCGGGTGGCGCCAAACGCCCCTCCATCCTGGCCGATGCCCTGGAGGCCGTGATCGGCGCCGTGTACCTGGATTCCGGCTTTGCGGCGGCCCAGGCCCTGGTGCGGCGCCTGTTTGAGGACGTCGAGATCAAGCCGCAGATGCTGGCCGCGGCCAAGGATCCCAAGACCGAGCTGCAGGAATGGCTGCAGGGCCGGCGCATGCGCCTGCCGGTGTACCGCGTGGCCGCCACCCTGGGCGCGGCGCACAAGCAGACCTTCGATGTGGAGTGCGAGATCCCCGACCTGGGCAAGGTGGAACGTGGCATCGGGGCTTCGCGCCGGGCGGCCGAACAGGCCGCCGCCGCCGCGATCCTGATGGCGCTCAAGGCCCAGGGGGATGCATGAACCAGCCCCCTGACATCCCCCCGATCCCGCCCGCCCCGGGCGTATCGGAGGGCAGGCCGGGCCAGCGCTGCGGCCTGGTGGCCATCGTCGGCAAGCCCAATGTGGGCAAGTCCACCCTGCTCAATGCGCTGGTGGGCCAGAAAATCAGCATCACCTCGCGCAAGGCCCAGACCACGCGCCACCGCATCACCGGCATCCGCACGCGCGGCGATACCCAGTTTGTCTTCGTCGACACACCGGGCTTTCAGACCCGGCATTCCACCGCCCTGAACAAGTCCCTGAACAAGACGGTGATGGGCGTCATCAGCGATGTGGATGTGGTGTTGTTCGTGGTCGACGCCGGCAAATTCACCCTGGCCGATGCCAAGGTGCTGTCCTTGCTCAAACCCGGCATCCCGGCGCTGCTGGTGGCCAACAAGCTGGACCAGGTGCACCGCCGGGGCGACCTCGCGCCCTGGCTGCGGGACATGCAACAGCGCCATGCCTTTGCGGAGTTCGTGCCCATGTCGGCCAAGAATGCCAAGGACATCGAACGCGTGTTCGACATCATCGGCAAGTATCTGCCCGAGCAGCCCTGGTGGTACGGCGAGGACGAACTCACCGACCGCAGCGAGAAGTTCCTGGCCAGCGAGACGGTGCGCGAGAAGCTCTTTCGGTTCACCGGCGAGGAACTGCCCTATACGTCCACGGTCATCATCGACAAGTTCGAGGAAGAACCCAGCCCCAAGCATGGCCGCATGATGAAGATCGCGGCCACCATCGTCGTCGAGCGTGACAGCCACAAGGCCATGGTGATCGGCGACAAGGGCGAGCGCTTGAAGCGCATCGGCACCGAAGCCCGCCAGGAGCTGGAAAAACTCATGGGCGCCAAGGTCTTCCTGGAAATCTGGGTCAAGGTGCGCTCGGGCTGGGCCGACGACGAGGCACGGGTGCGCAGCTTCGGCTACGAGTGACCCCGCAGGCTGGCTGTGGCGACCCGACGTATTTCCCATGAGCCGGCCTTCATGCTGCATCGCTATGACTGGAGCGAGTCGAGCCTGATCCTGGAAGTGTTCACCCGCCATCACGGGCGCATCGCCCTGGTGGCGCGGGGGGCCAAGCGCCCCAGTTCCAACTTCCGTCCGGTGCTGCTGCCGCTGCAGCCGCTGCGAGTGAGCTTTGGTGGCGATGGCGAGATCCGCACGCTCAAGGAAGCCGAGTGGGTGGGCGGGCAGGTGATGCCCACGGGCGACGCGCTGATGTCCGGGTATTACCTGAACGAGCTCCTGATGCGCCTCTTGGCGCGTGACGACCCGCACGCGCAGCTCTTTGACGCCTATGCGGCGGCGGTGCAGGTGCTGGCCTCCGCGCACGGCGAGGCGTTGCAGCCGGCGCTGCGCGCTTTCGAGGTGCTGCTGCTTCGCGAGACCGGCTTCCTGCCCTCGCTGGACGCCCAGACGCTGGCGATGGCGCCCCTGGCCGATGGCGCGGCCTACAGCCTGGTGCCCGAGGGCGGGCTGGTGCTCGCGCAGGACGATGACGGCCGCCATGGCCTGACGGGCGAGCAGTGGCTCGCCTTGCAGGCCGCCCTGGACCAGCCTGCGCCCTTCGGTCCGGTGATGCGCGCGGTGGTGGACGTGAACGCCGCGCTCAAGCCCCAGCTGCGGGCCTTGCTCCACTACCATTGCGGGGTCCAGACGCTGCGCACGCGCCAGCTGATGAAGGACCTGCAGGCCCTCTAGCCATGACTCCCACGAATTCGAAGACCGCCTTGTCGGTCAACCTGAACAAGGTCGCCCTGGTGCGCAACACCCGCCACCTGGGCATTCCCAGCGTGACGCGCGCCGCCACGCTGTGCCTGGCCGCCGGCGCGCAGGGCCTCACCGTGCACCCGCGCCCCGACGCCCGCCACATCCGCGCTGGCGACGTCCACGACCTGCACGCGCTGGCGGCGGCCCGCCCCGGCGTGGAGTTGAACATCGAGGGCAATCCCTTTCACAACCTGATGGACTTCGTGCGCGTGCTGCGGCCGCACCAGGCGACCTTCGTGCCTGACAGCGAAGGCCAGTTCACCAGCGACCATGGCTGGGAGTTTCCGGCGGATGCCGAGCGCCTGCGGCCCCTGGTGGCCGAGTGCCGCGCGCTGGGCGTGCGGGTCAGCCTGTTCATGGACCCGCGCCCCGGGATGATGGCGGCGGTGAAGGCCGTGGGAGCCGACCGCATCGAGCTGTACACCGAGACCTATGCCAGCGCCTGGGGAACGCCCCGCCAGGGTGAGGTGCTGCGGGGGTTCGCGGCGGCGGCCGAGGCGGCGCGTGCGGCGGGCCTGGGGGTCAACGCCGGCCACGACCTGAGCGCGCAGAACCTCACGGACTTCCTGCGCGCCGTGCCAGGGGTGCAGGAAGTCTCCATCGGCCATGCCCTGATCGCGGACGCCCTGGAGCTGGGCTACGACGCAGCGGTCCGGGGCTATCTGGCCGCGATCGACCGGGCCTTTGCGTGAACAGGATCCCCGGGTGATCTACGGCGTCGGCACCGACATCTGCGACGTGCGCCGCATCCGCGCGTCGCTCGAGCGCCATGGCGAGCGCTTCGCGCGCAAGGTGCTGGCCGACGGTGAGTTCGCCACCTGGCAGGCGCGCAGCGCGCGCTGGCCTGAGCGCGGCGTGCGCTATGTGGCCACACGCTTTTCCGCCAAGGAGGCCTTCAGCAAGGCCATCGGTCTGGGCATGCGCATGCCCATGACCTGGACGCTGTGCGAGATTTCCAAGCTGCCCTCGGGCCAGCCAGTGATCGTGCTGCATGGCGGCCTGAAGGAGTGGTTTGACGCGCAGGGGCTGTCGGCCCATGTGAGCGTGACTGATGAATCCGATTACGCGGCAAGCTTTGTCGTCGTGGAGAAGAAAGAGAACAGCGCATGAACGCAAATGCCCCTGCCATCCACGCACCCGTCATCCTGGATGTGGCTGGACTGACCTTGACCGAGGCCGATCGCCGGCGGCTGGCGAACCCGCTGTGCGGGGGGATCATCCTGTTCGGCCGCAACTGGCAGGACCGGACGCAACTCACGCAGCTGTGCGCCGACATCAAGGCCGTGCGTGACGACCTGCTGATTTGCGTGGACCACGAGGGCGGCCGCGTGCAGCGCTTTCGCACCGACGGCTTCACGCACCTGCCGCCGATGCGGGCGCTGGGCGCGCTCTGGATGAAGGACGGCGGCAAGGGCGCCAGCGCGATGCAGGCCACCGATGCCGCGGCCGCTGCAGGTTATGTGCTGGCGTCCGAGCTGCGCGCCTGCGGCGTCGATTTCAGCTTCACGCCGGTGCTCGACCTGGACTGGGGCGAGAGCGGGGTCATTGGCGACCGCGCCTTCAGCCGCGACCCGCGCCTGGTGGCCTTGCTGGCCAAGAGTTTGATGCACGGCTTGTTGCAAGCCGGCATGGCCAA
>JBEGVR010000168.1:0-5586 GCA_041178265.1 Pseudomonadota bacterium | reverse complement strand
AGCCGTCGGTGGGAAAGCCCGGCTCGAGGTGGAAGATCTGCTTGAACACGCCCTGCACCGCAGGGATGCGCCCGCCGATGCCGATGCGTCCGCCCAGCAGGTCGCGCAGCCAGGCCGCAGCGCTGAGGTGGTCGGCGTGGGCGTGGGTTTCCAGGATCCACTGCACCGACAGGCGCTGCGCACGCACATGGTCGACCACCCGCTGGGCCGAGTACGTGCGGGTGCGGCCGGACTTGGGGTCGTAGTCCAGCACAGGGTCGATGAGGGCGCAGGCCGTGCCTTCGCCTGCGGACACGACGTAGGTCCAGGTCCAGGTGGCCGGGTCGAAGAAGGGCTGGACGGTCGGCTGCATGAAGGGCTCCTGGTCAATCAATTCATTATTTGATAATATATATCAAAGTAGATTATTTACAAACCATGTCCACCCTTGCCGCCGACCCCTTACACACCGCGCCCTCCCTGGAGGCCCTGCGCGACGCCGCCGGGCACGCCTGCGCCTTGATGAAGGTGCTGGGCAACCCGGACCGCCTGATGCTCCTGTGCGAACTCGCCCAGGGCGAGCGCAGCGTCATGCAGCTGCAGGAGGCGTTGGGCATCGTACAGCCCACCCTCTCGCAGCAGCTGGCCGTGCTGCGCGAGGAGGGTCTGGTCGACACCCGGCGCGAGGGCAAGAGCATCCATTACCGGCTGGTCAGCGTCCCGGCGCTGGCGGTGATGGAGGTCCTCTACCAGCAGTACTGCGCACCTGCGAAAAGATCCCGAACCCCCGCCTCAAGGAGACGCACATGACGATCGATTGGAACCATTTCACGCCCTGGGCCTCGCTGGCTGGCGGCGTGCTGCTGGGGCTGGCCTCGGCCCTGTTCATCCTGCTCAATGGCCGCGTGCTGGGCATCAGCGGCATCCTGGGCGGCCTGCTGCGCCCGCGCGCGGGTGACGCCGGATGGCGGCTCGCTTTCGTTGCGGGCCTGCTGGTCGCACCGGTCGTGTGGTCGCTGTTCGCCGCGCCGGTGGTACCCCGCATCGAGGCGGGCCCTGCCTTGCTGGTGGTGGCCGGACTGCTCGTGGGCTGGGGTACCCGCTACGGCTCGGGCTGCACCAGCGGCCACGGGGTGTGCGGCTTGTCGCGGATGTCGCCGCGATCGCTGGTGGCGACGCTGGCCTTCATGGGCACCGGCTTCGCCACCGTCTTCGTCATGCGCCATCTGGTGGCCTGAACCCCCGCATCAAAGGAGATCCACCATGCATCGACTCACTGAATTCGCCGTCGGCCTGCTGTTTGGCCTGGGCCTGATCCTGGCCGGCATGACCGACCCCGGCAAGGTCATCGGCTTTCTCGACCTCGCCGGCGCCTGGGACCCGTCCCTGGCCCTGGTCATGGGCGGCGCCATTGCCGTGGGCGTGGGGGCCTTCGCCCTGGCCCGACAGCGCACCGTCGCCTTCCTGGGTGGTGCCATGCACCTGCCCACGAGCAGTGCCATTGACCGGCGCCTCGTGATCGGCAGCCTGGTCTTCGGTGCGGGCTGGGGCCTGGCGGGCTTCTGCCCGGGGCCGGCCGTGGTGGCGGCGGGGGCCGGGCACTGGCAGGCCTGGGTGTTCGCCGTGGCCATGCTGGCTGGCATGTGGGTGCACGAGCTGAGCGCGCAGGGGCCCGCCCCCCAGCCCTCCGCCTCGCCGTGAGCGTGCGGCCCGCCCGGCGGCTGCCAGACCCCGCACCGCGGCGCTGAAGCTGCCGCCGGGATTGCAGCTAGCATCTCGGCCATGAGCAGCTCTTCCTCCACGGCACCGAGCGGCCTGCGCGCCGACGCGGGCGTGATCGGCCTGGTGGGCCTGGGTCACCTGATCAGCCATTTCAGCCAGCTTCTGCTGGCGCCCCTGTTTCCCTGGCTCAAGGACGCCTTTGAAGTGAGCTACGCCCAATTGGGTCTGCTCATGACGTTGTTCTTCGTGGTCTCCTGCGCCATGCAGGCGGCGTCGGGCTTCCTGGTCGACCGCTACGGTCCGCGCGCCATGCTGTTCACCGGCCTGGCCCTGATCAGCCTGGCCGCCTTCGGTATGGCGGCCGCCACCTCCTACGAAATGCTCGCCGTGTGCGCCGTGGTGGCCGGCACGGGCAACGCAGTCTTCCACCCAGTGGATTTCACTTTGCTCAACCGAAAGGTCAGCGCTTCCCGCCTGGGTCACGCCTACAGCGTGCATGGCCTCACCGGCAGCCTGGGCTGGGCGCTGGCGCCGGCCCTGCTGGTGCCCCTGACCCTGGCCTTCTCCTGGCGCGTGGCCCTGGCGGCGGCGGGTGTGCTGGTGCTGGCGGTGATGGCGGTGCTCTGGTGGTGGCGCGACCAGCTGTCGCTGCCGCAGCGCCCCCGCGCGGAGGTGGCCGCGCCTGCGGCGGACGACGGCAGCTTCGACTTCCTGCGCATCCCTTCCGTCTGGATGTGCTTCCTTTTCTTCCTGCTGTACGCGGTCGTGCTGAGCGTGGTCCAGGCCTTCGCACCGGAGGCAGCGCGCCAGCTCCACGGCGTGCCGGTGGGCCTGGCGGCGGCCTGCGTGACCGTGTACATGGTGGCCAGCGCTGGGGGCATCGTGCTGGGGGGGTTCCTGGTCGCTGATCCGCAGCGCTGCGAACGCATCATGGCCGCCGGCATGGGCGTGGCGGCGCTGATCGCGCTGGTCGTGGGCTTCACCTCCCTGCCCGCGCTGGCCGTGCCCGCGCTGTTCGGGGCGATGGGCTTTGCCGCCGGCCTGGCCGGGCCGTCGCGGGACCTGATCGTCAAGCGCTCGACCCCGGACCACGCCACCGGGCGGGTGTACGGAGTGGTCTACGCTGGCCTGGATATCGGCCAGGCGCTGGCCGCGCCCATCTTCGGCGGCTTGCTCGACCACCAGCAGTACCAGGGCGTCTGGCTGGGACTGGTGATCTTCCAGGGCCTGCTGATCTTCAGTGCGATGAATGTGCGCAAGGTGCGCCGCACGGCGCGCGTACCCGTGGGCGCCTGAACTCTGTTACGCCTCTTGCGTATCGGAGGCAGGCAATACGGCTGAGCGTGGCTAGCATCGCGCCTTCTTTACAGAAGGATTGGCCATGGCCTTGCAGTCACCCTTTTACAACCACCGCCGCGAACCGTCCGCCGAGGCCACGCCGCTGCGGCGCCCCCCCTCCGGCGCCGGCGTCCCGGGTCGCCAGGCCCATGCCGGCGCGACCACGCTGCCGACGCTGCAGGAGAGCGAAAGCCGGCTGACCGTCGGCCCCCACATCCGGCTCAAGAGCGTGGAAATCACCGACTGCGACACGCTGCTGGTTGATGGCGCGGTCGAGGCCACCATGGACCTGCGGGTGATGCAGATCAACGAACGCGGCTCGTACATGGGCACGGCCGCGGTCGACACCGCCGAGATCCGGGGCCAGTTCGACGGCGTGCTGCTGGTGCGGGAGACGCTGGTGATCCACGCGACCGGACGCGTGGCGGGCCGGATCCGCTATGGCCGTATCGTGATCGAGGAGGGCGGGCAACTGGCTGGGGATGTCGAGATGGGCAGCGCCCAGCCGGCCCCCGCCACCACCGCACCGGCGCTGCAGGCGGTCGCGGCGGGTTGATC
Organism: Pseudomonadota bacterium; assembly: GCA_041178265.1. Taxonomy (GTDB): domain Bacteria; phylum Pseudomonadota; class Gammaproteobacteria; order Burkholderiales; family Burkholderiaceae_C; genus Ramlibacter. Next base: position 1,989 of record JBEGVR010000168.1, on the reverse strand, counting down.
CCGCGGGAACTCCAACCCCGGTGGAGGGGCGGCTAAGATGAGCTGTTGCCCGTCCCGGGGCTCCGCCAGTCCCTACGTCGATGACCCTTCCCACTCCTTGCCTGGCCGGCCACCTGCTGGTCGAATGCCTGGTCGCCCAAGGCGTCACCCACGCATTTGGCGTGCCGGGCGAGAGCTTCCTGGCCGTGCTCGATGGTTTTCATGCCCACCGTGACCGCATCCGCTTCATCGTCAACCGCCAGGAGGGCGGCGCGGCCTTCATGGCCGAGGCGGCGGGCAAGCTGACCGGCCGGCCGGGCGTGTGCTTCGTCACCCGAGGGCCCGGTGCGACCAATGCCTCGATCGGCATCCACACGGCTTTCCAGGACTCCACGCCGATGGTTGTCTTCGTGGGCGATGTGGCCAGCGACCAGCGCGATCGCGAGGCTTTCCAGGAGGTCGAGTACCAGAGCTTCTTCGGCCCGAGCACCAAGGGCATGGCCAAGCGGGTCGAGCGCATCGACGCGCCCGAACGGATTCCGGAATATGTCTCCCGAGCCTTCGCCACCGCCATGAACGGCCGGCCCGGGCCGGTGGTGCTGGTGCTGCCCGAGGACATGCTCACGCAGCCCGTGCAGGCCCGCCCGCTGGCGCGCGTGGAGCCGGTCGAGGCCTGGAGCGACCCCGGTGCGCTGCGCCGCCTGCGCGAGCTGCTGCTGGCGGCGCGCAAGCCCTTCGTCATCGCCGGCGGTGCCGGGTGGACGCCACAGGCGGCCCAGGCCCTGCAGCGCTTCGCCGAGAACTGGCAGCTGCCGGTGGGCAATGCCTTCCGATTCCAGGACTGCTTCGACAACCACCACCCGCAGTACGCGGGCGACGTGGGCATCGCCATCAACCCGAAACTGGCCGCTCGCATCCGCGAGAGCGACCTGGTGATCGCCATCGGTCCGCGCCTGGGCGAGATGACCACCAGCGGCTACACCCTGCTGCAGGCCCCGCGGCCCTTGCAGACCCTGGTGCATCTGCACGCCAGCGCCGAGGAACTCCATCGCGTTTACCAGGCGGACCTGGCCATCCATGTGAGCATGAGCGCCGCCGCGCGCTCGCTGGAGGTGCTGACCGCGCCACCGCAGCTGCCGTGGGCCGAGTGGACGGCAGCGGCCCACGCCGACTACCTGGCCAACCTGCAGCCGCAACCGCTGCCCGGCCCCGTCGACATGCCAGCCCTCATCGCCGCGGTGCAGCGGCACCTGCCGCCGGATGCGGTGGTGACCAACGGCGCCGGCAACTTCGCGACCTGGATGCACCGGTTCTTCCGCCACCACGGCCTGGCCAAGGGTTTCAAGACCCAGCTGGCTCCGACCAGCGGGGCGATGGGCTACGGCGTGCCGGCGGGCATCGCCGCCAACCTCCTGACCGGACGCACCGCCTTCACCATCGCCGGCGATGGCGATTTCCTGATGAACGGGCAGGAGCTGGCCACGGGCCGACAGTTCGGCGGCAAGTCCATCATCGTCTTGATCAACAACGGCATGCTGGGGACCATCCGCATGCACCAGGAGCGCGAGTACCCGCGCCATGAGCATGCGACCGCGCTGGTCAACCCGGACTTCGTGGCGCTGGCGCGGGCCTACGGGTGGGCCGGCGAGCGGGTGGTGCGCACGGAGGAATTCGAGCCGGCCCTGGTGGCGGCCCTGGCGAGAGACACGGGCACCGTGATCGAGGTGATGCTGGACCCGGAGGTCATCACGACCCGGGGAACGCTCAGCGCCATCCGCGAAAACGCCCTCAAGCGCTGAGGGCGTGTGGCCTCGCCCGCACACCGGGCCGCCAAAGACAAAGGGCCGCGTGAGCGGCCCTTTGAGCGTCAGTGGGGCGCGAGGCTTACTTGACGTGCTTGCCGATCAGGCCGGCCATCTCGAACATGGAGACCTGCGACTTGCCGAAGATGCCCTTGAGCTTGTCGTCGGAGTTGACCATGCGCTTGTTGGCGCTGTCCTGCAGCTTGTG
>JBEGVR010000167.1:0-8888 GCA_041178265.1 Pseudomonadota bacterium | reverse complement strand
CGCAGGCATCCGGGTGCAGGTGCCGCTGGTGCGCGACGTGCCCGGGCACCCGGTGATCTTCGACGCCAGCGTGCGTACCGACCTGCTGGGTGCAGGCGGGCCAGGCCTGCGTCACTGGCGCGCCGCACACCCGCAGGCGGTGCACCTGTGGCCCGTGGACAACCCGCACTACACGCGGGACCTGGACACGCCCGCCGACCTGGACGCGCTGGCGCGGGAGACGGGCTGGCGCTGGCGGTGGCCGCAGCCCCAGCCGCCTGGCAGTACCTGATCGGTCGCTCCCCGGGCCGAGTGCGCGCAAACCCCAGCGCCGATTCCGGAAAAAAACACTACGCTGGCAGGTACGAACCGTCGCGTCCAGTCTAAGGACCTCACCCCTAAGCCGATGGTTTGCGTAGCGACGCCTCAACCCCTTCTGGCAACAGATCTTCGAAAGAAAGACCGCTCATGGCAAGGCTCCACGTCAACGGAACGACCCGCGAATTCCAGGCCGAACCCGACACGCCCCTGCTCTGGGTGCTGCGTGAACAACTGGGCCTGACGGGCACCAAATATGGCTGCGGTGTTGCCGCCTGCGGGGCCTGCACCGTCCATGTGGACGGCGTGCCCACGCGCAGCTGCGTGCGCCCGGTCTCCACCGTCAGCCCTGCGCAGAAGGTCATCACCATCGAGGGCCTCTCGCCCGATGGTTCGCACCCGGTGCAGAAGGCCTGGGTGGCCCTGGACGTCCCCCAGTGCGGCTACTGCCAGTGCGGCATGGTCATGGCGGCCGCCGCCCTGCTCCAGGCCAACCCCAACCCCAGCGACGCCGACATCGACAACGCGATGACCAACATCTGCCGCTGCGGCACCTACAACCGGGTGCGCGCGGCCATCAGGGCGGTGGCGCAAGGCAGCACCCGCAGCGCGGGCCTGGACATCCAGCACCGCGACGGGAGCGTGGCATGAGCGGCGCCACCAACGCAGGCACCCCCGCGAGCCTGGACCGGCGCGGCTTTCTGCAGGTCACGGCCTCGGCCGGCCTGGCCCTGGGCCTGCACCTGCCCCTGGGGGCGCGGGCGCAGACGGGCGCGCAGACGGGGGCGCAGACGGGCGCCGCCGAGATCAATGTCTGGGTAGTCGTGCAGCCCGACGACCGGGTGATCATCCGCATCGCCCGCTCCGAGATGGGACAGGGCACGCTCACCGGCCTGGCGCAGCTGGTCGCCGAGGAACTCGACTGCGACTGGGCCCGGGTCACCACCGAATACCCGACCACGGGCCAGAACCTCGCGCGCGGCCGCGCCTGGGGTAATTTCTCAACCGGCGGCAGCCGCGGCATCCGCGAGTCGCACGACTACGTGCGCAAGGGCGGCGCGGCCGCCCGCCTGATGCTGGTGCAGGCCGCCGCTGGCACCTGGCAGGTTCCGGCGGCCGAATGCCGCGCGGCCCAGAGCGTGGTCACCCACCTGCCCAGTGGCCGCACGCTGACCTACGGCCAGGTGGCCGCAGCGGCCGGCAAGCTGCCGGTACCCGACAACGTGCCCCTGAAGGACCCGAAAGACTGGAAGCTCGCGGGCAAGCGCCTCGCCCGGCTGGACACCGCCGACAAGGTCACGGGCAAGCAGATCTACGGCGCCGACCTGCAGCTGCCCGGGATGCTCAATGCCGCCATCAAGGACTGCCCGGTGTTCGGCGGCAAGGTCAAGCGCTTTGACGCCGCCGCCATCGCCAGACGCCCCGGCGTGAAGAAGGTGCTGCAGGTGGGCGACAGCGCGGTGGCGGTGGTGGCCGACACCTGGTGGCGCGCCAAGACCGCGCTCGATGCGCTGCCCATTGAATGGGACGAGGGCCCCAACGCCCGGGCGTCCAGCGCCTCGGTGGCCGTCATGCTCAAGGCCGGCCTGGACGCCCCCGAGGCCGCCGTCGGCAACAGCCAGGGTGACGCCCGGGCGGCGCTGGCCACCGCCGGCCGCAGGATCGAAGCGGTCTACGCCTACCCGCACCAGAACCACGCCACCATGGAGCCGATGAACGCCACAGCCCGCTGGACGCCCGAGCGCTGCGAGGTCTGGACGCCCACGCAGAACGGCGAGGCCGCACTGGCCGCCACCTCCGAGGCCGCAGGCCTGCCGGCGCGCCAGTGCGAGGTCTACAAGATCCACCTGGGCGGCGGCTTCGGCCGGCGCAGCATGACCGACTGGATCCGCCAGGCGGTGGCCATCGCCAAGGAGATGCCGGGCACGCCGGTCAAGCTGCTCTGGTCCCGCGAAGAGGACATGCAGCACGGGCGCTACCACCCCATCACCCAGTGCAAGCTGCAGGCGGCCCTGGACCCGCAGGGCCACATCACCGCGCTGCACATGCGGCTGTCGGGCCAGTCCATCCTGGCCGGCGTGAACCCGCAGGGCGTGCAGAACGGGCGCGACCCCGTCGCCTTCCAGGGCCTGAACCCCAGCGGACCGGAGGCGGCCATCGGCTACAGCATCCCCAACCTGCTGATCGACCACGCCATGCGCAACCCGCCGGTGCCGCCCGGCTTCTGGCGCGGGGTCAACCTCAACCAGAACACCATCTACCTGGAGTGCTTCCTGGACGAGATCGCTGCCGCCACCGGCCAGGACCCACTGGCCCTGCGCCGCACGCTGATGGCCCGGCACCCCAAGCACCTGGCCGTGCTCGAGGCCGCGGCGCAGCGGGTGGGCTGGGGCCGTCCGGCGCCCGATGTCGGCGGACAGAAGGTCTACCGGGGCCTGGCCCAGACCATGGGCTTTGGCAGCTACGTGGCCGCCTGCGCCGAGGTGTCGGTGAACGCGGAGGGTGAACTGAAGATCCACCGCATCGTCGCGGCCACCGACCCGGGCCATGCGGTCAACCCGCAGCAGATCGAGGCGCAGGTCGAGGGCTCCTTTGCCTACGGCCTGTCGGCGGCGCTCTTCGGTGAATGCACGCTCAAGGACGGCCGCATCGAGCAGTCCAACTTCCACGACTACCCGGTGGTGCTGATGCGGCACATGCCCAAGGTGGAAACCGTGCTCGTGCCCTCGGGCGGCTTCTGGGGCGGCGTGGGCGAACCCACGATCGCGGTGGCGGCGCCGGCAGTGCTCAACGCGATCTTCGCGGCGACCGGCAAGCGCATCCGCGAATTGCCGCTGCGGCACCACAGCCTCAAGAAAGCGTGATGTCACGCCGGTCCCTGTCCGCTGCGGCGCGGCTGGCCACCGGTGCGCTGTCGCTCCTGACCGCGACAGCCGCAACAGCCACGACCGCCACGACGGCTGCGGCACAGGAGTTCGTGCCCTACACGGTGCGCGGTGACGGCATCGACACGCCGCTGGCTGCGCCAGGTGACCCGGCACGCGGCCGCGCCATCGCAGCCAGCCGCCAGCAGGGCCTGTGCCTGTTGTGCCACAGCGCCCCGCTGCCCGAGGAGCGCTTCCAGGGCAACCTCGCGCCCGACCTCGCAGGCGTCGGCGCGCGCTACACCGAAGCGCAGCTGCGCCTGCGCGTGGTCGAGGCGCGTCGCGTGCATCCGGGCAGCTTCATGCCCGCCTTTCACAGCACCGCGAACCTCTCGCGCGTCGGCGGCGCCTGGCAGGGCAAACCCATCCTCTCGGCGCAGCAGGTGGAAGACGTGGTCGCCTGGCTGCTCACCTTGCGCTGAGCCTGCGCCATGCAGCGGCTTCGCCCTTCCCGCCTCGCCCGCGCGCTTTTGCACCTCCCCGCGCCCGCCGGCGTCATCGGACCGCCCACGCCGTCCGATCCATCCACTGGTGAACCACCCGTTTGCGGACGGCCCCTCTGCGGGCGCCGCGCCCTGCTGGGTGCAGGGCTGTCACTGGCGCTCATGCCCCCCGGGGTGGCCCAGGCCCAGGTGCTCGGCATGGGCATGGCGCCGGGCCGGCAGATGGCTGCGGCGGTGGCCGCCTTCGCCCAGGGGCAGCTGGTGCAGGTGGGCCGTGTCACGCTGGAGATCGCGCAGCTGGTCGACAACGGCAACGTGGTCCCGGTCAGTGTCCGGGTCGACAGCCCCATGACGGCTGCCGACCATGTGCAGCAGATCGCGCTCTTTAACGACCGCAACCCCCAGCGCGACGTGGCCGTGTTCACCCTGGGGCCGCGCGCCGGCCGGGCGGTGGTGGCCACGCGCATGCGGCTGTCGACCAGCCAGCAGCTGGCGGCCGTGGCCCGCATGAACGACGGCAGCGTCTGGATCGCCACCGCGGACGTGATCGTGGCGCTGGCCGCCTGCATCGAGGGCGAGGGCTGAAGGCCATGGCGCGCGTGCTGCTCCAGGTGCCCGCCACCGCCCGCCGCGGCGAGGTGATCGAGCTGCGCGCCTCCCTCGCCCACGTGATGGAAACCGGCTACCGGCCCGGCGCCGATGGCCGGCCCGTGCCGCGCGACATCGTGCAGGACTTCAGCTGCCGCTACAACGGCGAGCTGGTGTTCAGCGCACAGCTGCACCCAGCCATCGCCGCCAACCCCTACCTCGCCTTCCACACGGTGGCCACCGAAAGCGGCACGCTGGAGTTCGCCTGGCGGGGCGACCACGGCTTCGCGCATGTCGAGCGGCGCACCTTGCAGGTGACATGACGCAGCGCCTGGGCCTGCTGGTGGTGGTGCTGCTACTGGGCTGCGCGGGCGCACCCCCCTCGTCCGCGCCGCAGCTGCAAACGCAAACGCAGCCACAGCCGCAAGCACAGCGATCAGGTTACGACGACATGGGCGCGGCCGTCCAGGCCCTGCAGCGCGACGACGCGGCCAACCCCGCGATGCTCTGGGTGCAGGGCGGCCAGTCGCTCTGGGCGAGCGCGCCCACGGCGCAATCCAGGGCCTGTTTCGCCTGCCATGGCGAGGTGTCCGCGCTGCGCGGCGCGGCGGCGCGTTATCCGGCCTGGGACGCGGCGCTGGCGCGGCCGGTGAACCTGGCCACCCGCATCAACCTGTGCCGCCAGCGCCATCAGGGCCAGGCGCCGTGGCCACCCGAACACGCCGACCTGCTGGCGCTGGAGGCGCTGGTGGGCCTGCAGTCACGCGGCCTGCCGATCACGCCACCGGCCGACCCGCGCCTGGAGCCGTTTCGGGCGCGCGGCGCTGCCCTGTTCCAGCAACGCATCGGCCAGCTCGACCTGTCATGTGCCGCCTGCCACGACGGGCTGGCGGGTGGCCGCCTGGGCGGCATCACGATTCCGCAGGGCCAGGCCAACGGCTACCCGATCTACCGGCTGGAGTGGCAAGGCATGGGGTCGCTCTCGCGCCGTATCCGCAACTGCATGACCGGCGTGCGCGCAGAGCCGCTGGCGGCCCACGGCGTGGAGATGGTCGAACTGGAGCTGCATCTGGCCCAGCGGGCGCTGGGGATGGCGGTGGAGACGCCGGCGGTGCGGCCCTGAGTCCGCCCCTGCGTCAGGACAGCGTCACGTTTGCAGCCCATTTTTTCAGGCCCTCCGCAGAGACGCCCCGATAATCCGACCTATCAAAATGATAGTATCGTGACCGATGGGCAAACCGTCCGAGCGGCAGTTGGAGCGCCATATCCGCCAGAGTGCGACCGACTCAAGCCATGCCGCCTGGACGGTCCATGCGCAAGTGCGGATGCGCCAACGCAGGATCAACAAGGCCATGGCATTGGAGGTTCTGCGATGCGGGGGCATCAGCCGCCCGCCGGAGCCAGGAATCGCCCGGGAGGGCTTGACGTGCCGCTTGGAGCGGTTCGTGGCGGGTGTTCAGGTCGCTGTGGTGGTGGATGTCGAGTTTCCAGCGCCCAGTTTGACGGTCGTGACCGTGATCGATGTGAATGGAGTGTGATCCGATGTACCACTACACCGACGGGGGGCTCAAGAACGTCTGGCTGTCCAACGGCTATGCGGTACACAAGACGCCCTATGGCGAGGCGGTATCCATACATGATGTCGATGGACTCACGCGCGCCATCTGCCTGGCCCTCACGAAAAAGGCGAGCCTGCTCACAGGAGTCGAGTTTCGCTATGTCCGCCAAGGCGGCATGCTGCTTTCGCAGCCTGCGCTAGGCAAGTTGATTGGCGTGGACGGTCAGTCGGTCGCGAGATGGGAAAAAACCGGCCGCGTGCCCAAGTGGGCCGACAAGCTTCTTCGCCTGCTGTATGCCGCCCATACCAGTGGCAGTGAGCCCATCCAGCGGGTGGTCGACCGCCTCAGGACGGTCGAGCGCTTGGTCAAGCAGCGCATCGTCGTCCGGGAATCCAGGACAGGCTGGAAGCCGCAGCTTGAGGACGATGTCGCTGAAGCGAGTTGAGTTGAGCGCGGCTGCATGCACGCTTGCGAGCCGAAGCTCGCCGCCCAGGCCCTTCAGGCGCGCCTGCACGTCGGGCTGACGACCGGCCCACTCCACCGGTCCTTCGGCCCTGCGGCCCTCGCTCACACCGGGTTGCCGTTGTTCTTCTTGCGGCTGCCGGCGGAGGGTGCGCCGGATGTTGGGGAGTCCGCAGCGGCGGCGCGTTCGCGCTCGGAGGAGGTGCCGATGCGCTCCACATCCACGTCCTTGCGGCGCAGGGTGTCTTCCACCACCTGCTCACGTTCACGCACGTCCTTGCCCACGCGCACCTCCTCGACCACGCGCGCGCCCTTGGACACCACGGCCTCCTCGGCCGATTCGCGCACCTCCATCGTTCCTTCCTTGAAGGCGTTGAGGTCGCCGGCACTCGCCTGGCGGTTCACGGGCCGGCGCTCCACCACCGCCCGCTCCTCACGCAGGCGAACCACTTCGCGCACGGGCTTGGAGGACACCCGCTGGATCACGCGCACACCGCCTTGGCTCACCGTGCGCTTGCCGACATGGAGTTCCTCCTGCACCACGTCCAGAACGCCATCCTTGCGCGCAGGCTGCGACGTGTCGCGCGCCTTCGCCACATCGGATGTCGCACTCGTGCGGCCCTGGATGTTCCATTCGCCGGCGTGCTTGTCGATGTCCATCGCGCCCAGGCCCTGCAGGCAGCTGGCCGCCTCCTGGGCCTGGCGCTCGTCGGACGCATCGACCACGATCACCGGGTGCCCGTGGCGCACGGCCTCGTTCCAGGTGCGTCCGTGGCGCTCGAAGTCGTCGTCCGACCCGAACAGGTTGGAGAAGAAGCCGGAGATGCCGCCGGACCCGCCTGATTCTTCCTTCAGCGGTTCGGTGGCTTGCGGCATTTCGATGTGGACGTCCTCGCGGTCGATGCCGCGCTGGACGAGTTGGTCGCGTGCGCGCTCGGCCTGGGCGCGATCCTGGAAAGCGGCGATTACGGTTTGCATGTCGTGGACTCCTGGGTGGATGGGTCTGAAGGGGGCTCCTGGCGGGCGGGTTCGTCCCGCCATTGGCCGCTGCCGGGATCGAAACGCTCGACACGCACCTGCTCGCGCCGCAGGGAAACCTCGGCCTCGAACGGCGTCACCTTTCGTTGACGCGTCAGGCGGATCTCCTCGACCAGCACCAGCTCCTTGCGCGTGACCAGGCGCTCCTCGATCACCGGTACCACCGTCACCTCGCCCTCGTGGCGCATGACGGGCATCTCGTCGACCACGCGCCCGATCGGCACCCGCTGGACCTCGACGGTGTCGGTCGCCAGGGATTCCTTCACGAGGACGGGCACCTCCTGCACCTCCTTGCGCAGGCGCAGGGGCCTTCCGGTATCGACCACCTCACGGCGCACCTCCAGGTGCTCCTGCAGCACGGGCATGCAGGTCTCGGGGCGCGGGGGGCGGGTCATCGGCAGGCAGACACGGGGGGGACGAAAGGCCGCAGTCTTCTGATTTGCGGCCATCCGGTCTGTCGGGAGAGGGGACGCGCGCGGGTAGGTCGCTGCCCTTGCGCCTGGGCACACGCCTTTTCCTGGCCTTCAGGCCCTCAGGCCGTGCGGCCTTCCCCCGTCCTACTGCAGCTTGATATTGGCACGCCGTATCAGCGCGCCAAAGCTCTCGAACTCGCGCTGGTTGAACTGGCCGAACTGCTCGGGCGTCATGCCCCCGGGCTCGCCGCCCAGGCCCTTCAGGCGCGCCTGCACGTCGGGCAGCTGCAGCACGCGCTGGAGTTCGGCCTGCAGGCGGCGCAGGATCTCGGGCGGCGTGCCGGCGGTCACGAACAGGCCATACCAGGTGCTCATCTCGAAGCCGCTCACGCCGGCCTCCGCCAGGGTCGGCACCTGCGGCAGTTCAGCGCTGCGCCGGGGCGAGAGGATCGCCAGGGGCTTGAGCTTGCCGGTCTTGATCTGCGACATCGCCGACGACGTGGTGTCGAACATCATCTGCACGTTGCCCGAGATGATGTCCAGGTGCGCCTGGCTGGAACCCTTGTAGGGAATGTGCACGCTGCGGGTGCCCGCCGCGAGGTCGAAGCCCTCGCCCGCGATGTGCTGCGTGCTGCCCACGCCCGACGATGCGTACTTGAAGTCCTGCGGCTTGGCCTTCATCGCCGTGACGAGCTCGGCCACCGAGTTCGCCGGCACCTGACTGCCCACCACCAGCACGTTGGGCACCGTGACCACCAGGCCCACCGGGGCCAGGTCCTTGAGCGGATCGAAGGCGAGCTTGATCAGGTGCGGCGCGATCGCCTGGCCGGTGTTGGTGGCCACCAGCAGGGTGTGCCCGTCGGGCGCAGCCTTGGCCGTGAGGTCGGCGGCGATGGTGTTGGAGGCGCCCGGGCGGTTTTCCACGACGAAGGTGCCCTTGAGGCCCTCGGCCATTTTCTCGGCCAGCATGCGGGCGATGATGTCCGTGCCGCCCCCCGCGTTGGCGCCCACCAGGATACGCACCGGCTTGGACGGATAGGCCTGGGACCAGGCCAGGGAGGGCAGCAGCGCCAGCAGCGCCAATAGTGATCGGATCTTCATGGGTCTCTCTCCTAGAACTTCAAGCCACCAGCACCAGCGCCCCCGTGGTGCGGCGCGACTCCA
>JBEGVR010000166.1:0-4706 GCA_041178265.1 Pseudomonadota bacterium | reverse complement strand
TACGTGGACGACCTGTTCGGCCTGGAGAACTACGCCGCGCTCAAGGTGGCCCTGCAAGGCAGCGGCATCAGCCTGATCGAGGACAAGAGCTACCCGGGCGGCGTGAAGGACCTCTCGCCGGTGCTGCGCTCCATCAAGGACAAGAACCCCGACGCCTTCGTCGGCTTCACCTACCCGCCCGACACCATCCTGGCCAGCCGCCAGGCCAAGGAGGTCGGCTTCAACCCGAAGTTCTTCTACGCCTCGGTAGGCACCGCCTTCCAGCTGTATCGCAACGTCATGACCCCCGCGGGCGCCGAAGGCGTGCTGGGCATGGGCTCCTGGAACGCCAAGACCAGCCCGGGCGCCAAGGCCTACTTCGACGCACACGTCAAGAAGTTCGGCGCCGCCAAGGAACCCGATCGCTGGGCCAGCGGCGCCACCTGGGCGGGCCTGGAGATCCTGACCAACGCCGTGAAGCAAGTGGGCCTGGACCGCAAGGCGATCCGCGACTACGTGGCGGCCACCACCCACAAGACCATCATCGGCGACATCAAGTTCACCGGCAGCGAGAACACCACCACCCCGGGCACCGTGAGCCAGTGGCAAAACGGTGAATTCGAGGTCGTGTGGCCGCCCAAGCTGGCCACCGCCAAGCTCAATCCGAACAAGCCGGCCTGGAGGTGAGCCCCGGCGCGTGGATTGAACTGCTCGCCTCCGGCCTGATCACCGGCGGCATCTATGCGCTCGTGGCGCTCGGCCTGAACCTGCAGTACGGGCTGATGCGCATCCTGAATATCGCCCACGGCGAGTTTCTGATGGTGGGCGCCTACCTGACCTGGATGGCCACCACGTCGCTGGGCCTGCACCCGCTGCTGATGGTGCCGGTGTCCTTCGTGGCGCTGGGCGTGCTGGGCGTGGCGGTGCACTGGCTCTGTTTCCGGCGCCTCACGGCCACCTCCCCCAACCTGGACATCTTCGAGGCGCGCGGCCTGATGGTGGCCTTCGGCCTGATGTTCCTCGTGCAGAACTTCGCCTCCTGGATGTGGGGCGGCGACCTGCGCGGGTACGACTTCGCCACCGACCCAATCAAGATGGGCGGTGCGCAATTCGCGGGCAACAAGCTGCTGGTGTTTGCGCTGGCATTGGCGATCAGCGCGGGCCTGATCCTGCTGCTGCGGCGCACCCTCCTGGGCAAGGGCGTGCGCGCCCTCATGCAATCGCCCACCGGCGCGCAACTGGTGGGGATCAACACCCGCGCCCTGCACCCCCTGATGTTCGGGATTGGCCTGGGCCTCTCGGGTGTGGCCGGCAGCCTGCTGTCCATGGCCTACACCATCTCACCGGCCATGGGCGAGCCCTACACCGTGACAGCGCTGATCGTGATCACGCTGGGGGGCTTTGGCAGCATGGGCGGCGCACTGGCGGGCGGCCTGTTCCTGGGTGTGATCGAGGCGGTGGGCATGCATTTCACCAACCCGTCGCTCAAGGCGCTGCTCTCGTACGTCGTCTTCATCGGCGTGCTGCTGCTACGGCCTGAAGGCCTGTTCACCCGCAAGACGCGCAAGGCATGAACGCACGCCAGCTCCTGATTCGCGACCTGCTGGTGCTGTTCGGCCTCACCGGCTGGGCCCTGGCCCTGCCCGCCTACGGCAGCGAATTCGCGGTCTCCATGGCCCTGACCTGCCTGATGTACGTGGCGCTGTCCTCGAGCTGGGCGATGTTCTGCGGCACCACCCGCTACCTCTCGCTGGCGACCTCGGCCTTCTTCGGCATCGGCGCGTATTCGAGCGCGCTGATGCTCGAGACCCTGCCCTGGGTGCAGGCTGTGGCCCTGGGCGCGGGCCTGGCCGCGATCGTGGCCCTGGTCATGGGCGCGGCGGTGCTGCACCTGCGTGGTACCTACTTTGCAGTCCTGACCTTCGGCATGACAGAGTTGATCCGCCATGCCATCACCTATTTCGAAAAAAGCGTGACCGGCACCGTCGGCCGTGTGCTCTCGGTGGTGCCCGAGCGCGACACCGTGTACCTGACCATGCTGGCCCTGGCCTTCGGTGCGGTGGCGGTGTCCATCGTCGTGCGCCGCACGCGCTTTGGCCTGGCGCTCTCCGGGATCGGCGCAGACGAACAGCGCGCGCAGACCTTGGGCGTGAACACGCGCTGGGTCAAGCTGGCGGGCTTCATGCTCACCGCCGCCTTTGCGGGCGCAGTGGGTGCAGCCATGTCGGTGCGCTGGACCTACATCGACCCGCACACCGTCTTCAACCCCTTCATCGGCTTTCAGACCGTGCTGATCGCCCTGATCGGCGGTGCGCTCACGCTTTGGGGCCCGCTGATCGCCGCCATCGTCTTCAGCCTGCTGGCCGAGACCCTGCGCCTGCAGGCGCCGCAGATCTACATGATGTCGCTGGGCCTGCTCCTGATCCTGTCGGTGCTGTACCTGCCCGGCGGCCTGGCCTCGCTGCGCTGGGAGACCTTCAAGGCCTGGTGGTATGACACCCGCGACTGGGCCAAGGCGCGCCGCTACGAGTGGAGCGGAGACAAGGCGCGCGACAAGCAGCGTGCACGGGAGCGGCGCCTTGTCGGATGACACCGCCGTCCCCCTGCTGGAGGCGCATGAGGTCACCGTGCGCTTTGGCGGCCTGGTGGCCGTCGACGCGGTGAGCGCGCAGTTTCGCCCCGGCGAGCTGGTGGGCATCATCGGCCCCAATGGCGCGGGCAAGACCACCTTCTTCAACGCGATCTCGGGCGTGACCGAACCCACCTCGGGGCGCCTTCTCGTGCGCGGTCGCAACCTCACCGGGCGCGGCCCGCACCGCTTCGCGGCCCACGGCCTGGCGCGCACCTTCCAGACCCCGCGCGTGTTCCCGGATATGCCGGTGCAGTCCAACATCGAGTTCGGCCTGAAGTTTGCGGGCCGGCGCCCGCGCAAGTACTGGCTCTGGGGCGACGAGAAGGACGTGCCCTGGACGCTGCGCGACGCCGCCGGCATCCTGCGCCTGATCGGCCTGTCCGAGCAGGCCGCCCTGTCCGCCGGGGCCATCACCCCCTCGCAGCAGCGCCTGCTCGAGATCGGCGTGGCCCTGGCCACACGCCCGCGCCTGCTGCTGCTGGACGAAGTGGCCGCGGGCCTGACCGAGGCCGAGATCCAGGACATGGCGCGCCTGATCCGCCGCCTGCGCGACGAACTGGATCTCACCGTGGTCTGGATCGAGCACGCCGTCACCACCCTGCTGCGACACGTGGAACGCGTGATCGTGCTGCACCAGGGCCGCAAGATCGCCGACGGCACACCCGCCGAGGTGGTGCGCGACCCGGTGGTGATCGAGGCCTACCTCGGTGACGAGATGACCGAGGATGCGGAGGTCACCGCATGATGTGGTGGAACGACACCCCCTTCGAACTCGGCGCGCAGGGACGCAAGGCCGAACTCAAGATCCGCGGGCTGGCTACGGGCTATGGGCCCTTCCTGGTCCTGCGTGACCTGTCCCTCGACGTGCGCCCCGGCCTCACGGTGGTGCTGGGGCCCAATGGCGCCGGCAAGACCACGCTGCTGCGGGCGCTCACCGGTCTGATCCCGCGCCGCGGCGAGGTGCTGCTCGATGGCGAGGAGCTGGCCGAGAAGCCGCACGAGATCGTGCGCGAAGGCCTGGCCATGGTGGCCGAGGGCCGCCAGCTCTTTGCGCAGATGACGGTGCGCGAGAACCTGGAGCTGGGTGGCTGGCTGGTGACGCGCGCCGAGCGCGAACGGCGCATCGAGCAGGTCATGGCCGATTTCCCCAAGCTGCGCGAACGCGAACGACAGATGGCCGGCACCATGAGCGGCGGCGAGCAGCAGATGGTGGCGGTGGCCCGCGCCATGATGGCCGCCCCGCGCCTGCTGCTGCTGGACGAACCCTCCTTGGGCCTGGCCCCGCGCTTGGTCGATGAACTGCTGGCGATCGCGCGGCGCATCGCGGACGCCGGCACCACGGTGCTGATGGTCGAACAGAACGTCAAGAAGGCACTGGCCGTAGCCGACCGCGCCTACGTGCTCGAGCGCGGCGCCATCGTGGCCAGCGGGCCGGCACGGTTGCTGCAGCGGTCCACCGTGATCCGCGAAGCCTACCTGGGCGCGCAGTCCAGCGAGACCACCACCGCGGCACGTGCGGTGCACGACGCAGTCAAGCAACGCGCGAACGCTTGATTCAGCCTGACCCCTACCCCCTACTCATTGTTCAAGGAGCCTTCCATGTCCGACATGTCCATGTTGATCAACGGCCTGAAAGTCACCGCTGAAAAAGGTGCGACCTTCGAGCGGCGCAACCCGCTGGATGGCACCGTCGCCACCCGCGCGCCCGCCGCGTCGGCAGCCGACGCGGTGATGGCTGTCGAGGCCGCCGCCGAGGCCTTCAAGACCTGGAGCGAGACCGGCCCCGGCGAGCGCCGCGCCCTGCTGCTCAAGGCCGCCGAGAAGCTGGAGGCCAAGACGCCGCAATTCATCGAGGCAGTGCCCGCCGAGACCGGCGCCACCACCATGTGGGCCGGTTTCAACGTGATGCTGGCGGCCGGCATGATCCGCGAAGCCGCGGCCCTGACCACGCAGGTGGCGGGTGAAGTCATTCCCTCTGACGTGCCGGGGTCCCTCGCCATGGGCATCCGCCAGCCTGCCGGCGTGGTGCTGGGCATCGCACCCTGGAACGCGCCCATCATCCTGGGCACGCGCGCCATCGCCACGCCCCTGGCCT
>JBEGVR010000165.1:0-3568 GCA_041178265.1 Pseudomonadota bacterium | reverse complement strand
GCGAGCTGCAACTGAGCGAAGACCACGGTGGCCTGCTGGAACTCGCCGCCGATGCAACCGTCGGTGCCGACGTCCGCGAAGCCCTGCGCCTGGACGACACCCTCTTCACCCTCAAGCTCACGCCCAACCTGGCCCACGCCCTGAGCGTGTACGGCGTGGCACGTGAGTTGTCGGCGCTCACCGGCGCGCCCCTGAAGGTCCCGTCGTTCGAACCGGTCAAGCCGGGCCACGACGCCCGCCTGAAGGTGAAGGTGTCGGCCCCCGACCTGTGCGGGCGTTTCTCGGGCCGCGTGGTGCGCAACGTCAACACCCAGGCCCGGACGCCCCAGTGGATGGTCGATCGCCTCGCGCGCTGCGGCCAGCGCAGCGTCACCGCCCTGGTGGACATCTCCAACTACGTGATGTTCGAGTTCGGTCGCCCGACCCACATCTTCGACCTGGACAAGATCCACGGCGGCCTGGACGTGCGCTGGGGCCGCCCCGGTGAGACGCTCAAGCTGCTCAATGGCAACACCGTGACGGTGGACGACCAGGTGGGCGTGATCGCCGACGACGCGCAGGTCGAGTCCCTGGCCGGCATCATGGGCGGCGATTCCACCGCCGTCTCGGACGGCACCCGCAACGTCTACGTCGAGGCCGCCTTCTGGCATCCGCAGTCGATCCAGGGCCGATCGCGACGCTACAACTTTTCCACCGACGCTGGCCACCGTTTCGAGCGCGGTGTCGACGCGAGTCTCACGGTCGCCCACATCGAGCACATCACCCGCCTGATCCAGTCCATCTGCGGCGGTGAGGCCGGCCCCGTCGACGACCAGGTCGTGGCTTTGCCTGAGCGCCAGCCCGTCACGCTGCGCGCCTCGCGCGCCGCCAAAGTGATCGGTATGCCACTGACGGCCGACGACTGCCGCAACGCGCTGGGCCGCCTGGGCCTGGACATCAAGGTGCAGGGCGACCACCTCACCGTCGTGCCACCACCACACCGCTTCGACCTGGCCATCGAGGAAGACCTGATCGAGGAAGTAGTGCGCATCGTTGGCTACCAGAACCTGCCGACCACGCCGCCGCTGGCGCCCATCGTGGCCAGTCCTGTCACCGAATCTCGCCGCAGCCGCTTCGCGGTGCGCCGCCTGCTGGCGGGCCTGGGGTACCAGGAAACCATCAACTTCAGCTTCGTGGAAGAAGCCTGGGAGCGTGACCTGGCCGGCAACGCCGACCCGGTGCGCCTGCTCAATCCCATCGCCAGCCCCATGAGCGTGATGCGCTCGACTCTCATGGGATCGCTGCTGCAGGTGCTGCGGCACAACCTGGACCGCAAGGCCGAACGCGTGCGGGTGTTCGAGATCGGACGTGTCTTCCTGCGCGACGCCTCGGTGGCCACCACCGACAGCACCGTGCGCGGCGTGCACCAGCCCATGCGCGTGGCCGGCCTGGCCTTCGGTGACATCGACGGTCTCCAATGGGGCCACCAGCGGCAGGACGCTGGAGACTTCTTCGACCTCAAGGGCGACGTGCAGGCCCTGCTGGCGCCCCTGCAGGCGCAATACCGCGCCGCCACCCACCCCGCCCTGCATCCCGGGCGATGCGCCGGCGTGTGGGTCGATGGCGCGCAGGTCGGCGTGCTGGGCGAACTGCATCCGCGCTGGCGCCAGCACTGGGAGCTACCCGGCGCGCCCCTGCTGTTCGAGCTGGACCTGGATACGGTGCTGGCCCGCCGCGTGGCGGCCTTCGAGCCCGTGCCGCGGGTGCAGCCCTCCGAGCGTGACCTGGCGGTCATCGTGGCCGATACCGTGAGCCACGACGACCTGCTGGCGGCGGTGCGCGCGGCCGATACCGGCGGGCTGCTGCAAGGCGCCTTCCTGTTCGACCTGTACAAGCCCGCGCAGGCGGTCACCGGCATCGACGCCCACGAAAAGAGCCTGGCAGTACGCCTGACACTGGGGCGTCCCTCGGCCACGCTGACCGACGAAGAGATCGAAACCGCAGTCCAGTCCATCGTGGCCCGCATCGGCCGCGACGTGGGCGGGCGCCTGAGGACCTGAAGCATGAACGACGTCACCCGCCCCGAGGCCGACGAGGCGCGCCTGGACTTCACCGTCGAGAGTCTGGAGACGCCGGCGCTGACCAAGGCGCAACTGGCTGAATTGCTCTTCGAGCAGATCGGCCTGAACAAGCGCGAGTCCAAGGACATGATCGACGCCTTCTTCGACCTGATCTCCGACAGCCTGGTCGACGGCCAGGACGTGAAGATCTCCAGCTTCGGCAATTTCCAGATCCGTACCAAGGCCCCGCGCCCGGGGCGCAACCCGCGCACCGGCGAATCGATCCCGATCCAGGCGCGCCGGGTCGTCACCTTCCATGCGAGCCACAAGCTCAAGGAACTGATTCAGGGCGAAGGCGAAACCTCCTGAGGCAGTCACAGTCCTTTGGGTTATTTGCGAGTGGGCTGACTTGGAGTACCCTCGCAACCTTCCTTCGCAATGGCTTGATTTCAATGGAGAAACCGCTCCCGTCCATTCCCGCGAAACGCTACTTCACCATCGGTGAAGTCAGCGAGTTGTGCGGCGTGAAGCCGCACGTGCTGCGGTACTGGGAGCAGGAGTTCACGCAGCTGCGGCCGATGAAGCGCCGGGGCAACCGCCGCTACTACCAGCACCACGAGGTGCTCATGATCCGCCGCATCCGCGACCTGCTGTACGACCAGGGCTTCACCATCAGCGGCGCCCGCAACAAGCTGCAGGAGATCGTGCAGGGTGAGCGTGACCGGCGCCGCGCGGGCGAGGTCATGCTCGAGGGCGTGGAGCCGATCGAGCTCGATGCCCAGGGCGATGACGCCGGCCTGCCGCAGGAACGCGCCGATGCCCCGGCCATGCCCGTGGGCGAGGCGGCGATGCAGCGCCTGCTGCAATTGCGCCGCGAACTGTTCGAGATCCGCGATCTGCTCTCGGCGCCCCACTGAGGCTGCCGGTAAGGGGCCGGCGCCCACGCTATAATCTGCGGCTTGTCGGCGTGTAGCGCAGCCTGGTAGCGCACTTGCATGGGGTGCAAGGGGTCGCGAGTTCGAATCCCGCCACGCCGACCATTTATTCGCCAATTGACTTGCCATTCACGGGCCGGCACCCACCAGGGGCCGGCCCGTTTTGCATGGGGCCGGGCCAGCCCCTGGCTTTGATGTCGCAGCGAAGACCCCCAGCATCCTGGTCAAATTGATGGGCTGGGTTAGCATCCAGCCTTGATCCGTATTCCCGTCGTGAGCAGTTCCATGCGGCGCTTTGCCCTGATCCGTCTGTTTCTCTGGCTGGCGGCCAGCCTGGCCCCGTGCGGCGTGGTCCTGGCCCAATCGACGGCCTTGCCGCAGTGCCCCGGAACGTACAGCAGGGCCTGGACGAACTGCCAGGGCACCCAGGTCAATAGCCGTGGCGACCGCTATGTGGGTGCCTTCAGGAACGGTGAGTACGAGGGGTTGGGCAGCCTCTCGGAGGCCGATGGCTTTCGGTACGTGGGGGAATTTCGCCAGGGTCGGCGCGCAGGGCGGGGCGTCCTGTACTTCGCCAATGGCGACCGCTATGCC
>JBEGVR010000164.1:0-3247 GCA_041178265.1 Pseudomonadota bacterium | reverse complement strand
CTGGAGTCGGGGTTCTCGACGTGGGCTTCCAGGGCCACCACGCCTTCCTTCTTCATCACGCCCAGAAGCTTGCCCACCAGCACCATGACTGCCAGGTAATCGGCCTGCTTCCACTTCGGGCCCGAGATGCACTTGCCGATGCCGCCCATCGCCGCCTTGAAGATCGGGAAGCTGTTGGCCATCAGGGAGGCGCCGATCGCGGCGCCCAGGATGATCACGATCTCGAAGGGCGCCGCCTTGATGATGGGCGCCATCTTGCCGCCGGCCGCAATGTAGCCGCCCAACACAGCTGCGAACACCACAATCAGGCCAATGAAGAAAAACATGACGGACCCTTAGAACTAAAACACGCACCACAGGCCGATGCACCAGCCCCATACCAGCTGGAACAGGAGATCGACCAGATTGCCCAGGACCAGCACCGGCCCCCCCAGGTAAAGCACGCACAGGAGCAGCCCCACGGGAGTTGGCCTGGCCCCTGGGATATCCAGCGCCAGCGCCTTCTGAGCGTTCTTCTTTCGGTCGGCCATTTGCCGGATCCCCGGTGTTTAATCGGCACAAGCGGCCGCAACTTGAACCTCGGTCCTTAGCGTTCGCATATTATGGTGCTATGAATATCGCCTGGAATGAGGTAACCCAAATTAATTGGGATCTATTCCATAAGGACCACGGCGGATCGCTCCAGCAATCATGGGCTTACGGACAGGCCCTTCAAACCCTCAAAGTACACATCCTGCGTGCCGTGATCCTGGACGGGACCAACCTTGCGGGTATTGCGCAATTCATGGTCCGCCGCATCGCAGGCTACATCGCGCTGGCCTCCTGCAGCCGGGGGCCGCTGTGGCATCCGCAGCTGCCTGGCGCCGACCGAGCCAGCGGGCTGCGCGCGCTGAAAAAAACCCTGCCCCTGCGCCCGCTGCGCGTGCCGCTGATCTCCCCGGACGCACCGGCCTCGCCCCAGACCGATCAGGAAACCGCCGGCCTGTGGCGCGTCATGACCGGCTACTCCACCGTCATGCTGGACCTGCGCCGCCCCCTGTCGCAGTTGCGCGGCGACCTCGAAGGCAAATGGCGCAACCGCCTGGTCAAGGCCGAAAACGAAGCCCCCTTCACTACCCGGGTCGAGCCCAATCTTCCCGAGTGCCTGCGCCTGCTCGAACGCGAGGCCCAGCAGCGGTCCGAGAAAAAATTCCACGGTCTGCCCACCGCCTTCGTGCAGGCCTACATCGACGCTGCGCCCTCGCGGGAGCTTGGATTCGCCGTGAGCTGGGCGCAGGCCCGCAAGGAGACGTCGGCGGCGATGCTGTTCCTGATTCACGGCAGCGGCGCCTCCTACCATATGGGCTGGTCCGACGAGGCCGGGCGCAAGGCCAATGCGCACAACCTGCTGCTGTGGCGAGGCATCGAATACCTCAAGAAACTGGGCATCGAGCGGCTGGACCTCGGGGGCGTGAACACCCGGGACCTGCCCGGCATCTCGCGCTTCAAACTCGGCGCTGGCGGCAGCCCCCTGACGCTGGCCGGCACGTATTTCTGAAAGAGTCCCGAGAACCGACATGACGCACGCGCTCCCGCACCGACCCGCAGCCGCCCACGCCGCGCGCGCCGCGCGCTGGGCCGCCTGCCTGGCCGCCCTCGTGCTGCCCGCGCTAGCCAGCGCCAACTGGACCAAGGTCGGCGAGAGCGAAGTGGCCACGCTGTACATGGACCGCAGCTCGATCCAGCGCGAGGAGTACGTCGTGCGTGTCTGGGAGATCCAGGACCTCAAGGCGTCCGATGCCGACGGTGTGCGCTCCAGGCGGTACCTCAACGAATACGACTGCAAGCACCAGATGTACCGCATCGGCAACATGACCAGCTACGCGGGCCCCATGCTCACGGGCCAGAAGCTGTTCGACGTCGAGACCAAGGGCCTGTGGCGCAAGGTGGGGGGCCGCAGCCCCTTCACCCTGAGCTTTGTGATCCACTGCGGGCGCTGAACCCGCCGGCGTGGGCGATCAAGACGCGCTGATCTTGCGGCCGTTCAGGGGCTGTACGGGGCGCGAGTTCATCTTGAAAGGGAAGCTGTCGATCAGTTCCTTCTGGATGCCGATCGGCGCCTTCATCACGAAATACTGGACGCCCTCCGTGCACGGCGGCGCGGTCAGCGACCCCTCGTAGGCGTAGTGGGCCAAGGACTCGGGCAGCAGGCTGGCCGGATTGACGGACACGCTGGACACCGTGACCTCAGGGCCTGCCTTGGCCGGCAGGTTCTTCCAGATCGACCACAGTGCGCGGTTTTGCACGGCGGATTCGCGCATCATCACGGCGACCACCACCACCTTGCCGTTCGCACCCTTGTGCACAAGGTGCGCACCCATGGCCATCGGCTTGCCGTCGACCTGCTCCTGGCTGGGTCGGTGGAAGGAGATGTGCTGCAACTCGTAGGACTCGGCGCCGACCTTCAAGGTGTTGCCGGGCGGAACATTGATCTGCAGGCTGCGGCCGTCGTTGACGACGCGCAGCACACCGGGCTTGTATTCGGTCTTGAGCGTGGTGGCGGCCTTCTCGAAGGGGCCGACGATGTTCAGGGGCGCCTGGGCCTTGCCGTTGCCGCAGGAGGCGTACTTGGCACCCCACCTGTCCGGGCCCAGATCGCCCTCGTAGCCCCATGACCCGCCCTGCGGGTCGGCGATGCCTTTCATCTTCTTCTCCAGGGCGAGGATTTCCTCGTGGAGCTTCTTGATCTCTTTCTCGTGGTCCTTCAGGGTCTTTTCCGACACATAGAGGCGCTTGTCCACATCGGACGTCTTGGTCAGGGTGACGGCCGAAAGCGTCCCCAAAACGGCAAACAGGATGAAAACGATGCCGCCGCCCAGAATTCGTAGAAACATGATGTCCTCAAGAAATTCGAGTTTGTGCCGACTTGGATTGCATCGTGGTTGCTGGCAGGTACCGCGCCAATCATGCAATTAGCCGCACATTATTCACAAGACCTGCCAGTATGATCGGATCATCCGCGCAGGTCTTGAGGGCAACATGAAGAACTTGATCATCGGCATCGTGGTGGGCGGGGCGCTGGCGGCGGCCGGCGTCCTGGGCTTGCAGCAGCTGTTCTCCAACCAGGCCAAGACGGTGGAAGTGCCCGCCTCGCCGGGGCGGGTGGCTGCCGGCTCCGGCGCCAGCAGTGGCGTCATCGACCTGATCTGCGAACTGCACCTGGACATCGAGGGCCAGCTGGCCCTGGGCATCCAGGGCAACGAGCCGC
>JBEGVR010000163.1:0-53856 GCA_041178265.1 Pseudomonadota bacterium | reverse complement strand
CGCGGCCGAGCATCGGATACGGGTGGCTGTGGACGTCGAGATCGGCCGCCTCGGCGGCCGCGACGAACTTGCCGTGCGCCTCGGCGTAGGTCTGCGCGAAGGCGTCGGCGGCACTCATGATCTGCGTGGCGACTGTGCGAGCCAGGCTTCGGCCAGGCGCACCCACAGGGTCGCACCCAGCGGGATCAACTCGTCGTTGAAGTCGTAGCTCGGGTTGTGCAGCATGCAGGGCCCGCCGCCGTGGCCGATCTCACGGTGGGCGCCGTCGCCGTTGCCGATGAAGCAATAGGCGCCTGGCTTGGCCTGCAGCATGAAGGCGAAGTCCTCGGCGCCCATGGTGGGTTCCTGGGGGCGCACATTGCCGGCACCCACGATGCTGGCCAGCACGTCGCGTGCGAACCGCGTCTCCGCCTCGCTGTTCAGGGTGGGCGGGTAGTTGCGCTCGAACTCGAATTCGCACACCGCGTCATGCGCCGCGCACACGTGCTCGGCCACCTGGCGCATGCGCCGCTCGATCAGGTCCAGCACCTCCATCGTGAAGGTGCGTACGGTGCCCCGCAACTCGCAGCTGTCGGGGACCACGTTGGTGGCCTCGCCGGCGTGGATCATGGTGACCGAGATCACGCCTGCATCCACCGGCTTCTTGTTGCGGGTGATGATGGTCTGGAAGGCCTGCACCATCTGGCAGGCCACGGGCACCGGGTCGATGCCGTTGTGGGGCAGGGCGGCATGGCAGCCCTTGCCGCGGATCGTGATCTTGAACTCGCTGGCCGAGGCCATCACCGGCCCGGGGCTCAGGGCGAAGTGGCCTACCGGCATGCCGGGCCAGTTGTGCATGCCGAAGACGGCCTCCATGGGAAATTTTTCGAACAGACCGTCCTGGATCATTTCGCGCGCCCCGCCGCCGCCTTCTTCGGCCGGCTGGAAGATCAGGTAGACGGTGCCATCGAAGTTGCGGTGGGCGGCCAGGTGCTGGGCCGCCGCCAGCAGCATGGCGGTATGGCCGTCGTGGCCGCAGGCGTGCATCTTGCCGGCGTGGCGGCTGGCATGCGCGAAGGTGTTGAACTCCTGCATGGGCAGGGCGTCCATGTCGGCGCGCAGGCCGATGGCACGGTCACTGGTGCCGCCTTTGAGGATGCCCACCACACCGGTGGTGCCCAGGCCGCGATGAATGGGAATGCCCCATTCGGTGAGTTTGGCGGCCACGAGGTCGGCGGTGCGCTTTTCCTCGAAGCACAGCTCGGGGTGGGCGTGCAGGTCGCGGCGCAGCGCCGCGATGGTCGAAGCCTGGGTGGCGATGGAGTCGATGATTTTCATGGGCAGGGCCGCAGCGTGTCTGGGGAGGAATATGCCAGTCTAGCCGCGCCGCTACCCGGGCCTGCGAACTGGGCCAGAATGACACCATGACCGCCATGACCGCTGCGCCCGGCGCGCTCGACCCCCACGCCCTGGAGCTGGTTCAGACTTTGGTTCGCATGAACACCGTCAGCGCCCGCTCCAACCTTGAGTTGATCCACTTCGTGCGCGACGAACTGGCCAGGCTGGGGGTGCCCGCGCGCCTGACCCACAGCGCCGACAAGTCCAAGGCCAACCTCTTCGCCACCCTGGGCGAGGGCAAGCCGGCCGGTGTGATCCTGTCCGGGCATACCGACACCGTCCCCTGGGACGGCCAGGCCTGGCAGGACGACCCCCTGGCTGGCACGGTGCGCGAGGGCCGCCTGTATGGCCGCGGCTCGGCCGACATGAAGGGTTTCATCGGCCTGGCCGTGGCCCACGCCCGCCACTTCCTGGAGAGCGACGCGCCGTTCGCCGTCCACCTGGCCCTGAGTTTCGACGAAGAGGTCGGTTGCTTCGGGGTCAAGGAACTCATCGCCGACCTGCGCGACGCTGGCATCCGGCCCCTGGCCTGCATCGTGGGCGAACCCACGAACATGGTGCCGGCCATCGCCCACAAGGGCGTGTGGCGGTATCGCTGCTGCGTGCGGGGCAAGGAGGCACATTCCTCGCTCACGCCGCAGTCGGTCAACGCGATCGAGATGGCGGCGCGCGTGGTCGGCAAGCTGCGCGACATGGCCGAACGCTTCGAGCGCGAGGAACCCCGCTGCGAAGGTTTTGACGTGCCGTTTTCCACGGCCAGCGTGGGGCAGTTCCACGGCGGCATTGCCGACAACGTGGTACCGCGCGATGCCGAATTCCGCTATGAATTCCGTGACCTGCCCACTGCGGATGCCCGCGCCATGCAGGCCGAACTCGTGGCCCACGCCCGCTCCCTGGAGCCGGCCATGAAGCGGGTCACGCCCGATGCGGGCTTTTCCTTCGAGACCCTCTGCGAGGTGCCGGCCTTCCAGGGGTCGGCCGACGATGCCGTCACCCGCCTGGCGCAGCGCCTGGCCGGCGAGCGCCGGGTGACGCAGGTGGCCTTCGGCACCGAGGCGGGCCTGTTCAAGACCGCCGGCATTCCCACCGTGGTCTGCGGCCCCGGCAGCATCGAGCAGGCCCACCAGCCCGACGAATACGTGAGCCTGGAGCAGCTCGCACGATGCCAGGCTTTCCTGCGCGGGCTGGCGGCCAGCCGCGCCATCGGCTGAAGCCCATGGGAGGTCGAGACCCACACGCCGCGACGGGGGACGATGTCCGGACCGTACGGGGCGCCTGCCCGCATGATTGCCCCGACACCTGCGCCCTGTTGACCACGGTCGAGGGCGGTGTCGCCACCGAGGTCCGCGGCAACCCGGCACATCCCATGACGGCGGGTGTGCTGTGCACCAAGGTCTCGCGCTATGCCGAACGCACGCACCACCCCGAGCGCGTGCTCACGCCCTTGCGCCGCACCGGCCCCAAGGGCGCGGGTCATTTCGAGCCTGTGGGCTGGGACGAGGCCTTGGGCAACATCGCTGCCCGCCTGTCTGCCATTGCCGCGCGCGACCCGCAGGCCATCCTGCCTTACAGCTACGCGGGCACCATGGGCCTGGTGCAGGGCGAGTCGATGGCGGCGCGCTTCTTTCACCGACTGGGCGCCTCGCTGCTCGATCGCACCATCTGCTCCTCCGCCGGTGGCGAGGGCCTGACCCACACCCTGGGCGCCAAGGTAGGCATGAAGGTGGAATTCTTCGCCGAGTCGCGCCTGATTCTGATCTGGGGCAGCAATTCCATCGTCAGCAACCTGCATTTCTGGCGCCTGGCGCAGCAGGCCAGCCGTAACGGGGCCCGGCTCGTATGTATCGATCCGCGCCGCAGCGAGACCGCGGAGAAATGCGACGAGCACGTGCAGATCCAGCCCGGTACCGATGCGGCCCTGGCCTTCGCGCTGATGCACGAACTCATTGCGCACGACTGGCTGGACCACGATTACATTGCCCGCCACACGCTGGGATGGGAGGCGCTGCGCGAACGCGCCTTGCAGTGGCCTGCGGAGCGCGCAGCGGTGGTCTGCGGCGTGCCTGCATCGCAGATCCGCGCGCTGGCCCGCGACTACGGCACCACCGAGCCCGCCGCGATCCGCCTGAACTACGGCATGCAGCGCGTGCGCGGTGGCGGCAATGCGACCCGCGCCATCGCCTGCCTGCCCGCGCTCACGGGTGCCTGGCGGCATCGTGCCGGCGGTCTGCTGATGTCCAACTCGGGCCGCTTTCCTGCGCGGCGCGACCGGCTGCAGCGCCCCGACCTGCTGGCGGGCCGCCAGCCCCGCACGATCAACATGAGCACCATCGGCGACGACCTGCTGCGTGCAGCTTCGCCCGCCTTCGGCCCGCGCCTGGAGGCGCTCGTCGTCTACAACAGCAACCCGGTGGCCGTTGCGCCCGATTCAGGCCGGGTGGTCCGCGGCTTTGCCCGCGAGGACCTCTTCACCGTGGTCCTGGAGCATTTCCACACCGATACCGCCGACCACGCCGACTACATCTTGCCGGCCACCACACAGCTGGAGCACTGGGACATCCACGCCACCTACGGTCATACCGACGTCCTGCTCAATCGCCCGGCGATCGCGCCGATGGGGCAGGCCCTGCCGAACACCGAGATCTTCCGGCGACTGGCGGCGCGCATGGGGTACACCGACCCGTGCTTCACCGAGGACGATGAAAGCCTGTGCCGAAGCGCCTTTGGCGAGTCCGTCGACTTCGACCTGCTCCTGGCGCAGGGTTTCGCGCCCTTGCCGGTGCCCGATGCGCCCTTCGCAGAGGGTAACTTTCCCACGCTCTCGGGTCGCTGCGAATTTTTCAGCGAGCGCCTGGCACGGCAGGGCCTGGACGGCCTGCCCGATCACCTTCCGAACCACGAGGTGGCTGGCAGCAGCCCGCACTACCCCCTGGCCATGATCTCGCCGCCCGCGCGCCGCTTCCTCAATTCCAGCTTCGTCAACGTCAAGAGCCTGCGTGACATCGAGGGCGAGCCGGTGCTGGAGATCAGCGCCCACGATGCCGACGCGCGGGGCATCGCCTCAGGCAGCGTGGTGCGCGTCTTCAACGACCGCGGCGACTACCACTGCAAGGCCCTGGTGTCTGACCGCGCACGCCCCGGCGTCGTCAACGGCCTGGGCATCTGGTGGCGCAAGCTCGGACTGCGCGGCACCAACGTCAACGAGTTGACCAGCCAGAAGCTCACGGACCTGGGACGCGCCCCGGTGTTCTACGACTGCCTGGTCGACGTGCAGCCGCTGTGACTTCGCGACGCGCCGCCCGGATGGCGCTGGCCGCGTTGGCGGGGGTCGCCTGGCTGGGGCTGGCCGGCTGCGCGAACCTGGGTTACTACTGGCAATCGGCCAGCGGCCATGTCCGGGTGATGAGCGCGGCGCGCCCCGTGTCCGACTGGCTGGTGGACCCACAGGCCGATCAGCGCCTGCAGCGCCAGTTGCAGACCGCGCAGCGCCTGCGCGTCTTCGCCAGCCGCACGCTGCACTTGCCCGACAACCCCAGCTACACCCGCTACGCCGACCTGCGGCGCGGCGCCGTGCTGTGGAACGTGGTGGCCGCGCCGCCTCTGTCGCTCACGCTGCGGACCTGGTGCTTTCCGGTGGCCGGTTGCGTGGGCTACCGGGGCTACTACGACGAGGCCCGGGCCCAGGCCGAGGGGAATGCACTGCGTGCCCAGGGCCTGGACGTGGCGGTCTATCCGGTGCCGGCCTATTCCACCCTGGGGTGGATGAACTGGGCGGGGGGCGATCCGCTGCTGAACACCTTCATCCACTACCCCGAAGGCGAACTCGCGCGCCTGATCTTCCACGAGCTGGCGCACCAGGTGGTTTACGTCAAGAACGACACGGCGTTCAATGAGTCCTTCGCCACGGCCGTCGAGCGCCTGGGCGTGCGCCAATGGCTCGCGTCCGAGGCCGGCGAGGCGGCGCGCCTGGAAGACGTCCAGGTGCGAACGCGCCGCGAGCAGTTCCATGCGCTGACCCGCGCTACGCGCGCAAGCCTGGCCGAGGCGTATTTGAGCCGCAGCGTGTCCGCGCAGGAGACCGACGCCCTGTTGGCGCGCAAGGCGCAGATCCTGCAGGACTTCCGCGCCCGCTACGCCCGCTTGCGTGCCACCTGGGAAGGCGACCCGGGCCGCTGGCGCGCCACGGACCGCTGGGTGGCGCAGGCGAACAACGCCGCCTTCGGGGCCGAGGCCGCCTACGACGAATGGGTGCCGGCCTTCGAAGCCTTGTTCGAGCGCGAAGGGCGCGACTGGCGCCGGTTCTATCATGCGGTCAGGACGCTCGGCGAGATGCCGCGCGAGCGCCGCGACCCTCTCCTGAAAGAACTCTCACGTGCCTGATTTGCGCATACGCCGTGACCACGACCTGGGCCTGCCCGAGGCCCGCAAGATCGCCCAGGACTGGGTGCGCAGCGCGCAGGAGCAGCTGCACATGGCCTGCACCTACCACCCCGGTGAAGCGATGGACCGCATCGCCTTCACCCGCAGCGGGGTGAGCGGCGAGTTGCGGGTGGCGGGTGACCGTTTCGAGCTGGACGCGAAGCTGGGTTTCCTGCTGGGGGCCTTCAAGGACCGCATCGAGCAGGAAGTCTCGAACAACCTGGACGCCTTGCTCGCGAAACCGCGTGGCACGCCGGCCGGACCGGTCTGAGGCTTTCAGGACAACGAAGCCACCAGGTCGATGTACTGCTGCATGGCGTCTTCGGGCGTCGTGCCCTTCAGGCCGTTCCAGGCGTCCCATTTGGCGCGTCCCACCATGTCGGCAAAGCCGGGCCGCTCGCCCTGGGCATCGCCGGCGGTGGCCTGCTTGTAAAGGGCGTACATCTTCAGCAGCGTCGTGTTGTCAGGGCGTTGCGTGAGTTCGCGCGAGTCGGCGACGGCGGCATCGAAGGTGGCTTGCAGGTCAGGCATCGGCCAGATCTTAGTCCTGGATCTGGCCGTCCATACCCGGGGCCGCCGACTGCGATTGCATCAGGTCCGCCAGCTGCCGCCGCTGGCGCGGCGCCAGGTAGGGGGCCAGCAGGTGCAGCACCTGGCTGGTCCCCCTGTGCAAGGTGTCCTGGACTTGTGCGGGCTGGTGCGGGCGGCGGGGGGCGCGCACGAACTCGAAACTGGGCCAGTAGGCCAGGACCAGGAGCATGGCATTCGCGGTGGGCTCGAGCGCGTGTGCGTCGACCTCGAGGGCGCCGGCGGCACGCAGCGCCTGCAGCATCTGGCGCAGCGCCTGCGCCTGCTGCGCGAGGACCTGCGGCATCAAGGTTTCCAGGTCGCGGTTGCGGGACACCAGGTCGTTGATGTCCCGGTACAGGAAGCGGTACGCCCACAGCCGCTCCAATAGTGCGTGCACGAAGACCCAGGCTGCGGCCATGTCGCGTACCGCGCCCCCCGCCTGCAGGACTTCGTGCAGGTCCTCGGTGTGCCGCTGTGACAGCGCATTGACGATGGCTTCCTTGGCGGGGTAGTGGTAGTACAGGTTGCCCGGGCTGATGCCCAATTGGGCGGCGATGGCGGTGGTGGACACGTTCGGTTCCCCCAAGCGGTTGAACAGGTCCAGCGCCGCCTCGAGGATGCGTTCGGCCGTGCGGCGTGGCGCTTTCCTTGCCATGCGTCTCAGTTTAGGGGCGCCGTTGCGGCGCGGGTGCGGTGTCGTGGGCCTGAGGGCTGAGGGATTTCCCGCGCCCTGGTGGGGGCGCGCTCGTGGTCCGATCGCGGCAGTCTGGGGCCGCCTGAGCCAGGTGCGATAATTTTTTGTCGCCGTGCCGGCGGCATTCCTGGTTCATTTCATGATTCTCGTCACCGGCGGCGCCGGGTTCATCGGCGCCAACTTCGTCCTCGATTGGCTGGCTCAATGCGATGAGCCCGTCGTCAATCTGGACAAACTCACGTACGCCGGCAACCGCGAGAACCTCGCGGCGCTCGAGGGCGATGCCCGCCATGTCTTCGTGCAGGGCGACATCGGCGATGCCGCCCTGGTGCAGCGCCTGCTGGCGCAGCACCGCCCGCGCGCGGTCCTCAATTTCGCCGCCGAATCGCACGTGGACCGCTCCATCCAGGGCCCTGCTGATTTCATCCAGACCAATGTGGTGGGCACCTTCCGCCTGCTCGAGGCGGTGCGGGCCCATTGGCAGGCCCTGCCTGCAGTCGAGGGGACGGCCTTCCGGTTCCTGCATGTCTCGACCGACGAGGTCTATGGCTCGCTCGCGCCCGTGGATTCCGCCTTCACCGAGGCCCACCGCTACGAGCCCAACAGCCCCTATTCCGCCACCAAGGCGGCGAGCGACCACCTGGTGCGGGCCTGGCACCACACCTATGGCTTGCCGGTGATCACCACCAACTGCTCCAACAACTATGGGCCCTTCCATTTCCCTGAAAAACTGATCCCGCTGATGATCGTGAATGCCCTGGCGGGCAAGCCGCTGCCGGTCTACGGCGACGGCATGCAGGTGCGTGACTGGCTCTATGTGAAGGACCATTGCAGCGCCATCCGCCGCGCGCTCGAGGCGGGGCGCGTGGGCGAAACCTACAACGTCGGTGGCTGGAACGAGAAACCCAACATCGAGATCGTTCGCACCGTCTGCGCCCTGCTCGATGCGATGTGCCCGCGTGCGGACGGCGCGCCGTATGCCGGCCAGATCGCCTTCGTGAAGGACCGCCCGGGCCACGACCGCCGCTACGCCATCGACGCCCGAAAGATCGCACGCGAGCTCGGATGGAAGCCTGCCGAGACCTTCGAGTCCGGCATCCGCAAGACCGTGCAGTGGTACCTGGACCATCCGCAGTGGGTGCAGCGGGTCCAGAGTGGCGCGTACCGCGAGTGGGTCCAGCGCCAGTACGAAGGCGAGCGCGCCCGATCATGAAGATCCTGCTTTTCGGAAAAGACGGCCAGCTCGGGTGGGAGCTGCAACGCAGCCTGGCGCTGCTGGGGGATCTGGTGGCCCTGGGCACCCGCGAGACGGCGCTGGCCTGCGATTTCCTCGAGCCTGACCGGCTGGCGGAGACCGTGCACCAGGTGCGACCTGACGTCATCGTCAATGCCGCCGCCTACACCGCAGTGGACCGGGCCGAAACGGACCGCGATGCCGCGCACCGGGTCAACGCCCAGGCGCCGCGTGTCCTGGCGCGGGCGGCCCAGACCAGCGGCGCGCTGATGGTGCATTACTCCACGGACTATGTCTTCGACGGCAGCGGCACCGCCCCATGGCGCGAGACCGATGCGCCCGCGCCCCTGAACGTCTATGGCGCCACCAAGCTCGAGGGCGAGCGGCACATCGCCCAGGAATGCGCACGTCACCTCATTTTCAGGACCAGCTGGCTCTACGCCTCCAGAGGGGGCAACTTCGCCAGGACCATGCTGCGGCTGGCGCAGGAGCGCGAGCGCTTGTCGGTCGTGGACGACCAGTTCGGCGCGCCGACCCCCGCGGACTGGCTGGCGGACGTCACCGCGCATGCGCTGAGGGCCCTGCGCGGGCAACCCTCGCTCGCGGGCCTCTATCACGTGGCGGCTGCCGGAGAAACCACCTGGCACGGGTATGCCTGCCACGTGCTGGACATCGCCCGGGCGCGTGGCCTGGCCCTCAAGGCCACTTCTGCCGAAGTCGATGCGGTGGCCAGCAGCGCGTTCCAGGCCGCGGCCCGCCGGCCCGCCAATTCACGGTTGGACACCGGCGCGGTCCGAAGCGCCTTCGGCCTGTCCCTGCCCGATTGGCGCGTGGGGGTGGAACGGATGCTCTTTGAGGTGCTTGAGAATTGAATTTCCAGTAGAGTTATTAGCATGCTGATCCTGGTCATATTGAGTGCTGTCATCGCATCACTCACCTGCGCGGTGCTGTGCCGCGCGGGTCATGCCAACGCCCGACGCTACGCGCACGACATGCCCCAGCGTTTCCACGCGGGCCACGTGCCCCGCCTGGGTGGCGCCGCGATGATGCTCGGGTGCACGGCCGGGTGGGCCTGGGGGATGCTGGCCGCTGCACCAGCCCCGGCCTTGCGGCCAGCCGTCGTCGCGGGCTGGTGGGCGGTGATGGTGCTGGCCGCGGGCGCCGGCCTGGTCGAGGACATCACCCATCGCGTATCCGCACGCTGGCGGATGGCGTTGACACTGGCCGCAGGCGGTGTGGGTGTACTGGCGCTGGACCTTCATATCGGTGGCCTGGACCTGCCCTGGCTTCAGCCCGTCTGGGCTGCAGCCCCCTGGGTCGGCACCGTGCTGGCGGTCCTGGCCGTGGCCGGCCTGCCCAGTGCGTTCAACCTGATTGACGGCTACAACGGGCTGGCTGGCAGCGTCGCCCTGATCTGCTGCCTTGCCATCAGCTGGGTCGCGTACCAGGTCGGTGATCCGGAAATCGTGGCCTTGATGCTGGTGACCGCGGGCGCCACCTTCGGTTTCCTGATCTGGAACTATCCCCTCGGCCGGATCTTTGCGGGCGATGGGGGCGCCTACCTGTGGGGCGCCGTCATTGCCGTCGGCTCGGTGCAGCTGGTGCAGCGTCACGCCGCGGTCTCGCCCTGGTTTCCCGCGCTGCTCCTGATCTACCCGGTCTGGGAGACCTTTTTTTCCATCTATCGCAAGCTGGCCCGCGGCCAGTCGCCCGGCTCGCCGGATGCCTTGCATTTCCACCAGTTGATCTACCGGCGCGTCGTGCGCCCCTTTTCACAGGACGACCCGGTACGTCGCATGCTGGCCAGAAACAACCGGACCACGCCTTACCTCTGGGCCCTGGCGCTCATGGCGGCCGTACCTGCCGTCGTGTTCTGGCGAGACACGCCGGTGCTGATGGCGTTGTGCGCGCTGTTCGTCGCGACCTACGTGGTCGCCTATGTCGGCATCGTGCGCTTCAAGGTCCCCCGGTGGTTCCGCGCCTGAGTTGCTAGCGCAACGCGGCCCAGGCGTGGCCAGGCGCCCTTGGGGCACAATTTGAGGCTTGCTGATCCTCTTCGCGTCATGACCGCCCAGTCCCTCATCGCCCCGCATGCCAAGGCCGACATCCTGGCCCAGGCCCTGCCCTATATCCGCAAGTTCCACGGCAAGACGCTGGTGATCAAGTACGGCGGCAACGCCATGACCGATCCCGCGCTGCAAACGGCCTTCGCCGAGGACGTGGTGCTGCTCAAGCTGGTGGGCATGAACCCGGTGGTCGTGCACGGCGGCGGCCCGCAGATCGAGACCGCCCTCAAGCGCCTGGGCAAGAAGGGCGAGTTCATCCAGGGCATGCGCGTCACCGACGCCGAGACCATGGAGGTCGTCGAGTGGGTGCTTGCCGGCGAGGTGCAGCAGGACATCGTAGGCCTGATCAACCAGGCTGGCGGCAAGGCCGTGGGCCTCACCGGCCGGGACGGTGGCCTGATCCGCGCGCGCAAGCTGCGCATGGCCGACCCCAACGACCCGGGCAAGGAACACGACATCGGCCAGGTTGGCGACATCATCGGCATCGACCCCTCGGTGGTGAAGGCCCTGCAGGACGACCAGTTCATCCCCGTGGTCAGTCCCATCGGCTACGGCGAGGCCAATGAAAGCTACAACATCAACGCCGACGTGGTGGCGGCCAAGCTGGCCACCGTGCTGCAGGCCGAGAAGCTGCTGATGCTGACCAACATCCCCGGGGTGCTGGACAAGCAGGGGCAGCTGCTGCCCGAACTCAGCATGAGGCGCATCGACGAGCTGGTGGCCGACGGCACCATCTCCGGCGGCATGCTGCCCAAGATCGCTGGCGCACTGGACGCTGCCCGCAGCGGCGTCAACTCCGTCCACATCATCGACGGCCGGGTGCCGCACGCCCTGCTGCTGGAAATCCTCACCGACCAGGCCTTCGGCACCCTGATCCGCTCGCACTGAGCGGCCGGCCCGCGCGGCCAGGCATTCCTTCCTTCAAAGTACTTCTTTTGTAGCACATCATGTGCTACCGTCGTGCTAAAGGATGGATTTGCCATGCGACTTTTGCTTGTAGAAGACGACCTGATGGTCGCCAGCGGCATCAAGCTGGGCCTCACCGATGCCGGTTATGCCGTGGATTGGGTGGGCAGCGGTGAGCGCGCTGAGGAAGTGCTGCGCACCGAAACCTTCGATGCGGCCATCATCGACATCGGGCTGCCCCGGATGGATGGTCTGGACCTTACCCGCCGGTTGCGCCGACCGGACATGGCCAGCGCTTCGATGCCCGTGCTCATCCTGACGGCCCGTGACGGCTTGAACGACCGGGTGCGCGGCCTGGACCTGGGGGCCGACGACTACATGATCAAGCCCTTCGAGCTGCCCGAGCTGCTGGCGCGCCTGCGCGCCTTGCTGCGGCGGTCGCAGGCAGCCACCTCGTCGGTCCTGTCCTTCGGCCCGCTGGAACTGGACACCGCCACCCGTCGCGCCGGAGCCCGCCACAACGACCAGTTCACCCCCATCGAGCTCGGGCCCCGGGAGTGGACCGTGATGGAGTACCTGCTGCTCAACGCCCCCAAGCCCGCCAGCAAGGAAAAGCTGCTGCAGGCGCTCACCGGCTGGGACAAGGAGATCACGCCCAACGCGGTGGAGGTGTACATCTCGCGGCTGCGCGGCAAGCTCGAGCCCCATGGGGTGGCCTTGCGTTCCATCCGCGGCTTCGGGTATCGCCTCGAAATGCACGACACCGCCACTGCCGCGTGAATCCGGCGCCGCTGATGTGCCAGGCCGGGCCCGGGAACGCCGATGTCCCCGTCATAGGGACTGCGGCCCCCCAGGTCGAGGGCGGGCACATGCTCTCCGGCCTGCGGCGGCGCCTGCTGGTACTCATCATCGGGCCCTTGCTGCTGCTGGCGTGCACCAGTGCCTGGCTCGAATACCAGGCGGCGGGCAGCGTCACCGAGTTGCAGGACCAGCAACTGCTTGCGCTGCAACCGCTGATGGCGGACTCGGTGATCCCCGCCACCGACCCGGCAAGCGGCCCCACCTTGTTGATGCTGGCCCCGCAGGCGGAGCAGTTCCTGTCAGCGC
The DNA here is from genome assembly GCA_041178265.1 of Pseudomonadota bacterium. Lineage (GTDB taxonomy): Bacteria > Pseudomonadota > Gammaproteobacteria > Burkholderiales > Burkholderiaceae_C > Ramlibacter. The sequence goes on along the minus strand of JBEGVR010000163.1, from coordinate 41,483 downwards.
GGCCCGGCACCTCGGCGTATGCGATCACCGATGATGCCGGCCGCCTGCTGCATGGCGAGGCGTGGCTGGCCGGGTCGGGCCCGAAGTCACGCGCTCCCCAGTACGACCAGGAAGAGCACCAGGGCGTGACCTGGCGCATCCTGCGCCAGCGCCACCCGACGGCAGCGGGCGAACTGAACGTCACGCTGGCCGATGCCTCCAACCCCCAGCAGCGCTGGGCGCGCGCCGTCCTGATCAAGGTGCTGCTGCCGCACCTGGTCATCATCGCGGCGGCGGCGATTGCGGTCCACTGGGCCGTCGACCGGGCCTTGCGGCCCTTGCTGGAACTGACCGAGGTGGTCGAGCGGCGTTCGCCCCAGGACCTCAGTGCCATCGACCATCTGGCCTCGCCGCGCGAGGTGCGGCCCTTGGTCGCTGCCCTCAATCGCCTGTTCGGGCTGGTCGATGCCCAGGCCCAGGGGCAGCGCCGCTTCATCGCGGACGCGGCCCACCAACTGCGCACGCCGCTGGCTGGCCTGCAGGCGCAGGTGGAAGCTTGGGCCCAGGCGGCGCGCCGCATCTCGCCCCCCGGCGGGCGCGGCACCATGCTGGTCCCCGTGGAGCAGATCGAGAAGCTGCGCAGCGCAACGCGCCGCACCTCCCAGCTGGCCAACCAGCTGCTGGCCCTGTCGCGGGCCGACGCCCGCAGCATGACGGCCCAGCCCATGGAGCGCGTGGAGCTCAAGGCCATGTGCGAGTCGCTGCTGGAATCGTTTCTGGACGCCGCCTCCGCCAAGCAGATCGACCTGGGGCTGGAGGCGCGCCCTGCCGCCGTGCCCGGCTACGAATGGCTGCTGCGAGAGTTGCTGGCCAACCTCGTGGACAACGCCGTCAAGTACACGCCCGAGGGGCGCACGGTCACGATCCGCTGCGGCCCGGGCGAGCGCGGCGCCTTCCTGGAGGTCGAGGATGACGGCCGTGGCGTGGCACCCGAGGAACTGCCGCACCTGTTCGACCGCTTCTACCGCGTGCCGGGCACTCAGGGCGAGGGCACGGGGCTGGGCCTGGCCATCGCCCAGGAAATCGCCCGGGTGCACCACAGCCAGTTGCAGCTGGAGTCGGGCACAGGCGGACGCGGCCTGCGTGTGACCCTGTGGCTGCCTTCCGCAGGCACCACGCCTGCGTAAACCGGCAACGCACGTAAGTGCGTACTTTCTTGCCTCGGCCGGGGGGTGCGGCTGTGCGAGAATCCTGAAACACTTTCCAGCCCTCCATGCCCGACGCCGATCCGACCCCCCAGGCCGACCCCCGAGACGCCCCCGAATTCGCTGCGCCGGGCGCGCCGGTGCGCAAGCGTCCCAAGCCGGGCGAGCGTCGTGTGCAAATCCTGCAGGCGCTGGCCACGATGCTGGAGCAACCCGGGGCCGAACGCATCACGACGGCGGCCCTGGCCGCCCGCCTGGAGGTGAGCGAAGCGGCCCTGTACCGCCATTTCGCGAGCAAGGCCCAGATGTTCGAAGGCCTGATCGACTTCATCGAGCAAAGCGTGTTCACCCTGGTGAACCAGATCCAGGAACGCCAGCCCGGTGAGCCCGTGCGGCAGGCGGCGGCGATCGCCACCTTGCTGGTGCAGTTCGCCGAACGCAACCCCGGCATGACCCGTGTCATGGTCGGCGATGCCCTGGTCTTCGAAAACGAGCGCCTGCAGCAGCGGATGAACCAGTTCTTCGACCGGATCGAATCCACCCTCAAGCAGTGCCTGCGCGACGATGCCGAGGGCTCCGCAACGCCCACGGTCGATGCCCAGGTGCGCGCTTCGCTGCTCACGGCCTTCGTGGTCGGGCGCCTGCAGCGGTTCGCCCGCTCCGGCTTCAAGCGCCTGCCTTCCGAACACCTCGAGGACAGCCTCGCCCGCATCCTCTGACCTTGCCCCTTTGACGCGCCTGGCCCTGCGCGGGGCGCGCCAACCCCGGCCCCTGCGGCCCCACAACGAGAGAGACGAAAGAAGACAACGATGAAACTCGTGCGCTATGGCAACCCCGGCAAGGAAAAACCGGGACTGATCGACTCCGACGGAAAACTGCGCGACCTCTCCGGCGTCGTGGCCGACATCGGCCCCGAGCAGCTCGGTGGCGCCGGCCTGGCCAGGCTGCGCAAGGTCAACCCCGCCAAGCTGCCCCTGGTCCGCGGCAAGCCCCGTTTCGGCTGCCCGGTGTCGCAGGTGGGCAAGTTCATCGCCATCGGCCTGAACTACGCCGACCATGCCGCCGAGTCCGGCGCCCCCATCCCCAAGGAGCCGGTGGTCTTCATGAAGGCCACCACCTGCCTGCAAGGTCCGAACGACCCGGTGATGCTGCCCAAGGGCTCGGTCAAGGGCGACTGGGAAGTGGAGCTGGGCGTGGTGATCGGCACCCGCGCGCGCTACGTGACCCGCAAGGACGCCCTGGCCCACGTGGCCGGCTACTGCCTGGTCAATGACGTGAGCGAGCGCGAGTACCAGCTCGAACGCGGCCCGCAGTGGGACAAGGGCAAGGGCTGCGACACCTTCGGCCCGGTCGGCCCCTGGCTGGTCACACCCGATGAAGTGGGCAATGTGCAGCGACTGGACATGTGGCTGGACCTCAATGGCCAGCGCGTGCAGACCGGCAACACCCGCACCATGATCTTCGACGTGGCCAAGATCGTGAGCTACGTGAGCGAGTTCATGACCCTGATGCCGGGCGACATCATCACCACCGGCACGCCACCCGGCGTCGGACTGGGCATGAAGCCCCCGCGCTTCCTGAAAAAGGGCGATGTCATGACCCTGGGCATCCAGGGCCTTGGCGAGCAGCGCCAGGAAGTCATCGCGTTCAAGCGCTGACCCTGCCCAGAAGCGTCAAAAGCCCCCAAGAAAGGCTCGCCCCTGTCGGGCGGGCCTTTTTTCCCTTGAAAATAGAACGGTCGTTCCATTTTTGTCCGCCACCCGATGCCCTCTCCTGAAGCACTCGCCAAGACCACCCGGTCCCTGCCCAAGGGGCAGCAGACCAAGGCGGCCATCGTGGACGTCGCCCTGGCGCTGGCGCAGCAGATCGGACTGGAGGGTCTGTCCATCGGCGCGCTGGCGGATGCGGCGCGCATGAGCAAATCAGGCGTATTCGCCCATTTCGGATCACGCGAGGAGTTGCAGATCTCGGTGATCCGCGAGTACCACCGCCGTTTCGAGGACGAGGTGTTCTACCCCGCCATGCAGGCGCCGCGCGGCCTGCCGCGCCTGCGCGCACTGTTCGCCCACTGGATGCAGCGCACCTCGGTCGAAATCGACTCGGGCTGCCTCTACATCAGCGGCGCCGTCGAATTCGATGACCGCCCTGGCCCGGTGCGCGATGCCCTGGTGCAGTCGGTGCAGCTGTGGCACGCGGGCATGCGCCGTGCCATCGCACAGTCCCGCCAGGAGGGGCACCTGCGCGCCGACGCAGACGCGGACCAGATCCTGTTCGAGATCCACGGTCTCATCCTGGCCCTGCACCACGAGGCGCGCCTGCTGCGTAGCCCCGGCGCGATCGCCCGGGCCGAGGCCGGGTTTGAACGCATCCTCGACCATTTTCTTGCCGGCCCCCCCCAGGGGCTGGCATCGTAGTTTTCTGCTGTTTTCCGATTTCACCGACCTTCAGGAGCCCTTGCCGCCATGCCCACCTACACCCCACCGCTGCGAGACATGCAATTCGTGATGCATGAAGTGCTGCAGGTCGCCGACGAGTACCGCATGATGCCGCGTCACCAGGAGGTCGATGCCGACACCATCAACGCCGTCCTCGAGGAGGGCGGCAAGTTCGCCAGCGAGGTGATCCAGCCCCTGAACGTCAGCGGCGACACCGAGGGCTGCGCCCTGAACCGCGAGACCCACGAGGTCACCACGCCTGCCGGTTTCAAGCAAGCCTTTGCGAAGTACGTGGCAGGCGGCTGGCCCGCACTTTCGGCCGACCCGGCCTATGGCGGTCAGGGTCTGCCGATCGTGGTGAACCAGTGCTTCTACGAGATGCTCAATAGCGCCAACCAGGCCTGGACCATGTACCCGGGCCTCACGCATGGCGCCTACGAGTGCCTGCACACGCACGGCACCGCCGAACAGAAAGCGATGTACCTGCCCAAGCTCACTTCGGGCGAATGGACAGGCACCATGTGCCTGACCGAGCCGCACTGCGGCACCGACCTGGGGATGCTGCGCACCAAGGCCGAACCGCAGCCCGATGGCAGCTACCGCCTCACGGGCCAGAAGATCTTCATCTCGGCGGGCGAGCACGACTTTGTGCCGAACATCGTGCACCTGGTGCTGGCCCGACTGCCCGATGCGCCAGCGGGCAGCAAGGGCATCAGCCTGTTCATCGTGCCCAAATACCTCGTGAACGACGACGGATCCCTGGGCAAACGCAATGGCATTTACTGCGGCGGCCTGGAGCACAAGATGGGGATCCACGGCAACGCCACCTGCCAGATGGTGCTCGATGGCGCGGTCGGCACGCTGGTGGGCCAGCCCCATAAGGGTCTGGCGGCGATGTTCGTGATGATGAACGCCGCGCGCATCGGCGTGGGCATGCAGTCTCTGGGCCTCACGGAGGTGGCGTTCCAGAACGCGCTGGCCTATGCCAAGGATCGCATCCAGTCACGCAGCCTCACCGGCCCCAAGCACAAGGACAAGCCAGCTGATTCCATCCTGGTGCACCCCGATGTGCGCAAGATGCTCCTGACCGCCAAGGCCTATGCCGAGGGCGGGCGCGCCTTGAACCTGTTTTGCGCATTGCTGATCGACCGCGAACTCCATCACCCCGACGAGAAGGTGCGCAAGGACAGCGCCGAGCTCGTGGCCCTGCTCACGCCCATCGTGAAGGCCTTCATCACCGACAACGGCCACATCGCCACCAACGCCTGCCTGCAGGTGTTCGGCGGTCACGGCTTCATCAAGGAGTGGGGGATGGAGCAGTTCGTGCGGGACAACCGCATCAACATGATCTACGAAGGCACCAACACCATCCAGTCGCTGGACCTGCTGGGGCGCAAGGTGCTGGGAAACAACGGCGCCACGCTCAGGAAGTTCGGCAGGATGATCGCGCAGCTGGTGGAAGAAGAGGGGGTCAACGAGAAGATGGCCGAATTCATCAACCCGCTGGCCTACCTGGGCGAGCAAATGACGAAGTTCACCACCGAGATCGGCTTCAAGGCCTTCCAGAACGCCGACGAAGTGGGCGCCGCCGCTGTCGATTATCTGCGGGTGGCAGGCCACCTGGTGTTCGGCTACTTCTGGGCGCGCATGGCGCAGGTGGCGCTGCGTGAGATCGCTGCGGGCAACACCGATCCTTTCTACCAGGGCAAGTTGCAGACCGCGCGCTTCTATTTCGCCAAGCTGTTCCCCGAGACCGCCACCCTGATGCGCAGCGCACGCGGTGGCGCCAAGGTGCTGATGGACACCGAGGAGGCCCTGGCATGAACAAGGCCCTGATCGTCCGGGCCCTGTGCGCTGGTGGCTGTGCGCGGGCGCAGATGACCCCGGCGGGCGTGCCATGAACGCACCGCAGAACCCGCGCGCGCTGCGCGTGAAGAAAGTCGCCGTGCTCGGCGCCGGCGTGATGGGCGCGCAGATCGCGGCGCACCTGGTCAACGTCCGGGTGCCGGTGCTGCTCTTTGACCTGCCGGCCAAGGGCGCTGACGGGGGCGTGGGTGCCACCGAGGCGGACCGCAACGGCATCGTGCTGCGGGCCATCGAGGGTCTTAAAAAGCTCAAGCCCGCACCCCTGGGTGTGGCCGATGAGGCCGCCCTGATCCAGCCTGCCAACTACCAGGACCACCTGGGCCTGCTCAGGGACTGCGACCTGGTGATCGAAGCGATCGCCGAGCGCATGGACTGGAAGCTGGACCTGTACCGGCACATCGCGCCGCATGTGGCGCCGCATGCCATCGTCGCGTCCAACACCTCGGGGCTGTCGATCACGAAACTCTCCGAGGCCCTGCCCGAGGCGATCCGCCCGCGCTTTTGCGGCATCCATTTCTTCAACCCGCCCCGGTACATGACCCTGGTGGAACTGATCGCCACGCCCGCCACGCAGGCTGCCATCCTGGACGACCTCGAGACCTTCGTCACGACCACCCTGGGCAAGGGCGTGGTACGGGCCAAGGACTCGCCCAATTTCATCGCCAACCGCGTGGGCATCGCCGGCATGCTGGGCACGATGAAGGAGGCGCAGGCACATGGCCTGACCTACGACGTGGTCGACGACCTCACCGGCAAGAAGATGGGGCGTGCTGCCAGTGGCACCTTCCGCACCGCCGACGTGGTGGGCCTGGACACGCTGGCCCATGTGATCAAGACGCTCCAGGACAACTTCAGCGAGGCGACCGATCCCTTCTACCCGAGCTACGCCACGCCTGAGGTGCTCAGGACCCTGCTCGAAAAGGGCCACCTGGGGCAGAAGTCCCAGGCGGGCTTCTACAAGAAGGTGGGGCGCGACGTGCTGCGCTTCGATCTGACGAGCCAGGACTACGTGCCCGGTGGCCAGAAGGCCGACGAGGTCTACGCCCGCATGCTGAAGAAACCCGCCGCCGAGCGACTGAAGCTGCTGCGGCATGCCGAGGGCGCGCAAGGGCAGTTTCTCTGGGCGATCCTTCGCAACGGATTTCATTACGCGGCGGTGCACCTTCCGTCCATCGCCGACACCGCGCGCGACATGGACTTCGCGATGCGTTGGGGCTTTGGCATGAAGCAGGGTCCGTTCGAACTCTGGCAGGAAGCCGGCTGGCTGCAGGTGGCGCAGTGGGTGCAGGAGGATATCGACGCCGGCAAGGCGCTCTCGCGTGCGCCGCTGCCTGAGTGGGTGTTCGAGGGGCCAGTGGCGCAAGCCGGCGGCGTGCACACGCCCGAGGGGTCCTGGAACCCCACCACGCAGCGCTTCGAGCCGCGTCGCGTGTTGCCCGTGCATGCGCGCCAGCATTTTCCCGAGCGCGTTCTGGGCAGCGGTGCTCCGCGCTTCGAGACTGCAGGCACCACGCTGCATGAAGATGGCGGTATCCGCCTGTGGACGCTGGACGGTCAGGCGTTGATTGCCAGCCTCAAGACCAAGATGCATGCGATCAGCCCCGAGGTGGCCGAGGGCTTGCAGCGCGCCGTCGATCTGGCGGAGCGCGATTACCAGGGCCTGGTGATCTGGTCGGGTGACGAGCCCTTCTCCGCGGGCGCTGACCTGCAGGCGATGCTGCCCGCCTTCATGGCGGTGGGTGTGAGTGCCATCGAGGACGCCGAGCATTTCCTGCAGCAGACGATGCTGCGGATTCGTTATGCCGCAGTGCCCGTGGTGTCCGCAATCCGCGGCCTGGCCCTCGGGGGTGGCTGCGAGCTGGCGGTGCATTCGGCGCGGCGCGCCGCTGCCATGGAAAGCTACATTGGTCTGGTGGAAGTGGGCGTGGGCCTGGTGCCCGGCGCGGGCGGCCTGGCCTACATCGCCCGCCGTGCCGCCGAGAACCAGGCGCTGTCTACGCACAAGGACCTGCTGCCTTTCCTGACCGAAGGTTTCACCGCCGCGGCCATGGCCAAGGTGGGCACCAGCGCGCTGGAGTCGCGAAAGCTCGGCTACCTGCTGGACGACGACGTGATCGTCGCGAACAAGGACGAACTCCTGTATGTCGCCTTGCAGCAGGTGCGATCCCTGGCCGATGCGGGCTGGCGGCCGCCCCTGCGCCGCCTCTTCCCGGTGGCGGGCCGCGCAGGCAAGGCCACCATCCAGGGCCAGCTGGTGAACCTGCGCGATGGCGGCTTCATCAGCGCGCATGACTTTCACATCGCCAGCCTGATCGCGAACGTGGTGACCGGCGGCGATGTCGAGGCTGGCACGCCGATCTCCGAGGAATACCTCATGGCGTTGGAGCGGCAGGCCTTCTGCTCGCTGATCACCCACCCGAAGACGCAGGAACGCATCCTGGGCATGCTGTCCACCGGCAAGCCCCTGCGCAATTGAAGGATCCGACGACATGAGCAAGCAGATCCAGGACGCCTACATCGTCGCAGCCACGCGCACCCCGATCGGCCGATCGCACCGGGGCTTCTTTCGCCACACCCGCCCTGACGACCTGCTGGCCACGGTGCTGCGTTCGGCCCTGGCCCAGGTGCCGGGGCTGGACCCCGCCGCGATCGAGGACGTGGTCTGCGGCTGCGCCATCCCCGAGGCGCAGCAGGGCCTGAACGTGGCGCGCGTGGGCGCGGTGCTGGCCGGGTTTCCGAAGTCGGTGGGCGGCATCACCGTGAACCGCTTCTGCGCCTCGGGCCTGTCGGCGGTGCAGATGGCGGCCGACCGCATCCGCGTGGGTGAGGCCGACGTGATGATCGCCGCCGGCACCGAGAGCATGAGCCTGGTGCCGATGATGGGGAATGCACCCTCCCTGTCGCCCGCCATCTTCTCGGACCCCGACGACCTCGAACGCTATGGCATCGCCTACGGCATGGGCCTGACCGCCGAGAAGGTGGCGCAGCAATGGAAGGTGAGCCGCGAGGCGCAGGACCGGTTTGCGTGCCAGTCGCACCAGCGGGCCGTGGCCGCCATGCAGGCCGGTGAGTTCGGCAACGAGATCACGCCCGTGGACGTGAGCGAGCGGTCGGTGGACCTCGCGTCCGCGAAGGTGGGCATCACCACCCGCACCGTCAACCTGGACGAGGGCGCACGCCCCGACACCACAATGGAGGCGCTGGCCAGGCTCAAGACGGTGTTCGCGGTGCGCGGCAGCGTGACCGCGGGCAACAGCTCGCAGACGTCGGATGGCGCTGGCGCCCTGGTCCTGGCCAGCGAGGCTGCGATCCGGCGCTTCAACCTCACGCCGCTGGCCCGTTTCGTGAGCTACGCCAGCCGCGGCGTGCCGCCCCACATCATGGGCATCGGCCCCGTCGAGGCCATCCCCGCAGCGCTCAAGGCGGCGGGCCTGAAGCAGGACGACATCGACTGGATCGAACTGAACGAGGCCTTCGCGGCCCAATCGCTGGCGGTGATCAACACGCTGGGGCTGGATCCGGTACGAGTGAACCCCCTGGGTGGCGCGATCGCCCTGGGCCACCCGCTGGGCGCCACCGGCGCGATCCGCTCGGCCACCGTGATTCACGCCCTGCGGCGCCGCAAACTGCGTTACGGCATGGTCACCATGTGCGTGGGCATGGGGCAGGGCGCCGCCGGCATTTTCGAGCGGGTCTGAGATGCACCGACAATCCGCAGGTTCCTGAACGCGAAACCCTACACACCGGAGAGCCCAGCGCCATGAGCGACATCCTTGTCCATACCGAAGCGGGCGTGACCACGCTCACCCTCAACCGCCCCGACCGCAAGAACTCCATCACCGCCGCCATGTATGGGGCGCTGAACGACGCGCTGGTGGCGGCGCAGTCCGATGCGTCGGTGCGGGTCGTGGTGATCCAGGGCAGCGAGACCATCTTCAGCGCCGGCAACGACATCGGCGACTTCCTGAACACGCCGCCCGCAGGTCCCGAGGCGCCGGTGTTCAAGTTCCTGTACACGCTGGCGGGTTTCCCCAAGCCCCTGGTGGCCGCGGTGTGCGGACCGGCCGTGGGCATCGGCACCACCATCCTGTTTCACTGTGACCTGGTCTATGCGGGCGATAACGCCGCGTTTTCCATGCCCTTCGTGAACCTGGGCCTGTGCCCCGAGGCGGCGTCCAGCCTGCTGGTGCCTCAGATGATGGGGTACCACCGCGCGGCCGAGGCCTTGCTGCTGGGGGACCCCTTCATGGCCGAAGCGGCCCTGGAGGTGGGGCTGGTCAATCGCGTGGTCCCGCCTTCAGAGGCCAAGGCCCTGGCCCAGGCCCAGGCGCGCAAGCTGGCCGTCAAGCCCCTGTCCTCGTTGATCGAGACCAAGCGCCTGATGAAGATGGGCCAACAGACGCAGGTGCTGGCGCAGATGAAGGAAGAGGGCGCCGTGTTCGGACGCATGCTGACCCAACCGGCGGCCAAGGAGGCCTTTGGCGCTTTCCTGGAAAAGCGCAAGCCGGATTTTTCGAAGCTCTAAAGGCGAGTGGCGCGGCGGGCCCGGCATGCCGCGGCTGCCCCGGCACCTGAAGTCTCAGTGGGTGACGCGCCGGGCGGGTTCACTGCTTTCCAGGTCGGCCAGGCGCTGGGCGGCTGCGCGTTTGCCCAGTTTGCGCACCGCGGCGATGGCCTGCAACTGCGTGGCCCGGGGGCGGGCCTTGCCATCTTCCCATTTGTAGACGGATTGGGCCGTGACGCCGAGCAAGACGCCCATGGCCGCCGCCGACAGGCCCAGGCGCTGGCGCAGCTTGGAGAAGCCCTTGGCGCTGAAACGCAGGGCAGGGCCGTCTTCGGGCTGGCCCTGGGCCACCGCCCGGTGGGCTGCGCGCACCGGACGACGCGTGCGCGAGGCCCGGGACGACCCGTGCGGCCCGGCGGCCTTGGGGCGCTGGCCCCGCAGGGCCACGACAAGGCGTTCCAGGGAGTCGATGCGGCGCTGCAGGGCCGCGATTTCCTTGTCGTGGGAGGCGGTGGTTTTCTTGATTTGCTGGGCTTGGCTGCGCAAGGCCTTTTGGGCCACCTGGGTGATTTGCGTCTTGAGGGCGTCGACGAGATTGGGCATGGGGCGGCCTTGTGAGCTTTGCATTACGATTTTCGAATTAGGAAGATCTTAATTAATTTCAAAGAATTAATAAAGACGCATAGAATCTTACCCCCGTATTCGTTTTTTGGGTGGCTGGCTGGCGGGCCGGCCTTCGCCGGGTACGGCGCGTACGGCGCGTACGGCGGGAGCCTGATGGCCGGCCGGATGTCGGTGGCGTTCAGGCGAGCGTGTCGTCCCGAAGCTCGCGCCGGATCGACGCGAACAGGTTCCATGCCACCAGAAACATGGCGGCGATGACGGGGCCGATCACGAACCCGTTGATGCCGAAGACTGCGATACCGCCCAGGGTGGTGACCAGCACCAGATAGTCCGGCATGTGCGTGTCGCGGCCCACCAGGATCGGGCGCAGCACGTTGTCGACCAGGCCGATGGCCAGCACGCCCCACAGGGTGAGTCCGACCGCACCCCATACCTGCCCGGTGAACAGCATGTAGGCGGCTACCGGCCCCCAGACCAGGGCCGCGCCGACAGCGGGCAGCAGCGACAGCAGCGACATCAGCGTGCCCCAGAGCAGTGCGCCGGGCAGGCCCAGCACCGCGAAGGCAATGCCGCCCAGGAGGCCCTGGACCACGGCAATGACGATGTTGCCCTTGACCGTGGCCCGCACCACCGTGACGAACTGCGCCAGCAGGCGCTCGGCGTGGTCTTCACGCAGGGGCAGGGTCCGGGCGATGCGATCGGACAACACCCGCCCGTCACGCAGCAGGAAGAACAGCAGGTACAGCATCACGAACAGGGCCACCACGAAGTCCAGGGTGTTCTGGCCCAGGCCCAGCAGGTGGGTGGTGATGAACTGGCCGCTGCCCGCCAGCAGGGACGAGAGTTGCTGCTGCAAGGCCGCGAGGTTCATGAGGCCCAGGCGATCAAGCAGGCCGCGCACCCAATCGGGCAGGGCGGCGATCACCAGTTGCAGGTACTGGCCGAAGTTGATTTCACCTGCCCGGATCTTCTGGACCGCGGCGGCCGCTTCCTGGACCACCGCCGCGCCGACCAGGATCAGGGGCAGGATCACGATCAGGACGATGAGGGCCAGCGTCAGCAGGGAGGCGAGGGTGGCCCGCTGCCGGGTCTGCTGCCGCACCCGCGCATGCACGGGTTCGAAGACGATGGCGATGGCCACCGCCCACAGCACCGCGCCCAGGAAAGGCCACAGGATGAAAAGGAAAGCCGCCGAGAACACCGCCACCAGCCAGGCGAGGCTGCGCAGTTCCAGCGAAAGGGTCGAGCGGGGGTCGTGCGAGGACATGGCAGTACGCGGTCAGGCGGTGGCGGTGGGCAGCACGCGCGGGCGGCCCTGGTCGTCGATGGCGACATAGGTCACGAGGGCCTCGGTCACCTTGATGTAGCGGCCCTGGTTGCTGAAACGCTCGGCGAAGACCTCGATCTGAACGGAGATCGAGGTGCGCCCGATCCGCTTGATGCTGCCAAAGAACGACAGGATGTCGCCCACGCGCACCGGCTGCTTGAAGATGAATTCGTTGACGGCCACGGTGGCCATGCGGCCCTGGGCGATGCGCGCTGGCAGCACCGCGCCGGCGAGGTCGACCTGGGCCATCACCCAGCCGCCGAAGATGTCGCCATTGGCGTTGGTGTCCGAGGGCAGGGGGATGACCTTCAGGACCAGTTCCTGGTCGGTAGGCAGTTCCGCGGACGGCGCGTGCAGGCGGGGCCGGGGGTCGCCAGGGGAATCGGACATCGGGGGCTCCTGTGGAGGGAAGAATATAGCCTGTGCAATGGCCTCGCCGTGCAGGGGCACAATGGCAGGCTTCCCACCCGAAACCGGACCCCTCCTGATGCGTCACGCCGGCGAAGCCGCCCCTTCCGCTCCCGTCGCCACCCATCCCGGCACATCGCCCCGCGCGCGCACCGACTGGACCACCCTGCGCCGCCTGGCGCCTTACCTCTGGCAGTACCGTTGGCGGGTGGTGGCCGCCCTGGCCTTCATGGTGGGCGCCAAGCTGGCCAACGTGGGCGTGCCCCTGGTGCTCAAGGACCTGGTGGACACCATGAACCCGCGCGCCAGCCTGCAGGCCGCCCTGCTGGCCGTGCCCGCCGGCCTGCTCCTGGGGTACGGCCTGCTGCGCCTGTCGACGTCCTTGTTCACGGAGCTGCGCGAACTGGTCTTTTCCAAGGCGACCCAGGGCGCAGCCCGCAGCATCGCCCTGGAGACCTTCCGGCACCTGCATGCGCTGAGCCTGCGCTTTCACCTGGAGCGCCAGACCGGTGGCATGACCCGCGACATCGAGCGGGGCGTGCGCGGCATCGAGTCGCTGATCTCGTACTCGCTGTACAGCGTGGTACCCACGCTGATCGAGGTGGCGCTGGTGCTGACGGTGCTGGCGGTGAAGTTCGACGCGTGGTTCGCGTGGATCACGCTTGCGGCGCTCGCGGTCTACATCGTATTTACCGTGAGCGTCACTGAGTGGCGCACCCAGTTCCGGCGCGAGGCCAACGAGTTCGACTCGGCGGCCCACACGCGCGCGGTCGATTCGCTCCTGAATTACGAGACGGTCAAGTACTTCAACAACGAGGCCTTCGAGGCGCGCCGCTACGACGAGAGCCTGGAGCGCCTGCGCAAATCGAGGCTGAAGTCGCAGACCACCCTGTCCCTGCTCAATACCGGGCAGCAGTTGATCATCGCCATCGCCCTGGTGGCCATGTTGTGGCGCGCCACCCAGGGCGTGGTCGACGGCCGCATGACGCTGGGCGACCTGGTCATGATCAACGCCTTCATGATCCAGCTGTATATCCCGCTCAATTTCCTGGGCGTGCTGTATCGCGAGATCAAGCAGAGCCTGACCGACCTGGACAAGATGTTCACGCTGATGGACAAGGAGCGCGAGGTGGCCGACGCACCCGGCGCCCCGGTGCTGTCGGGGCTGCACGAGGCTTCGGTGCGCTTCGAGCATGTCAACTTCGCGTACGAGCCCGCCCGGGTCATCCTGCATGACGTGAGCTTTGAAATTCCCGCCGGCAAGACGGTGGCCGTGGTCGGTCCCTCGGGCTCGGGCAAATCCACTCTGGCCCGTCTGCTCTATCGCTTCTACGACGTGCAGGGCGGCTGCATCCGCATCGCCGGCCAGGACATCCGCCAGGTCACCCAGTCCAGCCTGCGCGAGGCCATCGGCATCGTGCCGCAGGACACGGTGCTGTTCAACGATACGGTCGAATACAACATCGCCTACGGCCGCCCGGGGGCCAGCCGCGAGCAGGTGCAAGAGGCGGCCCGGGCCGCGCGCATCCACGAGTTCATCGTGGCCATGCCCCGGGGCTACCAGACGCTGGTGGGCGAACGGGGCCTGAAGCTTTCCGGGGGCGAGAAGCAGCGCGTGGCGATCGCCCGCACCCTCCTGAAGAACCCGCCGGTCCTGATCTTCGACGAGGCCACTTCGGCGCTGGATTCGGCCAATGAGCGCGCGATCCAGTCCGAGCTCAAGACCGCGGCCCAGAACAAGACGGCGCTGGTCATCGCCCACCGGCTGTCCACCGTGGTCGACGCGCACGAAATCCTGGTCATGGAGGCCGGTCACATCGTCGAGCGTGGCACGCACCAGGACCTGCTGTCCCGGGGTGGACGCTATGCCGGGATGTGGGCCTTGCAGCAGCAGGAGCAGGCCGAGACGGCGACGCAATAATCCGGCCATGGAAACCAAGTGGCTGGAAGACTTCGTGAGCCTGGCAGAGACGCGCAGCTTCAGCCGCTCGGCGAAGCTGCGGCACGTCACCCAGCCCGCCTTTTCCCGCCGCATCCAGGCGCTCGAAGCCTGGGCCGGCGCCGACCTGGTGGACCGCAGCGCCTACCCCACGCGCCTGACCCCGGCGGGCCAGACGCTGTACGCGCAGGCGCTGGAGATCCTGCAGGCCCTGCAAAGCACCCGCGCCATGCTGCGGGGACAGGCGGGGGCGCAGGATGTGATCGAGTTCGCCACGCCGCATTCGCTGGCGTTCACTTTCTTTCCGGCCTGGGTGTCTGGCCTGCGCGAGTCCTTCGGCCCGATCAAGAGCCGGCTGACCGCGCTGAATGTGCACGACGCGGTCATGCGCCTGCTCGAGGGCGGCTGCGACCTCCTGATCGCCTACCACCATGAGGCGCAGCCGCTGCCCCTGGACACCGGCCGCTTCGAAATGGTGCGCCTGGGCCAGGAGACGCTGGCCCCCTATTGCCGTCCCGACGGCCAGGGGCAGCCCCTGTTCGCGTTGCCGGGCCAGGCCGGCCTGCCCGTGCCGTACCTGGGCTACGCGCCGGGCGCCTACCTCGGGCGGGTGGCCGAGGCGGTCCTGAAGGAGACGGCGGTGGCGATCCATCTGGACCGGGTCTACGAGACCGACATGGCCGAGGGCCTGAAGGTGATGGCCCTGGAGGGCCACGGGATCGCCTTCCTGCCCTCGAGCGCGGTGGCCACGGAGCTACGAAGCGGGCGGCTGGTGCCCCTGGCCCCGCCCCCTGGCCTGGCGAATCTCTCGGCGCCCCTGGAAATACGCGCTTACCGCGAAAAGCCCGCAAACCGCGAAGGGGCAGGTCCCCGGTCCGCGCAGGCCTTGTGGAATCATCTGGCGCAGTCTGCGGCAGGCTCAGGGTAATCCGGGTGGCCCGGGCGGGGCGCATCCCTACAATCTGCTCTTCTCATATTCACCCCTTATTCGTCACTCAGGAGATTTCCATGAAGAAGCATCTGTTGGCACTTGCAGTGGCCACGCTCGCCGTCGGTGGTGCCCTGGCGCAGGCAAACGACACCCTGGCCAAGGTCAAGGCCTCCGGTGTGCTGAACATGGGCGTACGCGATTCCTCCGGCGCCCTGTCCTACACCCTGGGCGATAGCAAGTACGCCGGCTTTCACGTCGAGGTCTGCCAGCGCATCGTTGCGGAAGTTGAAAAGCAGGCCGGCCGCAAGGTCGAGGTCAAGTACGTGCCCGTGACCTCCCAGAACCGCATTCCGCTGGTGCAGAACGGCACCGTCGACATCGAGTGCGGTTCCACCACCAACAACGCCACCCGCCAGAAGGATGTGTCCTTCCTGAACACCACGTATGTGGAAGAAGTGCGGATCGCGGTCAAGGCCAACTCCGGCATCACCGGCATCGCGCAGCTCAATGGCAAGAACGTGGCCACCACCACCGGCACCACCTCGGTGCAGCACCTGCGCAAGCACGAGCGCGCCACGGGCATGGATTTCAAGGAAGTCTTCGGAAAAGACCACGCCGACAGCTTCCTGCTGCTCGAATCGGGCCGCGCCGAAGCCTTCGTGATGGACGGCTCCATCCTGGCGGGCAACATCGCCAACGCCAAGAACCCCGGTGACTTCCGCATCGTTGGCGAGGTGCTCAGCGTCGAGCCCATCGCCATCATGGTGCGCAAGGACGACGCCGGCATCAAGAAACTGGGCAACGACGTGATCGCGGGCCTGGTCCGCTCCGGCGACATGGCCAGGATGTGGGACAAGTGGTTCGTGCAGCCGATCCCGCCCAAGAACGTGAAGGTGGGTCTGCCGCTGTCCGAGAGCACCAAGGCCGCCTGGGCCGCTCCCAACGACAAGCCGATGGAAGACTACGCCAAGAAGTGATCGGGTCCTGACCTGATCACCGACCCCTGCCGCGGGCGACCTCGGCGGGGGTTTTTTTCGACAACGTCAAGGAGAGGCGCATGGCCCTGGACTGGCGGGTGTTCTGCAAGGAAACCACCACGGGCGACCTGATCGAAGGCTGCTTCGGGCGCGGCGGCGACCAGACCTACCTGAACTGGATCATCTCGGCCTGGGGCTGGACACTCACCGTCGCCCTGCTGGCGCTGTGCGTGGCCCTGTTCTTCGGCCTGGTGGTCGGCACCTTGCGTACCTTGCCTTCCAATCCCTGGCTGGTGCGACTGGGCAATGCCTGGGTCGAGTTGTTCCGCAACATCCCGCTGCTGGTGCAGATCTTCCTGTGGTACTTCGTGGTGCCGGCGATCGTGCCCGCCATGAAGGCTGTGCCCTCCGAAGCGCTGGTAGTGATCGCGCTGGGGCTGTTCACGTCGGCGCGCGTGGCCGAACAGGTGCGCGCGGGTATCCAGTCGCTGCCACGCGGTCAACGCAACGCCGCCCAGGCCCTGGGCCTGAGCACGGTGCAGACCTATCGCTACGTGCTGTTGCCGATGGGGCTGCGCATCATCATTCCGCCCCTGACCAGTGAGACGATGAACATCGTCAAGAACTCGTCGGTGGCTTTTGCCGTCTCGGTGGCTGAACTCACGTTCTTCTCCCGCCAGGCCGGCGAGGAGACCTCGGCGCCGATCGAGATCTACCTGGCGGCCACGGTGCTTTATGCCCTCTCGGCGTTTGCCGTCAACCGCGTCATGAGCGTGATCGAGCGGCGCACCCGCGTGCCCGGCTTTGTCGCCGCAGGCGCCATGGGCGGAGGGCACTGAGATGGGGCTCGATCTTTCCTTCTACGACTGGGAGATGATCCGGCGCTTCGTCGCCCAGGGTTTCATCTTCAGCCTCTGGCTCACCGTGGTGGCCACCACGGGCGGTGTACTGGTCGGGACGCTGCTGGCCCTGATGCGCCTATCCGGCAAGCCCTTCCTGGAGTGGCCGGCCGCGGCCTACGTGAACACCATGCGCTCCATTCCGCTGGTGATGGTGCTCCTGTGGTTCTTCCTGCTCATTCCCTTTGCCATCGGCCGGCCGATCGGTGCGGAGATGTCGGCGGTGATCACCTTCATCGCGTTCGAGGCAGCCTACTTTTCGGAGATCGTGCGCGCCGGCATCCAGTCCATCCCGAGCGGCCAGGTCAACGCCGGCTTTGCCCTGGGCCTGACCTACCGTCAGAACATGCAGCGCATCATCCTGCCGCAGGCCTTTCGCAACATGCTGCCGGTGTTCCTGACCCAGACCATCATCCTGTTCCAGGACACCTCGCTGGTGTATGCCATTGGCGCCTACGACATGCTCAAGGGCTTCGAGACCCTGGGCAAGAACCTGGGTAGGCCGGTCGAGGCTTACCTGCTGGCTGCGGTGGTGTATTTCCTGATGTGCCTGGCCCTGTCGCACCTCGTGCGCAAGGTGCAGGCGCGCGTACAGATCATTCGTTGAGGGAGCGGCTCCATGCCCATGATCGAGATCAAGAACATTTCCAAGTGGTACGGCCCGGTGCAGGTCCTGCAGGACTGCTCGGTGAGCATCGACAAGGGCGATGTGGTGGTGGTGTGCGGGCCCTCGGGCTCGGGCAAGTCGACCCTGATCAAGACCGTCAATGGCTTGGAGCCGATCCAGCAGGGCGAGATCTTCGTGGACGGCGTGCCGCTGCACGACCTGGCCACCAACCTGTCCCAATTGCGTAGCCGCGTGGGCATGGTGTTCCAGCACTTCGAGCTGTTTCCGCACCTGTCGGTGACCGAGAACCTCACGCTGGCCCAGGTCAAGGTGCTCGGGCGCTCGCTGGACGAGGCCATGGCGCGCGGCCTGAAGATGCTCGATCGCGTGGGCCTGATGGCGCACAAGGACAAGTTTCCCGGGCAACTCTCGGGCGGGCAGCAGCAGCGCGTGGCGATCGCCCGCGCGCTGTCCATGGACCCCATCGTGATGCTGTTCGACGAGCCCACCTCGGCGCTCGACCCCGAGATGGTGGGCGAGGTGCTCGACGTGATGGTGACCCTGGCCCGCGAGGGCATGACCATGATGGTGGTCACCCACGAGATGGGCTTTGCACGCAAGGTGGCCAATCGGGTCATCTTCATCGACGTGGGCGGACGCATCCTGGAGGACTGCGCCAAGGACGATTTCTTCGGGCACCCCGAGGCGCGCCAGCCCCGGACCAAGGATTTCCTGGACAAGATCCTGGCCGACTGAGGCTACCAGGGGGCGACAGGTGGTGCCGCCCGAGCCGCCACAATACGGAGCATGAACGCCCCGACCCCTTCGATCACGATCGCCCGCCCCGACGACTGGCACACACACCTGCGCGATGGCGACGCCCTGGCCACCGTGGTGCCGCACACCGCCGCCCAGTTCGCCCGGGCCATCGTCATGCCCAATCTGAAGCCGCCGGTGACCACCGCCGCCCAGGCCGCGGCCTACCGCGAGCGCATCCTGGCCCACGTCCCGGCCGACTTGCCCCCAGGCCAGCGCTTTGAGCCACTGATGACCCTGTACCTCACCGACAACCTCCCGCCCGACGAGATCCGCCGCGCGCGCGAGGCCGGCGTCGTGGCCCTGAAGCTCTATCCGGCCGGCGCCACCACCAACAGCGACGCTGGCGTGACCGACATCCGCAAGACCTACGCCACGCTGGAGGTCATGCAGAAGGAGGGTCTGCTGCTGCTGGTGCACGGTGAAGTGACGTCCTCCGACATCGACCTGTTCGACCGCGAGGCGGTGTTCATCGAGCAGCAGCTGATTCCCCTGCGCCGCGACTTCCCGGGCCTGAAGATCGTGATGGAGCACATCACCACGCGCGAGGCGGCGCAGTACGTGGCGCAGGCCGGCCCGCTTATGGCGGCCACGATCACCGCACACCACCTGCTTTTCAACCGCAACGCGATCTTCACCGGCGGTATCCGGCCGCATTACTACTGCCTGCCGGTCCTCAAGCGCGAGACGCACCGCCAGGCTCTGGTGCAGGCCGCCACCCGTGGCACCCCGCGCTTTTTCCTGGGCACCGACAGCGCGCCGCACCCGGCCCACCTGAAGGAGCACGCCACAGGCTGCGCCGGCTGCTACACCGCGCCCGCAGCCATGGAGCTGTACGCCCAGGCCTTCGAAGCGGCAGGCGCGCTGGACAGGCTCGAAGGCTTTGCCAGCCACTTCGGCGCTGATTTCTATGGGTTGCCCCGCAACACCGGCACGCTGACCCTGCGGCGCCAGCCCTGGCAACTGCCCGAGGCCTATCCCTTCGGCCAGGCGCAGATCAAGCCGCTGTGCGGCGGCGAGACGCTGGCGTGGAAAGTGGCCTGAGTGCCCTGGACTGGTCGGGCCCCTGGTATGCGCCCTGGCGCGTGGCGGGGCAGGCGGTTGCTGGCCGCATCGCGCAGGGCCTTGCGGCGCACGAGGCCCTGAACCGGCAGGCGGGCCCGCATCCGGTGCGCTTCGTGCCACAGCAGGCCCTGCCGGCCGACACCGCCTACGAACGCTTCGTGTTCGAGCAGCGCCAGTGTCCCACCCGCGAGGGCCTGCACGATTTCTTCAACGGCCTGTGCTGGCTGCATTTTCCGAAGGCCAAGCGGCAACTCAATGCCTTGCAGGCGGCGCAGATCGCCGCGCATGGCGTGGGCGCGGTGCGCGGTCCGCTGCGTGACGCGATCACGGTCTTTGACGAAAACGGCGCCCTGTTGGATGCTCCTACGCCCCTGTGGGAGGCCCTCGCAGCACGCCAGTGGCGGCGCCTGTTCATCGACCTGCGGCCGCTGTGGGTGCAGGCGCGGCTGGTGGTGTTCGGCCATGCCCTCCTGGAAAAACTGGCAGTGCCCCGAAAGGACCTGACCGCCCATGTCTGGCATGGCCCCTCACCCCTGGGGTCGATGCAAGCGGCCGATGCCTGGCTGGCCGCGGCCTGCACCGGCGAGCGGCTCGCGGCCAAGCCCTTCCTGCACTTGCCCGTGCTGGGCGTGCCTGGCTGGTGGCAGGCCAATGCCGATGCGGCCTTCTACGACGATGCCGCGGTGTTCCGTGCGGCACGCAGCCGGGGCGGGCCCTTGGGCGGGCGGCCGCGGGCCGGGCACCGGTAGCCGAAAACCCCTCTGGAAGTCGGCAATTACCCGGGCTTTTCTTGCATTCCTTGCCGCTGGCCTTATCTTCCCTGCGAATCCAATTTTTCCCGCTACCGGAGCTCGAATGAAACGCATCATCCTGTTCGTCGCCACCAACCTCGCCATCGTGGTGGTGCTGGGCATCGTGGCCAGCCTGCTGGGCGTCAACCGCTACCTCACGGCCAATGGCCTGAACCTGGGCGCCCTGCTCGGGTTCGCGCTCGTCATAGGCTTTGGCGGCGCGTTCATCTCCCTGCTGCTGTCCAAGCCCATTGCCAAATGGAGCGCGGGCGTGCAACTGATCACGCAACCTCGCAACGCTGATGAAGTTTGGATCGTCGACACCGTGCGCCGCTTCGCCGACAAGGCTGGCATCGGCATGCCGGAGGTCGGCATCTTCGAGGGCGAGCCCAATGCCTTCGCCACAGGCGCCTTCAAGAACAACGCCCTGGTGGCCGTGTCCACCGGCCTGCTTCAGGGCATGACGCGCGAGGAGGTCGAGGCCGTCATCGGCCACGAGGTCGCCCACATCGCCAACGACGACATGGTCACCATGGCCCTGATCCAGGGCGTGATGAACACCTTCGTCGTTTTCCTCTCGCGCGTGATCGGCTACGCGGTGGACAGCTTCCTGCGCCGCAACGATGCCGAGAACACCGGCCCCGGCATCGGGTACTGGGTGACCACCATCGTGCTGGACATCGTGCTGGGCGTGCTGGCCGCCATCATCGTGGCCTGGTTCTCCCGCCAGCGCGAATTCCGCGCCGACCGCGGTGCCGCAGACCTGATGGGGCGCAAGCAGCCGATGGTCAACGCCCTGGCCCGCCTGGGTGGCATGGTGCCGGGGGCCCTGCCCCAGGGCCTGCAGGCCATGGGCATCACCTCGGGTGTGGGCAAGCTGTTCTCCACGCACCCGCCGATCGAGGAGCGGATCGCGGCGCTGCAGGCGGCCTGAGTCTGCGGACCGCTCCCCCACAAGCCGCCTTCGGGCGGCTTTTTGTCGCCCCCTACAATTCCGGCAGGAGCAACCCATGACCATCAAGAGTGACAAGTGGATCCGCCGCATGGCGCAGCAGCATGGCCTGATCGAGCCCTTCGAGCCCGGGCAGGTGCGTGAGACCAATGGCCACCGCGTCATCAGCTACGGCACGTCCAGCTACGGCTACGACATCCGCTGCGCTCCCGAGTTCAAAGTCTTCACCAACATCCACAGCACCGTGGTCGACCCCAAGAACTTCGACGAAAAAAGCTTCGTCGACTTCCACGGCGACTCCTGCATCATTCCCCCCAACAGCTTCGCCCTGGCCCGCACGGTCGAATACTTTCGCATCCCGCGCAACGTGCTGACCATCTGCCTGGGCAAGAGCACGTATGCACGCTGCGGGATCATCGTGAACGTCACGCCCTTCGAGCCCGAGTGGGAAGGCTATGTCACCCTGGAATTCAGCAACACGACGCCCCTGCCCGCGCGGATCTATGCCGGTGAAGGCTGCGCGCAGGTCCTCTTCTTCGAGAGCGACGAAGCCTGCGACGTGAGCTACAAGGACCGTGGCGGCAAGTACCAGGGCCAGCGCGGCGTGACGCTGCCCAAGGCCTGAGGCGGGCCCGTTCATCGCCAGCCCGTGCCGGGCGGCATGATCCTTTTCATGAATTCGTCGAACATGGGGACGGTGAACGCCGTGTCTCCGTGGTTCGGACTCCAGACCATTCCCTTGGCAATCAAGGAGCTTCGGGTGGGGGCGAGCGACGACACCTTCGCGGGATAGGCGTTGGCGATATCGCCAGACCGGTGCGGTCCTTCGCCGAGTTCAGCCATGACGCGCAGGTACCTCTTCTCCTTGGGCGTGAGCCGGTCGAACCGGACCCTGAAAAAACTCTCGTCCAAGGCGGCAACCGCGGTGACTGATGCCTTGTAGACATCGGACAGGTCGATCGGCGAGGCATCGGCCGCGAGCCAGGTGTGGCTACCCCATTGCTGGAGAAAGTAGGCGTAGCCGCGCGTGACCCGCAGGATCTCGCCTAGCGCTGCTGGCGTGATCCGAACCTGTTCGTCTTCCAGTGGTTTTTCGATCGCCAGCCTGGCTGCTTGCGCGGGCAGGGGGCCGATCTCCGGAAAATCGAACAATCGTTCCGCGTACGACTTGGCTTTTCCCATCCTGCCGCGCAACTGCGGCAGCCCCGCACCAATCAATACGACGGGGAGCTTGCGCTGCTCGGCGCGGTGCATCGCCGTGATCAGGGCGGCCAGTTGGTCTTCTTCGACGTATTGAAGTTCATCGATGAAAAGGGCCAGGGCCGTCCCCGCAGCCTTGGCAGCCCCACCCACTTGTTCGATCAGGGCCTGCAGGTCGTGTTCGAGATCACCGTTGTCCGCCAGCCCGGCCTCGGGTTCGTAATCGAAACCGACTTCGATATCTTGGTAGGTGACCTTCAATGAACTGGCGAAACCGGCCAGTGCGCGCAGGCCGCGGACCGCGAAGGCCTTGGCGCTTTCAAGCTGGCTCAGTCGCAGCAGCGCCTGTCGCAGCTGCGGCGCCAGCAAGGCCGGCAAGGAGCGGCCTTCAGGCGCCTCGATCCGGACCGTGTGGATGCCGGCGCCCTCGGCATCTTCACGCAGGCGATCGAGCAGCACCGTCTTGCCCACGCCCCGCAAGCCGACCAGCATGGCACTTTTGGCCGGCCGGCCGATTCGCGCTCGCTCCAGGGCCACGTGTACCGTCTCCCGCAGGGCGTCCCGACCCGCCAGCTGAGGTGGTGGCGTGCCGGCGCCCGGCGCGAAGGGGTTGCGGATTGGGTTCATTAGGCGATTTATACAGATATTCGTGAAGTTATTTTATCTTAATAAACTGACTAATATCTGTATAAACGAGAGGCTGCAGGGCGTGAATCGGCTTTCCCGGGGGCGGGGCAGGCGGGTTTTCCTACGGACCGTCCCCCCCGTGCTTCCTAGGATCCAGGCCCCAACACCGTCACTGCCATGCGTGCATCGTCCCAGGCTCTCCCTTCCCATTTCTTCTGGATCGTGGCCGCGGCCGTGCTGGCCTGCGAACTCCTGGCCTTTTGCCTGTTGTGTGTGCACCAGATGCAACGCGCCGAATTGCGCAAACAGCTGCTCCAGGTGCAGGCCCGCGCCTTCAGCGATTGCCTGGCCTATGTCAGCGGCTCCACCATTGCCAGCTGCAATCGCCTCCTACGCGTGCGGCGCTGACGCTCAACGCACTAGTACTCGGCGCCCTCGACCAGGAAGCGCACGCGCCGCTGCCCCTGCCATTCGTCGGCATCGAGCCGGAAGGCGAGCTTCACGCGCGCCGGCAGGGGCTCGGTACGGCCGAACCAGATGCCGTCAACGGGCTGCCCCTGGTGGCGGATCCGCAGCGACAGGTGCTTCTCGCCCACCAGACGCTGCGAGACGATCTCCACCTCCTCGCTGAACACCGGCGGTGGAAAGCCCTGGCCCCAGACCTCCTGGTGCAGGGTGTCGACCAGGTCGGTGCGTCGGTACTCGACGGGCAGGGGACCGTCGGTCTCCAGGCGCCGCTGCAGTGTGGACGGGTCCAGCCACTGCGCCGCGACGTCGGCCAGCGCCTGCTCGAAGGTGTCCAGGTGTTCCTCGGCCACGGTGCAGCCCGCCGCCATCGCATGGCCGCCAAACCGCAGCAGCACGCCGGGATGGCGCTTGGCCACCAGGTCCAGCGCGTCGCGCAGGTGAAATCCCGGGATGGAGCGGCCCGACCCCTTGAGTTCGTGCTCCTTGCCCGGGGCCTGGCTGGCCGCGAACACGAAGGCGGGGCGGTGGAACTGCTCCTTGATGCGTGAGGCCACGATGCCCACCACGCCCTCATGGAAGTCGGGGTCGAACACGCAGATCGCCGCCGGCGGCGTTTCATCGCCGTCGAACAGCGACTGCGCCAGCGCCAGGGCCTGCTCGCGCATGTCGCCCTCGATCTCGCGGCGCTCTCGGTTGATACCGTCCAGGGTGCGTGCCAGTTCGTCGGCGCGCACCGGGTCGTCGGTGAGCAGGCACTCGATGCCCAGGGTCATGTCGGACAGGCGGCCCGCCGCATTGATGCGGGGACCGAGGGCGAAGCCGAAATCGAAGCTGGTGGCGACGCGCGCGTCGCGGCCCGCCGCCGTGAACAGGGACGCCAGGCCCGGCGGCAGGACGCCCGCACGGATACGCCGCAGGCCTTGCGCCACCAGGCGACGGTTGTTGGCATCGAGCTTCACCACGTCGGCGATGGTGCCCAGTGCCACGATGGGCAGGAGGGCATCCAGCTTGGGCTGCTGGCCGGCCGCGAAGGCGCCGCGCGCGCGCAGCTCGGCGCGCAGCGCCAGCAGCACATAGAACATCACGCCCACCCCGGCCAGGCATTTGCTGCCGAAGGTGCAGCCAGGCTGGTTGGGGTTCACGATGACCTGGGCCTGCGGCAGCTCGGCCCCCGGCAGGTGGTGGTCGGTCACCAGCACCTGCAGGCCCAGGGCGTTGGCCTGCGCCACGCCCTCGACGCTGGCGATGCCGTTGTCCACGGTGACCAGCAGGTCGGCGCCCTGCGCGTGCACCCGCTGGGCGATCGGGGCGGTCAGGCCGTAGCCGTCGACGACGCGGTCAGGCACCAGGTAGCCCACATGCGCCGCACCCAGCAGGCGCAGTCCGCGCACGGCGACGGCGCAGGCGGTGGCGCCGTCGCAGTCGTAGTCGGCCACGATGCAGATGCGCTTGCCCTGGGCGATCGCATCGGCCAGCAGGCGGGCCGCCTCCTGCGCGCCCCTGAGGCCGTCTGGCGGGAGCAGGCGCGCCAGGCCGTCGTCCAGGTCGTCGCGGTGGGTCACGCCGCGCGCCGCGTACAGGCGTGCCAGCAGCGGGTGCACGCCCGCCTGCTCGAGGGCCCAGGCGGCGCGGGGAGGAATGTCTCGGGCAATGATCTTCATAGGGTTTCGAGCACCGTCGCCACCTGGGGCGGGCGCAGCAGACGGGCGGCACGGTGCCACCAGGCCGGGGGGGAGGAAGCGGTCGTCCAGGTGCGGGCATGCCGCTCGCCGCAAAGGGTCAGGGTGACGGGGTGTCCGCGTTGCGCCGATTCCAGCAGCGCGGGAAGCACCTGCGTGTCCAGCGCGCGCCATCCGTCGGCCCAGGGGCCGGCATGGCCGGCCAGCGCGGGCGCGCGCAGGCGGTCGTCTACCCGCACCGGGGCGTGCATCGCAGGTGCCGCGGCGAGCGCGCCCGCGCCGCTGACCCAGAAGGAGTTGACCGGACGCA
Source organism: Pseudomonadota bacterium (assembly GCA_041178265.1). GTDB lineage: Bacteria > Pseudomonadota > Gammaproteobacteria > Burkholderiales > Burkholderiaceae_C > Ramlibacter. Next base: position 15,874 of record JBEGVR010000163.1, on the reverse strand, counting down.
GGCCGGCCTGCTCGCGGGCCTCGTTCACCGGGTGGGTGTACAGCAGCATCTGCATTTCCTGCTGGAGGCGGCGCAAGGGGCGCGCCGCCGCCGACCGCGGCAGCCAGTCGTCCACCCGGCGCCCGCACACCCGGTCCAGGCTGGCACAGGCCAGGCCGCGAAAGACGTCGCCGCGGGCGATCCAGCGCGTGGGCGTGAGGAAGTCCAGCGCGATGCCGTCCTCGCGGAAATAGGGCGAGACCGCCGCGAGCAGGGCCTGCGCGTCTTCCTCGGTCAGTTGCAGGTCGTCCACGGGGTGCATGAGGATGTGGTCCTGCGCCACGTGCCAGTGACAGGGCGAGATCCAGGCCCATGCGGCGTCGTCTGGCGCCTGGCCCGATTGCGTGCGCTCCCAGGCCGCCCAGGCGATGGCCCCGTCCGCGGCCGGCAGGCCCAGCGCACGTGCCTGCGCGCGCTCGTGCGGCGGCGACAGGTCCTGCGCGTCGCCCGTGAGCGCCTCACCGGGTTGCAGGCGTGCCAGCAGGCCTTGCAGCACGCGCAGCTCGCCCGCCACGGCGGCCCGCGCGGCCTCCAGGCCCGCCGCGTCGGCGTAGGGGATGATCAGGTGCTGGTCGCCGGACATGGGGCTATTGTCCCGGATGCCACAATGCGGCCCGTCCCCTCCCGCTTTCTCCCGGCCGAAACCCCCGCTCCATGCGACTTCCGTACGAACTCATTCTGGGCTGGCGCTACACGCGCGCCGGACGGGCCACGCGACGCAACGGCTTCATCTCCTTCATCTCCGGAGTGTCGATGCTGGGGATCGCGCTGGGCGTGGCCGCCCTGATCATCGTGCTGTCGGTGATGAACGGTTTCCAGCGCGAAGTGCGTGACCGCATGCTGGGCGTGGTCTCCCACATCGAGGTCTATGGCCCCGGCGGCGACGTGCTGCCCGATCCCGAGGGCGCGCTGGCGCAGGTGCGCGGGCACCCGCAGGTGGTGGCGGCTGCACCCTTCGTGGCGGCCCAGGCGCTGCTGGCGCGGGGCGAGGACATGCGGGGCACGCTGGTGCGCGGCATCGACCCCGCACTCGAGCCCGAGATCACCGAACTGGCCATGTCACTGCGCAACACGGCGCTCAAGCGCCTGGTGCCTGGAGACTTCGGCATCGTGGTGGGCCGCGACCTGGCGCGCCAGCTCGGGATCCGTGAGGGCGATCCCGTGACACTGATCGCACCCAGCGGGCAGGTGACGCCGGCTGGCTTCGTGCCGCGCCTGAAACAGATGGTGGTCGTGGGTGTCTTCGACTCGGGACACTTCGAGTACGACAACGGCCTGGTCCTGATGCACCAGGACGACGCCATGCGCCTGTTCCGGCTGGAAGGCCCCACCGGTCTGCGCCTGAAGCTCAAGGACCTGCACCAGGCCCGCGAGGTCGGGGCGCAGCTGGCCGCCACCCTGCCAGGCGGCCTCATCGTGCGTGACTGGACGCGGCAGAACCGCTCGTGGTTTGCCGCGGTGCAGCTCGAGAAACGCATGATGTTCATCATCCTCACGCTGATCGTGGCGGTGGCCGCCTTCAACCTCGTGAGCACGCTGGTGATGACCGTGACCGACAAGCGCGCCGACATCGCCATCCTGCGCACGCTGGGCGCCAGCCCCGCCAGCATCATGGGGATCTTCGTGGTGCAGGGCGCGACGGTGGGCGTCGTCGGCACGGGGGCCGGCCTGCTGCTCGGACTGGGCGTGGCGCTGAACATCGACGTCCTGGTGCCGGCGCTGGAGCAGATGCTCAATGCCAGCTTCCTGCCCCGCGACATCTACCTGATCAGCCGCATGCCTAGCGACCCGCAGTCGGCGGACATCCTGCCGATCGCCCTCATCTCGCTGGTACTGTCCTTCGTGGCCACGATCTACCCGAGCTGGCGCGCCAGCCGCGTCAACCCGGCGGAGGCGCTGCGCTATGAGTGAGCCGGTGCTGCAGGCCCAGGGCCTGTCCAAGCGTTTCACCGAGGGTGGTCTCGATGTCGAGGTGCTGCGCGGCGTCGACCTCACGGTGCAGGCTGGCGAGACGGTGGCCATCGTCGGGGCCTCGGGCTCGGGCAAGAGCACCCTGCTGCACCTGCTGGGGGGGCTGGACGCGCCCACCAGCGGCAGCGTGCGCCTGATGGATGAGGAGCTCTCGCACGTCGGTGCGACGCAGCAGGGGCGGTTGCGTAACCAGCACCTGGGCTTCGTCTACCAGTTCCATCACCTGCTACCCGAGTTCAGCGCCCTGGACAACGTCGCCATGCCGCTTCGCATCCGGCGCGATCCGATCGAGTCCTGCCACGCGAGGGCCCGCGAGGTCCTGGCGGCGGTGGGCCTGGGCGAACGGGTCCTGCATCGCCCTGCCGAGCTCTCGGGTGGCGAGCGCCAGCGCGTGGCCATCGCGCGCGCCCTGGTGACGCGCCCGGCCTGCGTGCTGGCGGACGAGCCCACCGGCAACCTGGATCGCACCACCGCCGATGGCGTGTTCGAGCAGATGCTGGCGCTCGCACGTGAGCGTGGCACGGCCTTTGTCGTGGTCACGCACGACGCGTCGCTGGCGGATCGTTGCAGCCGGCAGCTGCGCCTTGTGGCGGGGCAGCTGGCCTCGCGGGCGTAGCACCCGCCCTCGAGTCCGATCAGGTCAGGGCCAGGCTCAAAAGCGGGAACGCGCAGACCAGCAGCAGCACCACGAACATCGCCGCGACGAAAGGCATGGCCCCGGCGAAGATGCTTTCCACCGATACCTTGGGATCGTTGAGCACCGATTTGACGGTGAACACCGAGATGCCGAACGGGGGCGTCAGCAGGCCCATCTCGACCGCCAGCACGGTGATCACGCCAAAGTGAATGAGGTTGAAACCGAAGGCCTGCGCGATCGGAACCGCCACCGGCGTCATGATGAGGAGAATGGAGCTGGAGTCCAGAATCATGCCCAGCAGCAAGACGATGCCGATGTACAGCGCGAGAAAGCCGTAGGGGCCCAGGCCTGCGTCGCGCACCATGTCAGCGATTGCCACCGGGACGCCCGCCACACTGAGCATGCGGCTGTAAAAGCCCGCGGCCACCAGCAGGATCAGGATGGTGCACGACACACTGCCGGTTTCGTGCAGCACACGCCAGAGATTGCCCTGGCCCAGCGAGCGGCGTGCCAGCGCGATGACCAGCGCGCCGGCGGCCCCCACGCCACCCGCCTCGGTCGGCGTGAAAAAGCCGCTGTACAGCCCGCCCAGCACCAGCGCCACCAGGGCGGCAATCGGGACGAGCTTGGAGACCATCTGCAGGCCGGTGAGCGTGACCTCGACCCGACGTTCGCGCGCGATCAGGGCCTGGCGCTGCAGGTCGAACACGCGCTGCGGCGTGAAGCGCGCCATGCCCATGATCATCACGGCAAAGACCCCAGCCAGCAGCAGGCCCGGGATCACCCCGGCGACGAAGAGCGTACCGATGGACTGCTCGGCCAGCACGCCGTAAATGATCATCAGCAGGCTGGGCGGAATCATCATGCCCAGCACGGAGCTGCCCGCCACCGTGCCAGTGGCGAAGGTGGTCTTGTAGCCGTGGCTGACCATCTCGGGGACAGCCACGCGGGTGAAGACCGCCGCCGAGGCGATCGAGACCCCCGTCACCGCCGCGAACACCGTGTTGGCGGCCACGGTGGCTACGCCCAGGCCGCCCTGCAGCTTGCGCAGCAGCACCTCCGCGACGGTGAAGGTGTCCTTGCCCACGTTGGAGATGCTCACGAGCAGTCCCATGAGCACGAACAGCGGGATGGTGGCGAAGATGTAGTCGGCAACGCCGTTGTAGGCCGCCATGTACATCAGGCGCATGGCCATGTCGAGGTTGTCGCGCACCAGCCAGACGCCGAAGAAGCCGACGCCAATCAGCGCCACGCCGATGTGCACACCCAGCAGGACCAGGACGACCAGTGCGCCGATGAGCCATCCACCCAAGCCCAGATCGCTCATCGCCCGTCTCCTGTGCCCGCGGCCAGTGGATCTCCGGCCACGGTCTGCTGGCCATGCCGGCGCAGGATGCCGGGAACGGACAGCAGGTAGCAGACCGCGGTGGCGAACGCGCCGGCCACGATCAGTCCGCGAAAAGGCCAGGCCGGCACGCTGTAGACCCCCTGGACCCCATAGAACTCATTGCTGGCCAGCGACTGGCGCAGCTCGGGCCAGGCGATGACCGCCAGCGCTGCGAACAGCGCCGCACCCACCAGCACATTGAGCAGTTCCAGGGCCGTGACCGCGCCCGGCACGCGCTTGCCGATGAGGTTGAGCAGGAAGTCGCTGCGTGTCATCCGGCCGCTGCAGACGGCGGCGGCCAGTTGCAGGAAGACGATGGAGGCCACCGAGCGTCCCGAGAATTCGGACACGCCGGTGATCGGCCGGTCCAGGAAGTCGCGGCCGACCACGTCGGCCACCACCAGGCACATGATCACGAAAATCCACACCGTGCCGATCGACGCCATCAGTTTGGCCGGGAAATCCAGGGGATGCCCCGGGGCGGCTGGCGGGGCGTCGGGGTCGGTGTCGATGGCCATGGCGGAGCGTCAGCGCGCGACTTTGTCCCACTCACGCAGCGGCTTGACGCCGCGTGCGCGCAGTTCGTCGAAGTAGGCGCGCAGCACCGACTTGCCGGCGTCGCCGGTGGCCTGCAGCCAGGGCGTCACGATGTCGGGCAGTCCGTTGATCCACTTGGCGCGTTCGGCGGCGGGCAGGTCGCTGATCTGCAGTCCGGCGGCCTTCATGGTGTCCATGGCTGATGCGGCCATGCGGGTGACATGCTTGCCATGGGCCGCCGAGGTGGCCTGCCCGGCTTTCACGAAGGCGTCCTGCACCTCCTTGGGCAGCTTGTCGAAGAAGGCCTTGTTGGCTGCGACGCTGCCGAAATACATCGCCCCGATGTTCACGCGGGTCAGGTGCTTGGCCACTTCATACACCCGCGCCGGGCCGATGCCGCTGGCAAAGCTCAGGGCACCCTGGGTCACGCCGGTCTGGATGTTGGTGTAGTAGACGGTCAGGGCGCCCTCCACCGGCGTGGCGCCGGTGTCGCGCATCCAGTTGGCCGAGGTGCCGGGGGCATGGATCTTCTTGTTTTGCAGCGATGCCATGCTGGTGACCGGGAAGTTCGCGTAGATGTCGTAGCTGTCGGTGATCAGCGAGGACAGCGGCACCATGTTCTGCCCGGCCCAGCTGGCCTTGAGTGCCGGGTGGTTCGCGTTGAGCTTGTCGAAGATCTCGATCAGCATCTCGTGGTTGGTGGTGGCAAACGGCGTGTAGTACGTCACGTTCTGCAGGGGCATGGAGGAGTTCTCCCAGACCGTGCCGACCATGCCCACGTCCACGATGCCGTCCTTGACGGCCGTGCGGGTTTCGTTGAACTTGTACAGCGTGCCGCCGTAGTTCTCGCGCCAGCGGACCTGGTACTTGTTGCCGCCGTCCTTCAGGAGGCGGTCCACCTCGGGCTGGAACACCTCTTTCATGGCGTTGGCCCAGATGTTGGCCACCGGGTGGCTGGAGCCGATATTGACCGTGATGGCCTGCTGGGCCACGGCGCCGCTGGCGGCCATGGCGCAACCAAGCGCGAAGAGCCCGGAACGGGCCAACTGGGTGAGCTTCATGCGATCTCCTTGCGGGTGAATGGCGACTGGACCCAGCCGCACGGGGGGAAGCCGCGACCGGAAGGTCGCAGCGGACGGGAAACGAAACAGGCGACGCGCTCAGGCACGGCGGATCCTGGGTTCGGCCAGCGCGGGCAGGACGCGCACCTGCGCGCCGGCGGGGGCTTGGGCGTGGTCACTGAACAGCGCCCGGCTGGCGGTCAGGTAGCCGCGGACACGGTCTCGCACCAGCGACTGGCTGAAGCGCTCGGGCGCTGCGTCGCTGGCCACGCCCTGGCCATAGATCCAGCGCCGCATCGTGATGTAGAAGAAGCCGCCGTGCAGACCCATGAGCAGCTCGAGTTCGCGTTCGCTGGGGCGCGCGCGGCTGCTCGAGCCGCGAAAGCGCCGCGTCTCGCGCACCAGCCGCGGAAACAGGCGCTGGCGCAGCAGCGAGAAGAAGCGGTCGGTGATGGTGTGGTCGGTCAGGCCCGAGAACACCAGGATGCGCACGAATTCACGCGTCAGGGCCGAATTCACGTAGTCGTCGTAGAAGGCGGTGAGCTTGTCCTCGGGCGAGCGCTCAGGGTCGTCCAGCAGGGTTTCCCATTCGGGCTGCCAGCGACCCTCGAACAATTCGACGTAGACCCGGTCGATCAGGGCCTGCTTGGTCGGGAAGTAGTGATAGAGCAGCGCGTGGGTGACACCGATGCTGCGCGCGAAGTCGCGCAGCTGGCCATCCAGGCCGTTCTCGGAGAAGAACCGGATGGCACCGTCCAGGATCTGACGCTCGCGCTCGGCCACACCCAGCCGCCGGCGCGGCGCCGCGGCGGGGCGGCCGCGCGGGCGATCAGGGTTTTTCTGGATGGGCACGCTATTTACCGATCGGTCAACTCTGCCTAGCATTGTTGACCGCGTGGTAAACAAAAATCACCCGTGAAAACCCCCAAGACATTTCTATGCAACTGAGCGGCGGTGTCCTGATTGCTGCTCCCCGCGCTCGCGTGTGGTCGGCCCTGAACGACCCCGGCGTGCTGGCGGCCTGCATTCCGGGCTGCGAGGGCGTCGAGGTGGTCAGTCCGACCGAGAAGACCGCCCGCGTGATGGTCAAGGTGGGACCGGTGCGAGCGCGCTTTGCTGGCCGCATCCTGCTGTCCGACGTGACCGAGAACGAGCGTTGCGCCCTGGGCTTCGAAGGCTCTGGCGGCGCTGCGGGCATGGCGCGCGGGCAGTCGCAGGTCGAGCTCTCGGACGAGGCCGGCGGCACCCGCCTGAACTACACGGTGCAGGCCTCGGTGGCCGGCAAGCTCGGTCAGGTGGGCGGCCGCATGATCGATGCCGCCGCCAAGCAGATGGCCGACCAGTTCTTCACGGCGTTCCAGGCGCAGCTGGCGCCCCAGGCGCAGGCGGAAGCGGGCGATGCCGGCCCCCGCCCGGACGGCGCCCCGCACCCTGCGGTGGGCGACACTGCGGCGACACCGCGCGTGGCAGCGCCACCCCGGACCGGACCGATGCCTGGCGCACAGGCTTCGCAGGCCCCGGGGTCGGTCGAATGGCTGCGCGTCAAATGGTTCCTGCTTGGTGTGCTGGCCACCGCCCTGGGGGTCTGGATCGGGGCGCGGCTGTGATGCACTCCTCCTTGGCCCTTCCACTTGCCCGGATGAGGAGCCCCTCATGAAATCCCCTCCCTTCGACTACATCAAGCCGGCCACGCTGGACCAGGTGTTCAGCCTGCTGCAGGCGCATGGCGACGACGCCTGCCTGCTGGCCGGCGGGCAGACGCTGCTGGCCACGCTCAACATGCGGCTGTCCGAACCGCGTCTGGTGATCGACATCACCGGCCTGACAGCGCTGCGCGGCATCCGCGTCGAGGGCGATCGCCTGCATATCGGCGCGCTGGCCACGCACACCGAGATCGAGGACAGCCCGCTGGTGGGCCAGCATGCGCCCCTGCTGGCGCAGGCCGCGCCGCATATCGCGCATCGCGCCATCCGCAATTCGGGCACCTGGGGCGGCTCCATCGCTTATGGCGACCCGGCCGCCGAGTGGCCCTGCTGCCTGTGCGCACTCGAGGGCACCGTCCACCTGCAGGGTCCGGGCGGCCGGCGCAGCGTGGCGGCCACCGATTTTTTCCAGGACCTCTACACCACAGACCGCCAGCCCGACGAGATCGTGACTGGCGCCGACGTGCCCCTGGCCAGCGCCGCCGATTGGTACGCCTTTGACGAACTGGCGCGGCGCCATGGCGACTACGCCGTGGCCGGCCTGGCGGTGCGGGCGCGCTTCAAGGGCGTTCAGGTCCAGCAGGTGGCCCTGAGCTTCCTGGGCATCGGGCCGATACCTGTGCGCGCACGTCGTACCGAGGCCGTGCTGGCCGGCAAGGCGCTGGACGCCGCGACGATCGGGATCGCGATGGCGTCGCTCAAGGTCGAACTCGACCCCATCCCCGACCTCACCCACAGCGCCGACACCAAGCGCCACCTGGCCACAGTCCTGACCCAACGCCTGCTGGGCGCTGCACACGCCAGTCGCAGCGCGCTGGCCGCCTGAACCCCGGAGACATTCCCATGGCAGAACTCCACACCCTTCATGTCAACGTCAATGGCCGGCCGCAGCAGCGCAGCGTGCAACCGCGCCAGCACCTGGTCGACTTCCTGCGCAATGAACTCGGGCTCAAGGGCTCGCACCTGGGCTGCGAACACGGCGTCTGCGGCGCCTGCACCGTCGAGGTCGACGGCCGCATCGTGCGGGGCTGCCTCACCCTGGCGGTGCAGACGCAGGGCTGCAAGGTGCGCACCATCGAGGGCCTGTCCGAGGATGGCGATGTGCGCGACCTGCAGGACGCCTTCGTGCGCCACAACGCGCTGCAGTGCGGCTTCTGCACCCCGGGCATGGTGATGGCGGCCAAGGAACTGCTGCAGGCCAAGCCCGACGCCACGCGCGCGGAAGTGCGCGAGTGGATGAGCGGCAACTACTGCCGCTGCACCGGCTACCACGCCATCGTCGACGCCATCTGCGACACCCTGGCCACGCGCGCTGCCCAGGGCGCGGGACGCTCCGCCGCCCAGGTGTCCGCATGAACGCCGGCACGCTCGCCCCCACGCTGCCCGGCGTGCAGGCCGGCTCCGAGGTCGAGGAACGCCCCCGCACCGACCCGGCCGAAAAGTCCCTGCATCCGGTCACCGAAGACCCGCGCTACATCGGCCAGAGCGTCGAGCGCCCGAGCGCGCGCAAGCTGGTGCAAGGCCAGGGCACCTACGTCGACGACATCGAGCTGCCCCGCATGGCACACGTGGTGTACTGGCGCAGCCCGGTGGCGCACGCGCGCATCCGCGCCATCGACGCCTCGGCGGCGCGCGGCATGCCCGGCGTGATCCTGGTGGCCGACGGCCACGACCTGGCCAAGGTCTGCAAGCCCTGGGTGGCGGTACTGGGCCACCTGGCTGGCATGAAGTCGGCGCCGCAATACCCGCTGGCCATCGACCGCGCCTGCTGGCAGGGCGAGCCGGTGGTCGCTATCGTCGCCGAGACGCGCGAGCAGGCCGAGGACGCCTTGCAGGTGCTGCAGGTCGACCTGGACGAACTCGAACCGGTGGTTGACATGGAGACTGCGCTGGATCCCGCCACGCCGCTGATCCACCCCGAGCTGGGCGACAACCTGTGCTTCACCCGCAGCCTGGACGTCGGCGCGGTGGACGAGGCCTTCGCCCGGGCCGACGCGGTGGTCGAGACCACCTTCCACTTCGGGCGCCACACCGGTGTGACGCTGGAGCCGCGCTGCCAGATCGCCGACTGGAATCCGGGTGAACAGAAACTCACCGTCTACCACTCCTTCCAGGCCCCGCACATGATGCAGGACCTGTACGCCCGCCAGTTCGACCTGCCCGAGCACGCAGTACGCGTGGTCTGCAAGGAGGTAGGCGGTTCGTTCGGCATCAAGGTGCACGCCTACCCCGACGACTTTGCGACGGTGGCCCTGTCGATGCTATGCAAGCGCCCGGTCAAGTTCGTGGCCGACCGCATCGAAAGCTTCACCAGCGACATTCATGCCCGCCACCACCGGGTGAAGGCGCGCATCGCCGCCACCAAGAGCGGCGAGATCCTGGCCTTCGAGATGGACGACCTCACGGGCATCGGTCCGTTCTCCATGTTCCCGCGCACCAGCGCGATCGAGGGCAACCAGGTGGTCAACCTGGTGGGCGGCCCCTACAGGCACAAGCATTACCGCGCCCGCCTGAACGTCGTCTTCCAGAACAAGACGCCCACCTGCCAGTACCGCGGCGTGGGCCACCCCATCGCCTGCGCAGTGACCGAGGGCCTGGTCGACCAGGCCGCGCGCGCGATCGGCATGGACCCCCTGGAGTTCCGCAAGAAGAACGTGATTCCCGACGACGCCTATCCCGCCACGGGCGCCAGCGGCATCAAGCTGGAGGTCCTGTCGCACGAGGCCTGCCTGCGCAAGATCGAGCAGTTGATGGACTACCCCCGTCTGAAGGCCGAGATCGCCGAGTTGCGCCGGCAGGGCATCTACCGCGGCATCGGCTTTGCGGCGCTGATCGAGCTGACCAACCCCAGCGCCGCATTCTATGGCGTGGGGGGCGCGCGCATCGCTTCGCAGGACGGCTGCACCATGCGCCTGGACCCCTCGGGCGCGATCAGCGTGAGCGTGAGCGTGGGCGAGCAAGGCCAGGGCAATGACGGCATCTACCGGCAGATCGCCGCCGACGCCGTCGGCGTGGACCTGGAGAAAGTGCGGCTGGTGCTCAGTGACACCGACGTCACCCCCTATGGCGGGGGCACCTGGGCCTCGCGGGGCGCGGGCGTGGGTGGCGAGGCCGTGCTGCTGGCCGGCCAGGCGCTGCGCGCCAACATCCTCAAGACGGCGGCGGTGATCCTCAAGCGCGACGCGGCCGCACTGGCGGTCCGTCGCGGCCAGGTGGTGGATGCCCAGACGCTGGCCTCGGTGCTTGACTTCGCGGAGCTCGGTCGCGTGGCCTATTTCCGCTCCGACACCCTGCCCCCTGACTTCACGCCCGAATTGATGGTCACGCGCCACTATGCGCAGCGCGATTACCCCTTCATCTTCACCAACGGCGTGCAGGCCTCGTACGTCGAGGTCGATACCGATACCGGCTTCGTCAAGCTGCTCAAACACTGGGCGGTGGAAGACTGCGGCCGCGTGATCAACCCCAAGCTGGTGGACGAACAGATTCGCGGGGCGATCGTGCAGGGCCTGGGCGGTGCGCTGCTCGAGGAATGCCTGTATGACGAACGCGGGCTGATGATCAACGCCAGCATGGCCGACTACCTGGTTCCCATGAGCGCGGAGATGCCCGATATCGAGGTGGCCCACGTGCAGACGCCCACTCGCAGCAGCCAGTTGGGCGCCAAGGGCGCGGGCGAGGCGGGCACGGCCGGCGCCCCTGCGGCGGTGATGAATGCCATCAACGATGCCCTGGCACCGCTGGCCGCGCAGTGCTGGTCGCAGCCGATGACGCCCGAGAAGATCCTGCGCGCGCTGGGTCGGGTGTGAGGCGGGGGCCCTGAGCGTGGCCGCTACAGGATCCGGTTGAACCACAGCACCGACAGTCCGGCCGAGAGCACCGCCAGGGCGGCGGCCAGCAGCGACAGCAGGCCGGAGACTTCGGTCTCCTTTTTCTCGACGGTCAGGCGGGTGCTCAGGGTCTCGTAGACCTTCTTCAAATCCTGCGCGGTGCCGGCATAAAAATACTCGGCGCTGGTGCGGGTGGCGATCTGCTTGAGGGTTTCCTCGTCCAGCCGCACGCGCATGGACCAGCCTTCGAAGCCGATGGTCTCGCCATCGACGGTACCGATGCCCACGGTGTACACGCGCACGCCCCGTTCCGCCGCCATCTTGGCCGCTTCCAGCGGATCGACGCCGGTGGTTCGCTGGCCGTCGGTGAGCATGATGATCGCCGCCGAGGTGTAGGAGCCCGGTGCCACAGGGGTGAAGGGCTGCTTCTCCTTTTTCTCTGCGTCCAGGGAGGTACCGCGCATGCGGTCCCGGTTGTTCTGCATCAGTTGCAGGTCGATGTGGCCGTCGTCCGGGAACAGCGTGGCCAGCGACATCACGATCGCATTGCCGGTGGCGGTGGCCCGCTGCATCTGGAAACGGTCGATGGCGGTGACCAGGTCCTCGCGGTTCACGGTGGGCAGTTGCGCCACCTGCGCCGACCCGGCGAAGGCCACGATGCCCACCTTCACGTCGCGCGGCAGCTCAGTGAGGAAGGCCTTGGCCGCCGTCTGCGCCGCCACCAGGCGATTGGGCTGGACGTCGGTGGCGCGCATGCTGCCCGAGACGTCCATGGCCAGGATGATGGTCTGCTGCGTCGAGGGCAGGGTGAGCGTGGCGACCGGGCGCGCGGACGCCAGCAGCATGGCCGCCAGCGCCAGCAGGAACAGCGCGGGTGGCACGTGCCGGCGCAGGCCCGGCCCCTTGCCCAGGGCCTCCTGGACGATGGCCAGCGAGGCGTAGCGCACTGCGAGCTTCTTCTTGCGCCGCAGCAGCAGGAGGTACAGCAGCACCAGCAGCGGCAGCAGCAGCAGGAGCCAGAGTTGGTGGGGCCAGAGGAAATGCATGGCGGGGGCGGGGTGCGGTCAGGCGACCTGTTTGAGGTGGGCCGGCAGGCTGCCCGAGGACAGGCGGGTGCGGCGCCGGCGCATTTCGACGAAGCGCACCAGGGCCTCGACCAGGTCGCCGTCGGTGGCCAGTTCCAGCGTGTCGACACCTGCGTGGGCCAGGCCCTCGCGCAGTTCGGCCTCGCGCTGGGCGGCGATGCGGGCAAAGCGCCTGCGAAAACCGGCGTCGTGCGTGTCCACCAGCAGGTGTTCGCCGCTCTCGGCGTCGCGCAGGGTCAAGAGGCCCAGGTCGGGCAGGTCCAGTTCGAGCGGGTCGAGCACCCGCACGGCGACCACCTCATGGCGCTGCGCCAGGCGGGCCAGGGCGCGCTCCCAGCCCGGCTCGCTGATGAAGTCGGACACCACGAACAGTGTGGAGCGCCGGCGGATCACGCCGGCAGCGGTATCCAGCAGGTCACGCAGGCGGGTCGGTCCCGTCTCGGCCGGCGCTGGCCGGTGCCCGAGGCTGTGGACCAGGTGCAGCACATGGCGCCGGCCGCTGCCTGCGGGAATCACGGTGTCCACCGCTTGCCGGTAGACCATCGCGCCGACCCGGTTGCCATGCCGCGCGAGCAGGCGCGCCAGGACGGCGGTGAAGTCGGCGGCCAGGTGCCGTTTGCGCTGCTCGCCCGAGCCGAAGTCGATCGAGGGGCTCAGGTCCACCAGGAACCAGGCGGCCATCTCGCGGTCTTCGGTGAAGACGCGCACATGCGGCGTGCCGTGACGCGCGGTGACGTTCCAGTCGATGTGACGCACATCGTCGTGGTGCTGGTATTCGCGCAGGTCCGCCAGGTCCATGCCGCTGCCCCGCATCAGCGTGCGGTAGTCCCCCTGCAGCAGTCCGTCGAGCCGCCGGATCGCGGTCCACTCCAGGCGGCGCAGCAGCCGCTCGGCCTCGCCCGTGCCGGCCGCGGCGCTGCCCGCGTTGGAGGGTTCAGGCGGCGAGCTTGTCATGTTCGAGCGGCCGCGGCGGCGCGGGGATCTTGGCCATGATCTGCGTGATCAGGGCGTCGGGGTCCAGCCCCTCGGACAGCGCCTCGTAGGACAGCACCAGGCGATGGCGCAGGACATCGGCGGCCAGGTCGGTCATGTCCTCGGGCAGGGCGTAGCCGCGCCCGCGCATCAGGGCCAGCGCGCGCGCGCCCTCGGTCAGGTTGATGGTGTCGCGCGGGCTGGCGCCGTAGGTGATGAATCGGGCCAGGTCCGCCAGGCCGTGGCGCGCCGGATCGCGTGTGGCCGACACCAGTTTGACCGCGTACTGCACCAGTGACGGATCGACATACACGCCCCGGCATTCGCGCTGCAGGGCCGCCAGTTGTTCGGTAGTGGCCACCGCCGACACGTTGACTGCCGGTCCCGTCACGCGTTCGACGATGACGTATTCCTCTTCTTCGCTCGGGTAGTCCACCAGCACTTTCATCATGAAGCGGTCCACCTGCGCCTCGGGCAGTGGGTAGGTGCCCTCGGTCTCGATCGGGTTCTGGGTGGCCATCACCAGGAAGGGGCTGGGCACGCGGTGGGTCTCGCCCGCGATGGTCACCTGGCGCTCCTGCATCACCTCCAGCAGCGCGCTTTGCACCTTGGCGGGGGCGCGGTTGATCTCGTCGGCCAGGAGCAGGTTGGTGAACACCGGCCCCAGCGTGGTGCTGAAGTCGCCGGTGCGCTGGTTGTAGATGCGGGTGCCCACGAGGTCGGCGGGCACCAGGTCGGGGGTGAACTGGATCCGCTTGAACTGGCCCCGCACCGTGCTGGCCAGCGTCTTGACGGTGAGCGTCTTGGCCAGCCCCGGCACGCCCTCGACCAGCAGGTGGCCCTGGGCCAGCACGGCCACCATGACGCGTTCGAGGAAGCGGTCCTGGCCGACGACGACACGTTTGACCTCGTAGAGGATCTGCTCCATGAGCTTGGCGGTGGCGGGGTCCGGGGTGGGCAGGCTGGAGGTCATGGGCGTGGGCGGTTCTTGGGAAGGTGTTCGGGCAGGAAGGGGCTTCAGAAGGGCGGCAGTCCGACGGCCGAGGCCGCACTCTCGATTGGCACGGCGAATCCGATGCCCAGGAAGGTGCGTGCCGGCGTGGGGTTGAGGATGGCGGTGACGATGCCCACCACCTCGCCTTCCATGGTGACCAGCGGCCCGCCGGAGTTGCCCGGGTTGGCCGCCGCGTCGAACTGGATCAGGTTCTTCATTTCCTGCTGGCCCTGCGGCGAGCGGAAGGCGCGCCCCAGGCCGGAGACGATCCCGGCCGAGGCCGAGGGGCCGATGCCGAAGGGAAAGCCCACGGCCATCACCTTGTCGCCGGGCGCCAGGTCCTTGGTGGACCGCATGGTGGCGGCGATCAGGTCGTCGGGGATCTTGTCGGCCTGCAGCACCGCCAGGTCGTTCTCGGCCTGCACCGAGCGCACATAGGCGGAAGCCACCAGCCCGTCCTGGAAGGTGACCTCGATGCGCTGTGCGCCGGCCACCACGTGCAGGTTGGTCAGGATGATGCCCTTGTCCACGATCACCACCCCGGTGCCCACGCCGTGCTCGATCTCCTCGTCGGCGGCGGGCGCGCCGCCTGCCACTGGAGGACGCGCGGCGCTGGCGCCGCGGCTACCCGGCGCCGGCTTGAGGCTGCTGGCGCGCACATAGCCCACCACCCGCACCACCGAGGGGCGGATGTTCTCGTAGGCGCGGGCGTATTCGGAGGGCAGGTTCTGGGTGGACAGGGTCTTGAGCACCGCGGCGTCGATGTCCTGCTGCGTCAGGCGCCGCTGGCCGGTCGCGAGATGCATGGACAGGCTCCATGCCAGCAGGCCCCCCAGCAGCAGCACCACGATCCAGAGCCACTCTGCGGACGAGGGGCTCCGCAGGCGCAGGCGGGAGCTTCGGGGGGGCGACGCGTCCCCGGACGGGGAGTCGGCGCGCGCCGGGGGCTCGCCCGGCGCAGGGGTAGCGGCAGGCCTGGCGGCGCCGCGACTGGAACTGTATAGGGCTTGCCTTCGCATCCGACACCTCAAAAACACCGGGGAGCCGAAAAAACCTGGAAAGGACGGTAACACGGATCGCCGGCTGGCGCAGCCGCTTGCGGCATCATCGGACGATGTCGGCCTGGATCGATACCCATTGCCATCTGGATGCATCGGAGTTCGATGCCGACCGCCTCGCGGTGCGGGAACGCGCCACTCAGGCCGGCGTCGCGCACTGCGTGCTGCCCGCCGTGTCGGCGACACATTTCGAGGGCGTCCGCGCGCTGGCCCACCAGGGCGGCGACAGCTACTCGCTGGGCATCCACCCCCTGTACACGCCCACCGCCCAGGAGGCTGACCTTGAGCGCCTGGACCGGGCCCTTGCCGCTGGCCGCGATGATGCGCGCCTGGTGGCCGTGGGCGAGATCGGGCTCGATCATGCAGTCCCTGGCCTCGATCACGGACGGCAGCAGTTTTTCTATATCGAGCAGCTGCGGCTGGCGCGCCGCCATGGTCTGCCGGTGATCCTGCATGTGCGCCGTTCGGCCGACGCACTGCTGCGCGAGTTGCGCCGCCTGCCCGTGCAGGGCATCGCGCATGCCTTCAACGGCAGCCTGCAGCAGGCCCGCGCCTTCGTGGACCTGGGCTTTCGCCTCGGCTTTGGGGGCACGCTCACCT